>NZ_JBXAFK010000041.1:0-75546 GCF_058793055.1 Pseudomonas sp. MPR-R2A5
TCTGCTTCATCGGGAAACTCGGTGGGTGGGGTCGCGGTATTTTGCCAAATCAGAAAGTTTTTTTCAGAGTTTCCTTAGCGTGCCAAAGATTTTTTTAAGTGACGATAATTCGTTAGAGGATAAGGTTAAGTTCTGCATGTTAAGTTTCGGGCTCCATCCGAGAATATTTCTATAAAGTTGGTGCTGCTGATTAGAGCAGTGCACTCTACGAATGTTATTTTTGACATCGCCATCGCTGATTTGTGGCGAGCACCAACCGGTAAAGCGCCTGGATATGGCTCGCTAAACAGATCTAAACTAGGAGCCACGTACTGACAAATGTGCGTTAGTTTGAAGGCTGGGTATTCAATAAGGTGGAAGCCGTCATGCCAGTCAGATTCTTTTTGAGATATTTTCATTAATGTCTGTGCAATAGCGTCCTCTCCAACGATTGGAAGTTTAGTCTGAAAAAGACTTTCATCTCCAAGTGCAGATATGGGTAAAGCGTTTAATTCACGATAAAAAATAATACCCAGGCCGGTGAATGATGAACCGGAATTTTTGGATATCGACTCAAGTAGCTTAATAATGCTTGCGTCTATCATAGAGATTTTCACACATAAATAGACGTCAAGACATTCCGGCTCTCGGCATGTCCAGGTTTTTCTTTAAGAACCAAAAGGAAACTATTCTCCTTTGCTACTTGTATCAGTAGTTCATCCATTGCGGCGGAAAGTGCAAGGAGTCCTTCAAATTTTTTCTCGTCATCAAAAATTAGTCTTGATTTGTCCGGGACTCGTAACGTCCTTGCGAACGCTTTGTCCTGCCAAAGAATGTCCAGGAATCGCTGCGCCTCAGCCAGTATCGCGAGCTCATATACCACGCCATTTCTAAACTGTTGCATATCGGCATGGTACATACATGCTGTAATGTCGAAGCTTGACAGGTTAACTTTTCTCCCGTCTTCCTCGATATCTGCCTTCACACTTTTACAAAGCCTTATGGCCTTTCTCAGACCGCCTCCGGTTGTATCACATAGGTCTTTGACCAATTTAATGTGGGTAAATGGCCAGTTATCGATTGTGATATCGGCCGCCTTATCATAAATTGTTACGGCTCTATCATGTTCGGTGTTACTGCTTTGATAGGCTGTGGTGTTGAACCAGTGCGATGAAATTACATCTACGGGGCGTGGAAGTGATCCTCCGGTAAGCTTGATGGCTTTACCGCCGGATGAATCAATGTTCACTGCGGGAAATGCAAGCTTCAATTGTCGTTCGCTATGCGCTCGTAGCTCAATCAGGACCTCTTTTGAGTTGCGAGATGAGAGGTTATATCCACCGCGTATGCTAACTATGCCTGCCGGATCGAATGTAAAGAAATCGGTCCTTAATGTAAGCAAGTCCACGTCGCTTACACCTCTAATATGGACATCAAGTGGAACAGATCCTTGAAGTCGATATTCAGTAGGGATGCCGACGGTCTGTAAGCGAGTAGATAGTTGGTTGCGCACTCTTTCAGCTGTTTCTAAACTGATTCTCGTGTAATCTGCGTCAACTGGCTGCATAGCACCAAGAGCATAAGTTGTTGAAGGTTTGTCTTTGCTTCTGCGTTCCCATGCTTCAGCTGTTCTACTTTTGTTATTGATGAAATCCTTTGCGTCTTGTGCTATATGGTCGAAGCGATCGGTCCCGTTTCTACGAGCACGTAATCTAGATAAACGCTGATTGATATCTGTCATTTTTTGCTCCTAGTAAGTTTTAGTTTTCCGAAGCTTTGCCGGCCATAACCGTTGTAGTATTCACCCTCCGCTGTATCTAATGTTTTGCTGAAGAGTATGTCTGCAAAGCCAATGTGGCTATGTAACTCCGGCTCGCCTAGCTTCGGGTCATTTTTGTAGTTGTAGAGCAGCCTAAAGCCTTCGGCCTCGTCATGCACTATAGCCGCCGTAATACTGTTAGATCCAGATTGAGAGGTTTTAAGTCTGATTCGTATTTTGTCCCAACTTTGTAAAATCGTAACTTCAGCATCCCATGAGTATATCTCTTCGCCATCCACTGAAAGTGATGAGCCTTTACAGTCCCAAGATCCTTTGAGGTTTGGAACTTTTAAAAATATAGAAAAATATTTCCAGTACCATGCATATTTATTGAATATCATATATAGCACGGTAAATACTGTGCCCGCACTAATTAGCGAAAGTACAGTTGGAGGAAGGTTGGCTGGCAGGCCGAATTTCTTGGCAATATCTATTGCTGACAAAACGAGAAAAACTATAGCGCCTGAAATTGCTGCGGCTGCAATGCTTATATATCTCCCTATTTGTGCACGGTTCACGCCGCCTAGTAATGAGTATTCGTGATCCATAAACCCCTCATCCTTTTGGCTTAGTGGATAAAGCCAATATTACAAAATGTTACGATTTTTATGTGTTAGTGATTGTGGCGCTTTAGATCCTATGCTTGGGGGTGGTAGTGCCATGCTCACATGGATAGTGCCTTTTTTGGAGGTTTTCCTCTCCTACTGCTGCACGCAGACAAGAATAATTCAGCTATGTGAAACAACACACTATTTTTATTGGTGGAAGTCAGCGGATGGCTGAAGGGTGGGCAGTTGTACCTAGATAACCCAGGGTTTATCTAAGCGTGTGATGATCAGCTTCAGCGTCAACCTATAGTAGGTCACTGTTGATTTTTTATGATGTCGCAGTGCTTGTGTCAGATACCAAATGAGATGCTTTCGCCTCCATGTCCATGGGCTATCTCGGTGCCAGCGATCAGAGATCGCTGTTTGAATGGCTTTTGCCTGGCGTAGGTGGCGCTCGCGACTGGCATGCGACCCGGTTAGAACTCCCGCTAGGAAAAGCTCCATGTCGATGGGTTTACTCATGCTCGACCACCGATGTATGCCGAGACCACATCGATTCGACCGTGTCCCAGCTCATAGCTGATTTGTAATCTTGCCTCTCGATCAAGGCGCGGATCGAGCCGCCTGCACCTGCCACCGTTGATGGGCGCTAGGTGGTGGGTGATCTGTTTATAGCGTTCGCACGCATAGGCTGCACGCAATTCGTGGAAGCCTTTGAGGTTGTGCTTATGGAGGATGTCCCGTGCGGGGCGGACGATTTCCCGTTGAAAATCGAGGTAGCTTTCGTCCGGTGCAAGCAGGTTGCGGCTACCGCCGGGCGAGACCTTTTCGGCGTGCATGAGTGCTTCACGAATATGGTCGTCCACCCTGATCCTACGAGGTGCTGTTGCACCGCCGCGGCCACCTTTGGTGCCGTCCTGAATGTTAATCTTGCCGAATTGTTCGGCTTCACGTTTCAAGCGTGGCAGGTCGGCCAAGACGGCCTCGCGCAAGCGCATGCCGGTGGCTCGGGCCAATAGCACAATGGCTGCGGCGCGCGGCAGTTGGTGTTCGCACAGCGCGTTCACGACCCCCTTAACCTGTTCAAGAGCCTGGCCTTGCGGTGTTGATATTCGGACGGTTGTGCGCTGCATGCCCAGCGCCTTGCTCGGACTCGATACCTTCACATACTGATCACCGCGCAGTGCGGCGAGGGTCCGGTTCACGCTGGACAACCGGTTTTGCGCAGTCGCGATGGCAATCTCACCATGTTCAACTTGCTGTCGCAGATGTTCGGCGTAGTCCACCAAGGTCTGCCGATCAATTTGTCGCGCATCGTTAAACCCCGGCCCATCCTCCGACCGACACCAACGAACAAACGCCTGCCAGCGATCACTGTGCGCCTTGACTGTGCCGTAATGCCCGCCGCCAAACAGATCGCGCAACGCCTGTGGCCCGGCATAACTCAGTTGCCGTCCATATCCAAAATTCCGCCCATCCCTTCTACCTACCAATGCCATGATCAAACTCCTGTCGAAGCCAAATCTTTGAAACTTTCCCCACGTCATCCCGCCACGAATGTTGAGTGTTATCAGGGATCAAGGCCCCTGCGACCTGTGAGGGTTGTCCACTAACGTGGGACTGGCGGCTCCTTACGACCGGGAGCTTGGGCATCTCATGATCTGGCCTCCTGAGCACTTCCGAGGAAGTGGGCGGGTGGAGGCTGCACTGGCTGACGAGACCAGTGCCGCGAGATCCTGAGTCGGGTGAAGGCAGTGAAGCGATGACCGGGGCATGCCTGACTGTCAGTCAGGTGCAGTCCATTCCGTGGGCTGCGGCACCATCATCTGCATCGCTGTTGCTGGTGACTTCGGTGTTTGTCACGCCAATTGTCACAAGGGGGAATGCCGCAAAGCCTTGTACGAGGTGGGCTGCAGCAGTGGTAGGAGCGCCCGTCTCTTTCCGGGAGAAAGAGACGGGCGCAGGTTGGCGCAAGGAAATGGCCAAGCGGATAGGTTGCTGCAAGGCAGCTATGAAAGGGGGAAGTTGCCGCAGTGGGCACACTGGTAAAAGTAGGCATCCATCACATCGCTGTGATCGTGCGAGCCGCCGGACGCTAATCGCACTTTGGGTGAACCACCACGGTGTGGCGTAGCCTTAAAGGTTCTGGCTACCTGGGTTGCTGTCGACGACAGCGCTTTGCCCGATCTTTTCTACGCCTGTGGATAATTCGGGTCAAGACTCCAATTTTCGGGAGTTCTGCGGCTGTGGATGAAATTATCCACCGGTGGAAATCAGTGGTTTTCCACAGACAGTTGTGTGGGCTTTAGATTTTTTAAGTGAGGTCCATCCAAGCAGGGCGGCTTTGCAGCCCTGTTTGGATGGACCCGCGTGGACAAGCGGATCGCTGAGATATGAAGACCGAGCGCTTACTCGGTTGCGCCACGTTTTGCTTTTAGGCGAGTGACGTTCGCTCCTGTCTGGTTCGCGAATTCGTGTGGAGTGACATGCTCCTGCCGGTTGGCCTCCAGGTACCGGCTCCACCAGTTCATGATCAGCCTGCGCTCCTCGATGAACTCGGCCTTGTGGATGTAAGCGGCGCGGACGTTGTTGCGCTCCTTGTGGCTCATCTGCCGTTCAATGGCTGTCTCCGACCACAATCCTGACTCGATCAGTGCGCTGCAGGCCATCGAACGAAATCCATGCCCGCAGATATCGGTTTTGGTGTCGTATCCCATCGTCCGAAGCGCGTTGTTAACGGTATTTTCGGACATGGGCTTCCAGGGTTTGGCATCCCCTGCGAAGACCAATGCGAATTTGCCTGTGAGTGCATGGATTTTTTCGAGTAGCGCCACTGCTTGCGGCGATAAGGGTACTAAATGGATATCCCCTGCCATCTTCGTACCCCTTGTGGAAAAGGGTACTCCCTCCAACGCGGGTCGAGTGTCCGGTATCTCCCAGGTACCGCGCTTGAGGTCGAACTCGCTCCAGCGGGCGAAACGCAGTTCGCTGGATCGTACAAACACATGCAGCGATAGCATCACCGTCAGGCGGGTAAGTGCGCGGCCTTTATAGGTGTCGATCCGTTGCTGTAGTTCCGGCAGTCGCGATAAGGGTAGAGCGGGGCGATGTACCACCCGCGGGGCTTTGATCAAGCCTTCGAGGTCGTAAGCAGGGTTGGCGGTGATAAGTCGGAGGCGTTTTGCCTCGCGCATGATGCTCTGCAGGTAGTTTTGTACCCTTAAAGCTACGTCTATCGTTCCGCGCTTCTTGATCGTTTCCAAGGGCTGCATGAGGTCATGGGTGTCGAGGTCGACTATGGCGCGGGCGCCGATCAGCGGGAACACGTGGGTTTTGAGGCGGCTCATCACAGTCTTGGAATGGCCTGGTGCCCACTTGGCCGACATTTCCGTATGCCAGTCGAGCGCAACGCTTTCAAAGGTTCTGCCTTTGATTACGGCTTCCGCCTTGGCTTGGTGCTTGGTCTCTATAGGATCAACGCCATCCGCTAGCATTCGCTTGACTTCTAAGCGCTTGCGGCGCGCATCGGCGAGGCCAATGACGGGGTAGTTGCCGAACGAGGTCAGTCCTTCCCGTCCGTCAGGTTTGACGTAACGGAGCCGCCAGCCTTTGCGGCCATTGGGTTGGACTAGGAGATAGAGGCCATCGCCGTCGAAAAGCTTGTAGGCGCGGTCTGTAGGTTTTGCCAAGCGGCAAGCTGCGTCGGAGAGCGGAGCTGTGGTGCGCGACATAAGGGTACTCCCTTTTATCGAAGTGACCTGTATCCCAAACTCTACCCTTAAAACGGTTGGAATCCACCAGTTTCTGACGGAAACCGATGGAACCCCAAAACGAAAAAACCCGCCAGAAGGCGGGTTTTTTGGGGGTTCCAGAGATTTTGAAAGCCTTCTCTGGAACCTTGTATGGTGCCGGCACCAGGAGTCGAACCCGGGACCTACTGATTACAAGTCAGTTGCTCTACCAACTGAGCTATACCGGCGTGTTAGGGCGACGATTATAGCGATTGGCAAGCATCTGTAAACCCCTGAATTCTGACTATTTTTACAAACCTTGCCGCGATCCCTTTTTCTTCCCCATGTCAGTAGGATTCATCCTCCACTGCCAGGCGCAGTCGCAAGCCTTTCCACCTAAAAGGAAGCTCCACATGAAACGGACTCTCTCCCTCATCCTCCTCACCATTGCCCTCGGCGCCTGTTCAACTCAGAAGCCCGCCTATGACCCGGCCTTGGTTGGTACTTGGAAGGGCTTGCGCACGCAAACCGATAAATGCCAGTTCCTGTCGTGGACCACCCACCTCAAGCCTGATGGGCGTTTCACCATTACTTTCTTCCGCGATGTACAGCAGACGCAGGCGATTCAGACAGAGCAGGGCACGTGGTCGGCGGTGAATGGCAAGAATGAGTTGCGCACGGATGGGGTGCGTATGCCGGATGTGTACACCTATCAGCTGGTGGACGCGGATACGGTGCGTTACGTGAGTGTGGCGGCGGGGCCTTCCGGGGATTGTCAGGAGGATTACGCGTTTACGGAGCGGCGACTGCGTTAACCGCTGCGGCTTGCGCTAAAGGCGGGCGCGCCGTTATCGCGGTTGCACTGGGGTGGGCCGTTTTGGGCGTGCTGCTCGGGGTGAATAAAGGCAGGGCTGATTGACGGCCCGGCCGATGGCGGTTGTGGGTCTGGCGGCGCGGGTTTTGCTTCGCTGTGTGTCGGCGCTGGGGGTATCTGTGCAGGGGTAAGGCGGGTGCGACTTTGCCAGCGACCGCCCGGCGGGTTTTGCCTTGAATCCGGCAGGGGTTTGAGTATTCTGTCGCGCGATATGAACGGTGGGTTTAATTACTTAACCGTGTAGGCAAATTTTCGAGACAGTGTGAGGCAACTGATTAATTGTTGAAGGCTATGTCAGATTTGTGCCGTTCTTGACCGGTCGGACAACAAGAAGCCGGATAAATCAGTGCAAGTTCATGTTCTTACAGATAATACGTTTTTATCCGGTAAATCGTCATAAAAATGGCGCCACGCCGTTCGTCGGATAATTAAGAGCAAAAAGCATCAAAATACTGACACCATCAATGTGATATCACAGAATGCGCCTCACACCACATAACTAGAAAAATACAAGGTCAGCTCTTTGCTGACCTTTTTATCGCCTTTAAAGCGCAAATCAGGTGGGGAGGGGCAGTGAGTGAGTCGAGCAGATGACATTTCAAAACTATTCAACAAGCTGGGTGCCAACCCAAATGGCTACCGCGAAATCGAATTTGTCCATGAGTTCATTGAGGACGATGTAGAGGTCCTGGAAAGCCCGGCGCTTGTTAAGCCCCTGCCTGTCGCTGCGGCGCTTGTGGATGAAGCCCCGTCGGCGCCGCTGCTGCGCCTGCTGGAAGAGCTGAACCACGGCGAAGCCGACCATCTGCGCCCTGAAGTGTCTTCGGCGCAGCCCACACCGAAAGTCGTGGTGGTGGTCTCGGTCAAAGGCGGTGTCGGCCGTAGCACCTTGGCCGCGGCGCTTGCCAGCAGTTTGCAGCGCCAGGGGCGGCCGGCGCTGGCGCTGGACCTGGACCCGCAAAACGCCCTGCGTCATCACCTGTGCCTGGGTCTCGACATGCCTGGCGTGGGCGCCACCAGCCTGCATAACCAAAGCTGGGAAGCCTTGCCGGAATTCGGTTTTGCCGGTTGCCGCCTGGTGGCGTTCGGGGGCACTGACTACGAACAACAGCAGAGCCTGAATCGCTGGCTGGGCCAGGATGAGCAGTGGCTGAGCCAACGCTTGGCCGGTCTTAAATTGAGCGGCCAGGACATCGTGGTTATCGACGTCCCTGCCGGCAACACGGTGTACTTCAGCCAGGCCCTGTCGGTCGCCGACGCGGTGCTGGTGGTGGTGCAGCCGGATGTGGCGTCGTTCAGCACCCTGGCGCAGATGGACGCGATGCTCGCGCCCTACCTCCAGCGCGAGAAGCCGCCACAGTCCTTTTATGTGATCAACCAGTTGGACGCTGCCCACCGTTTCAGCGTGGACATGGTCGAGGTGTTCAAGACGCGCCTGGGCAATGCCCTGCTGGGCACAGTGCATCGTGATCTGTCGTTCAGCGAAGCCCAGGCCTACGGGCGTGATCCCCTCGACCCAACCGTCAACAGTATCGGCAGCCAGGACGTCCACGCTCTGTGCCGCGCCTTGCTCGAACGCATCGACTCGGACCTTCCATGACCGACAATACGCTCTCCACGCCCTTCGTCGAAGGGCGCGCTGAACAGCGCCTAAATGGCGCCATCGCGCGCTTCAATCGCTGGCCTGCGGCGCTGCGCACGGTACTGGTCGTTACCAGTTGCGTGCTCGGCGCCTTGTTGTTGCTGAGCATTATCAGCGCGCCGCTGGACCTCTACAGCCAATGCCTGTTCGCCGCCGTGTGCTTCGTCGTGGTGCTGGTGCTGCGCAAGATCCCGGGGCGCCTGGCGATCCTGGCTTTGGTGGTGCTGTCGTTGGTGGCGTCGCTGCGCTACATGTTCTGGCGCCTGACCTCCACCCTGGGTTTTGAAACCTGGCTCGACATGTTCTTCGGCTACGGCCTGGTCGCGGCCGAGTTCTACGCGCTGATCGTGCTGATCTTCGGCTACGTGCAAACCGCCTGGCCGCTGCGCCGCACGCCGGTATGGTTGACCACCGAGCCGGAAGAGTGGCCGACGGTCGACGTGTTTATCCCCACCTATAATGAAGCCCTGAGCATCGTCAAGCTGACCATCTTCGCCGCCCAGGCGATGGACTGGCCCAAGGACAAGCTGCGCGTCCACGTGCTCGATGACGGCCGCCGTGATGAGTTCCGCGACTTCTGCCGCAAGGTCGGTGTGAACTACATCCGCCGCGACAATAACTTCCACGCCAAGGCCGGTAACCTCAACGAAGCGCTGAAGGTCACCGACGGCGAATACGTCGCCCTGTTCGACGCCGACCACGTGCCGACGCGCTCCTTCCTGCAAGTGAGCCTGGGCTGGTTCCTTAAAGATCCGAAGCTGGCGATGCTGCAAACGCCGCACTTCTTCTTCTCGCCGGACCCGTTCGAAAAGAACCTCGACACCTTCCGCGCCGTGCCTAACGAGGGTGAGCTGTTCTACGGCCTGGTGCAGGACGGCAACGACCTGTGGAACGCCACCTTCTTTTGCGGCTCGTGTGCGGTGATTCGCCGTAAGCCGCTCCTGGAAATCGGCGGCGTGGCGGTCGAGACCGTGACCGAAGACGCCCACACCGCGCTCAAGCTCAACCGCCTGGGCTACAACACCGCTTACCTGGCGATCCCGCAGGCCGCGGGCCTGGCCACCGAGAGCCTGTCGCGCCACATCAACCAGCGGATTCGCTGGGCACGGGGCATGGCGCAGATTTTCCGCACCGACAACCCGCTGCTGGGCAAGGGCCTCAAGTGGGGCCAGCGCATCTGCTACGCCAACGCCATGCTGCACTTCTTTTATGGCCTGCCGCGCCTGGTGTTCCTCACCGCGCCGCTGGCCTATTTGATTTTCGGCGCGGAAATCTTCCACGCCTCGGCGCTGATGATCGTCGCCTACGTGTTGCCGCACTTGGTGCATTCCAGCCTGACCAACTCACGTATCCAGGGGCGTTTCCGTCACTCGTTCTGGAACGAGGTGTACGAGACCGTACTGGCCTGGTACATCCTGCCGCCGGTGCTGGTGGCGCTGGTCAACCCCAAGGCCGGTGGTTTCAATGTCACCGACAAGGGCGGCATCATCGACAAGCAGTTCTTCGACTGGAAACTCGCCCGGCCCTACCTGGTGCTGTTGGCGGTGAACCTGATCGGCTTGGGCTTCGGTATCCATCAGTTGGTCTGGGGCGATGCGTCCACGGCCGTGACGGTGGCGATCAACCTGACCTGGACCCTCTACAACCTGATCATCACCAGCGCCGCCGTGGCCGTAGCGTCCGAGGCGCGCCAAGTGCGTTCCGAGCCGCGCGTCAGCGCCAAGCTGCCGGTGAGCATCATTTGCGCCGATGGCCGCGTGCTCGATGGCGTCACCCAGGACTTTTCGCAAAATGGCTTCGGCCTGATGCTCAGCGACGGCCACTCGATCACCCAGGGTGAGCGTGTGCAACTGGTGCTGTCGCGCAACGGCCAGGACAGCCTGTTTGAAGCGCGGGTGGTGTTCAGCAAGGGCGCGCAGATCGGTGCCCAGTTCGAACCCCTCAGCCTGCGCCAGCAAAGCGAACTGGTTCGCCTGACGTTCTCGCGTGCCGACACCTGGGCCGCCAGTTGGGGAGCCGGCCAGCCCGACACCCCGCTGGCAGCCCTGCGTGAAGTCGGCGCCATTGGCATCGGCGGCCTGTTCACCCTCGGCCGCGCCACCCTGCACGAATTGCGTCTGGCCTTGCGCCGCACCCCTACACAACCGCTCGATACGCTGATGGACAAGCCATGACCTCGAATATGTTCTCTCGTCCTCATCCGCGCCGTGCACTCGCGCTGATGATCGCCTCGCTGATGGGCCTGAATTCGCTGGCGCAAGCTGCCGAGCAAGCCGTCACCACGGTACCGGTACAAAGCACCGACACCGGCTACAGCCTGACGCTCAAGCAACTGGGCCGTCGCGACACCATGAACCTGCAAGGCGTGGAGTCGTCCGACAGCGTCAACTTCGACATCCGTGCCGATGAAGTGGTGAAGGGCGCGCAGTTGTTGCTCAAGTACAGCTACTCGCCGGCACTGTTGGCGGACCTGTCGCAGATCAACGTGCTGGTCAACGGCGAAGTCGCCGCCAGCCTGCCGTTGCCTAAAGAAGGCGCGGGCACCCAGCAAGAACAATTGGTGCAGATCCCGCCGAAGTTGATCACCGAGTTCAACCGTCTGAGCCTGCAGTTCATCGGCCACTACACGATGTCCTGCGAAGACCCCTTGCACAGCAGCCTGTGGGCAAAAATCAGCAACAGCAGTGAGTTGAAAGTGCAGGTCGAGCCGATCGTGCTCAAGGACGACCTGGCTGTATTGCCGCTGCCGTTCTTCGACAAACGTGATGCGCGCCAGGTCAGCCTGCCGTTCGTGTTCGCGACCACCCCGGACAGCGCCGCGCTGGAAGCTGCCGGCACCTTGTCCTCGTGGATTGGCGGCCTCGCCAGCTACCGTGGCGCGACCTTCCCTACCACCCTCGGTGACCTGCCGGCCAAGGGCAACGCGATCCTACTGGTGCAAACCACCGATGCAATGGATGTACACGGTATCGCCGTGGCCAAGCCGACCGGCCCGACCCTGACCTTGCTCGCCAACCCCAACGATGCCAACGGCAAGCTGCTGATCGTGACCGGTCGCGATGGCGCAGAGCTCAAGCGCGCCGCCACGGCGGTCGCCTTGGGCAACCCGGTATTGGCCGGCAACAGTGTGGTCATCACCAAGCTCGACAGCCTCGCGCCACGCCGTCCGTACGACGCGCCGAACTGGCTGCCGAGCAACCGCCCGGTGCGCCTGGGCGAGTTGGTTGAGCAGCAGAAACTCAGCGTGTCGGGCTACAACCCCGGCGCCATCAGCGTCGACCTGCGCCTGCCGCCCGACCTGTTCAACTGGCGTGAAGAGGGTGTGCCGCTCAAGGTCAAATACCGCTACACGCCGCAGCAGGTGTCGACCAACTCGTCGCTGCTGATCGGCCTGAATGACCAGTTCATGAAGTCCGTGGCCTTGCCGTCGGTGAGCAACCTCGGCGGTGGTCAAACCCTGCTCGACCAGCTGAAGAAAGACGAAAGCCTGCCGCGTGAAGTGACGACCCTGTTGCCGATCAGCTCGGCGTCGCCCAAGTCCAAGCTGCAATTGCGCTTTATGTACGACTACATCAAAGAAGGCGAATGCCGCGACATCATCGTCGACAACATGCGCGGTTCCATCGACCCGGATTCCACCCTCGATGTCACCGGCTACCAGCACTTTATCGCCATGCCGAACCTGGGCGTGTTCAACGACTCCGGCTTCCCGTTCACCCGCCTGGCTGACTTGTCGGAATCGGCTGTGGTCATGCCCGACAACTACGGCACCGACGAACTCACCGCGTACCTGACCGTGCTCGGCCGCTTCGGCGAAGCCACCGGTTACCCGGCGACCGCCGTCAAAGTGGTGCAGGCCAAGGACGTGCAAAGCGTTGCCGACAAAGACTTGCTGGTACTCGCCACCGCAGGCAACCAACCGTTGCTCAAGCAGTGGCAGCAATACCTGCCGGCAACCAGCGATGGCGAGCAACACCAGTTCCTGCTGTCTGACCTGCCGCGTTATGTACGCAGCTGGGTCAGCCCGGACCCTGCGGCTAACACCCACACCGCCAATACCGGGATCACCTTCAACAGCTTGAGCAGCAGCACCTGGCTGGCGGGTTTCCAATCGCCGCTCAAGGCTGGCCGCAGCGTGGTGCTGATCGCCAGCAACCAGCCTCAGGGCCTGCTGGAAGCCACCTCCGCGTTGATCGGCGGTGACAACTACAAAGACTCGATCCAGGGCAGCCTGGCGGTGGTACAAGGCACGCAAATCAGCTCGCTGGTGGCGGACGAGCAGTACTACGTCGGCAAGCTCAACTACTTCAAGTTCATGCAGTGGCAACTCTCGCAGAACCTGGGCTGGATGCTGTTGATCACCTTCCTCGGCCTCGCCGTGGTGACCAGCCTGATCTACCTGTCGCTGCGTGCCCGTGCAAAACGGCGGTTGGCATGAGCCCGCTGCGTAGCATGGCCCTGATAGCGCTGGGCTCGGTGATGTTTGCAGGCGCTGCGCAAGCGCAGACCTGCGACTGGCCGCTGTGGCAGAACTACGCCAAACGCTTCGTGCAGGATGACGGTCGCGTGCTGAACTCGTCGATGAAACCCACCGAGAGCAGTTCGGAAGGGCAGTCGTACGCGATGTTCTTCGCCCTCGTCGGTAACGACCGCGCAGGCTTTGACAAGCTCTGGACCTGGACCAAGGCCAACATGTCGGGGGCCGATATCGGTCAGAACCTGCCGGGTTGGTTATGGGGCAAAAAGCCTGATAGCACCTGGGGCATCATCGACCCTAACTCCGCCAGCGACGCTGACCTGTGGATGGCCTACTCGCTGCTCGAAGCGGCCCGCGTATGGAATGCCCCGCAGTACCGCGCAGACGCGCAATTGTTGCTGGCCAACGTCGAACGCAACCTGATCGTGCGCGTGCCGGGCCTGGGCAAGATGCTGTTGCCAGGGCCGGTCGGCTACGTGCATGGCGGTGGCTTGTGGCGTTTCAACCCGAGCTACCAGGTGCTGGCGCAACTGCGTCGCTTCCATAAGGAGCGCCCGAACGCCGGCTGGAACGAAGTGGCCGAAAGCAACGCGCGGATGCTCGCCGATACCGCCAGCAACCCCCATGGCCTGGCGGCCAACTGGGTCGGCTACCGCGCCACCAGCGCCAACACCGGGCTGTTTGTGGTCGACCCGTTCTCCGATGACCTGGGCAGCTACGACGCGATCCGCACCTACATGTGGGCCGGCATGACCGCCAAGAGCGATCCACTGGCGGCGGGCATGCTCAAGTCCCTGGGCGGTATGTCCCGGGCGACGGCTGCGGCGGCCACCGGCTTCCCGCCGGAGAAAATCCACGTCACCACCGGCGAAGTGGAGAAGAACAACGGCTACTCGCCGCTCAGCTTCTCGGCATCGACCATTGCCTTCTTCCAGGCCCGTGGCGAAACCGCCCTGGCACAACTGCAAAAGGCCAAGGTCGACGACGCGCTCAACAAAGCCCTGGCCCCGTCGGCACCTGACAGCGCGCAGCCAATCTACTACGACTACATGCTCAGCCTGTTCAGCCAGGGCTTTGCCGATCAGAAGTACCGTTTTGAACAAGACGGTACGGTCAAACTATCCTGGGAGGCAGCATGCGCCGTCACACGCTAGCCATTGCGATTCTCGCCGCCCTGGCCTCCAGTGCCAGCCTGGCCGAAACCAGCGACCCCCAGTCCCTGCTGATCGAGCAGGGCTACTACTGGCAGTCGAAGAAAAACCCTGAGCGCGCCCTTGAGACGTGGCAAAAACTGCTGAGCCTGAGCCCGGACCAGCCGGATGCGCTGTACGGCATCGGCCTGATCCAGGTGCAACAGAACCGCCCGGCCGAGGCGCAGAAATACCTGGCCCGCTTGCAAGCGCTGAGCCCGGTCCCGCGCCAGGCATTGCAGTTGGAGCAAGACATCACCGTCAACAAGCCCGACAACGCCAAGTTGCTGGAGCAGGCCCGTGAACTGGGTGAGCCCGATGACGAGCGCGAAAAGGCCGTGGCCTTGTACCGCCAGATTTTCCAGGGCCGCCAGCCCCAGGGCCTGATTGCCCGCGAGTACTACAACACCCTGGGCTTCACCGCCAAGGGCACCAATGAAGCGATCGCCGGCCTGCAGCGCTTGTCCCGTGAGCGGCCGAACGACCCGATCGTCGCGCTGTTCCTGGCCAAGCACCTGGCGCGTAACCCGGCCACCCGTGCCGACGGTATTCGCGCGCTGGCCAAGCTGGCACCGAACAACGACGTGGGCGGTAACGCCGATGAAACCTGGCGCTTCGCGCTGATCTGGCTCGGCCCGCCCAAGCCCGACCAGGTGGCGTTGTTCCAGCAGTTCCTCACTGCGCACCCGGATGACACCGAGATCCGCGCGCTGATGAACAAAGGCATTGCCCAAGGCAAAAATGGCGGTACCTGGCAGCGCGATCCGCAGATGACCAAGGCGTTCAAGGCCCTGGACGCTGGCGACCTGAAAACCGCCGAGCCGCTGCTGGCCGCGCGCTTGGCCGAGAAGTCCAATGACGTCGATGCCCTCGGTGGCATGGGCGTGTTGCGTCAACAGCAAGAGCGTTACAGCGAAGCGGAAAACTACCTGGTACAGGCCACCCGTTTACCGGGTGGTGCGGCGTGGCAAACGGCGCTCAATGACGTGCGTTACTGGAACCTGATCAGCCAGAGCCGCGACGCCCAGCGCGCCGGCCGTGGCGCCCAGGCCCGTGACCTGGTGGCCCAGGCCGAACGCCTGAACCCCGGTCAACCCGGCGCCGCCGTCGCCCTGGCGGGTTTCCAGGCCCAGGACAATCAGTTCGACGCCGCCGAAGCCGGCTACCGCAAGGTGCTGGCCCGTCACCCTGGCGACCCGGATGCACTGAGTGGCTTGATCAACGTACTGTCCCAATCGGGCCAGCCGGACGAAGCCTTGAAGCTGATCGACTCGGTGTCGCCCGCCCAGCGCGCCAAGTTCGCGCCAAGCGTGAAAATCAACGCACTGCGCGCCACCCAGGTCGGCAAGCTGGCCGAACAGCGCGGCGATGTGAAGGCCGCGCAGGCCGCCTACCGCCAGGCCCTCGATGCCGACCCGGAAAACCCCTGGACCCGCTTTGCCCTGGCCCGCATGTACCTGCGCGACGGCCAGATCCGCAACGCCCGTGCCTTGATCGACGGTCTGCTCAAGACCCAGCCCAACCAGCCGGACGCGCTGTACACCAGCACCTTGTTGTCGGCCGAGTTGAGCGAGTGGAAGCAAGCCGAGACCACCTTGGGCCGTATCCCGACCGCCCAACGCACCGCTGACATGAACGAGCTGGCGATCGATATCGCGCTGCACCAGCAGACCGACATCGCCATCGAAACCGCTCGCCGTGGCCAGCGCCCCGAAGCCCTGGCACTGCTGGGTCGCTCCGAACCGCTGACGCGGCAAAAGCCTGAGCGCGTGGCCGTGCTGGCCGCCGCTTATGTGGAAGTCGGTGCCGCGCAGTACGGCCTGGACATGATGCAGAAGGTGGTGGAGAACAACCCCAACCCGACGGTCGACCAGAAACTGCTGTACGCCAACGTGCTGCTCAAGGCCAACAAGTACAGCGAGGCGGGCGAGATCCTGCGCGAAGTGCAAGGCCAGCCATTGACCGAGATCGGTCGCCAGCGCTACGACGATTTGATCTACCTGTACCGGGTCAAGCAGGCCGATGCCCTGCGCGAGAAGAACGACCTGGTGGCGGCCTACGACATGCTCTCGCCGGCCCTGGCCCAGCGTCCCAACGACGCCTTGGGCGTCGGCGCCCTGGCGCGCATGTATGCCGCCAGCGGCAACGGCAAGAAGGCCATGGAGCTGTATGCGCCGCTGATCCAGCAGAACCCGAACAATGCGCGCCTGCAAATGGGCCTGGCGGATATTGCCTTGAAAGGCAACGACCGTGACTTGGCGCAATCGGCCAGCAACAAGGCCCTGGCGTTGGAACCGGCCAACCCGGAGATCCTCACCTCCGCCGCGCGTATCTACCAGGGCTTGGGCAAGAACAGCGAAGCCGCTGAACTGCTGCGCAAGGCCCTGGCGATTGAAAACGCCATGAAGGCCAAGACCCAGGTGGCCCAGGCCGACACTCAAAGCAAGTCGTATAACCCCTTCGTGGGCCTGCCGGGCCAGCGTCGCCAGGTCACCGACCTGACTGTCGCCGGCGCTGTACCGCCGCCGATCGATGCGCCGACCAAGACCGTGACGTCCAGCGCGTTTGCCAGCGCGACGTCCAACGACTTGAGCGAGCCGTTTGTGCCGCCCTCGAACATCGCCTCCATCGACAGCCCCGAGCTGAGCCCGGCGCGGCGCGCGTTGGATACGATCCTGCGTGACCGTACCGGTTATGTGGTGCAGGGTTTGAGCGTGCGCAGCAACAACGGTGAGAAAGGCTTGAGCAAGATCACCGACGTGGAAGCGCCGTTTGAGGCGCGGATGCCGGTGGGTGACAACACCGTGGCGTTGCGCGTGACGCCGGTGCACGTGAGTGCGGGTAGCGTCGGTAGCGATGCGTTGTCGCGCTTCGGCAAAGGCTCCACGACCCCGGCGGGTTCCCAGAGCGACAGCGGTGTAGGCCTGGCCGTGGCATTTGAAAACCCGGATGAAGGCGTTAAGGCTGATGTCGGTGTGAGCCCGTTGGGCTTCCTCTACAACACCCTCGTGGGTGGCGTGAGTGTGTCGCGTCCGTTTGAAGCCAATCCGAACTTCCGCTATGGCGCGAACATTTCGCGGCGTCCGGTCACTGACAGTGTCACCTCCTTTGCCGGTTCCGAAGACGGCGAGGGCAACAAGTGGGGCGGCGTCACCGCCAACGGCGGCCGTGGCGAGTTGAGCTACGACAACCAGAAGCTGGGCGTCTACGGTTACGCGTCGCTGCATGAACTGCTGGGCAATAACGTCGAAGACAACACCCGCCTGGAACTGGGCAGCGGTATCTACTGGTACCTGCGCAACAACCCGCGGGACACGTTGACCCTGGGGATCAGCGGCTCGGCGATGACCTTCAAGGAAAACCAGGACTTCTACACCTACGGCAACGGCGGTTACTTCAGCCCGCAGCGTTTCTTCTCCCTGGGTGTGCCGATTCGTTGGGCACAAAGCTTTGACCGCTTCAGCTACCAGGTAAAAAGTTCGGTGGGCTTGCAGCATATCGCGCAAGATGGCACGGATTATTTCCCTGGCGACAGCACACTTCAGGCGTCCAGGGGTAATCCCAAGTACGAAAGCTCCAGCAAAACCGGCGTCGGCTACAGCTTCAACGCTGCTGCCGAATATCGTCTGAGCTCGCGGTTCTACCTGGGTGGCGAAATCGGTCTTGATAACGCCCAGGACTACCGCCAGTACGCCGGTAATGCTTACTTGCGCTACTTGTTCGAGGACCTGAGCGGGCCGATGCCATTGCCGGTCAGCCCGTACCGTTCCCCCTATTCCAATTGATTAAATCGGAGTCATTCATGCCTGTTTCTGCGATTGCCGGCCTAACCATGCTGGTACTGGGCGAAAGTCATATGAGCTTTCCCGATTCGTTGCTCAACCCGCTGCAAGACAACCTGACCAAGCAAGGTGCGGTGGTTCACTCCATCGGCGCCTGTGGCGCGGGTGCGGCGGATTGGGTCGTGCCGAAAAAAGTCGAGTGCGGCGGCGAACGCATGCCCACCGGCAAAGCGGTGATCTACGGCAAGAACGCCATGAGCACCACGCCGATCAAAGACCTGATCGCCAAGGACAAACCCGATGTGGTGGTGCTGATCATCGGCGACACCATGGGTTCCTACACCAACCCGGTGTTCCCCAAAGCCTGGGCCTGGAAAAGCGTGACCTCGCTGACCAAGGCGATCACCGAGACTGGCACCAAGTGCGTGTGGGTCGGCCCGCCATGGGGCAAGGTCGGTTCCCAGTACAAGAAGGACGACACCCGCACCAAGCTGATGTCGTCGTTCCTGGCCAGTAACGTGGCGCCGTGCACCTACATCGACTCGTTGACCTTCTCCAAGCCGGGCGAGTGGATCACCACCGACGGCCAGCACTTCACCATCGACGGTTACCAGAAGTGGGCCAAGGCTATTGGTACTGCGTTGGGTGACCTGCCGCCATCGGCCTACGGTAAAGGAAGCAAATAATGAAACGGATGACCCTGGGTCTGGCGGCCTTGCTCGCCAGCGTCAGCGCCTACAGCGCCGACATCCCGTTGTATCCCACCGGCCCGGAGCAAGACGCAGCGTTCCTGCGGTTTGCCAACGGCACCGGCAGCGAACTGAAGCTGGTGGCCGCCGGCTCCAAGGCCAGCCTGGTGTTGAATGGCGACAAGTTGGTCTCGTCCTTCCTGCCGGTGGTGGGCGGTGACAAGCCGATCAAGGGCGTGTTGAGCCGCGATGGCAAGGACGCCGACCTGTCGGTGACCGTCGCCCCAGGCGAATTCGCCACCGTGGTGGCGCTGGTCGACGCCAAGGGCGCCACGCGCCAATTGGTGGTGCGCGAACAGCCGGACGACTTCAACGCGCTCAAGGCCTCCCTGGCCTTTATCAACGCCGACGCCACGTGCGCCGACGCGAGCCTGGAAGCCGTGGCGCAAAAAGCCGAGCTGTTCAAGCAGGTCGCCGAAGGTTCGTTGCAGCGGCGCATGATCAACCCGGTGGAACTGTCGGTGCAGCTCAAATGCGCCGGCGCGCCGGTTGGCCAGCTTTTGTCGTTCACCCTCAAGGCTGGCGAGCGCTATAGCGTGCTGGCTGTTCCTTCGGCTGCAGGTTCGAAGTTGCTGTTCGCCTCTGACGCACTCGCTAACTGATCGGGCCCGACACCACTATGGTCTTTGCCTCACTCGAATTCCTCACGCTGTTCCTGCCGGCCTTCCTGTTGATTTATGCCCTGGCTCGTCCGAGCTGGCGCAACGTCATCCTGTTGATCGGCAGCTGGCTGTTCTACGGCTGGTTGAGCCCACTGTTCCTGTTCCTGCACATGGTCTTGACCGTGGTGGCATGGGTCGGCGGCTTGCTGGTGGACCGCTCCCGCGAGGATGGCAAAGGCCGGGTGCGCCTGTTGATCGCGTTGATCGTGTTCAACACGGCGGTGCTGTGTTGGTACAAGTACGCCAACATCGTGGCGGGCACCGTGAGTGAGGTGATCACCTGGTACGGCGCCATGCCACTGGACTGGCAGCGCGTGGCGTTGCCAGCCGGCTTGTCGTTCATCGTATTGCAGGCGATTTCTTACCTGGTGGACGTACACCGGCATACGGTGCCGGTGGAGCGCAGCTTCATCAATTACGCCACCTATATCTCGATGTTCGGCCACTCGATTGCCGGCCCGATCATTCGTTACGACTGGGTCCGTCGCGAGCTGAACCAGCGGTATTTCAACTGGCCGAATTTCTCCCTCGGCGCGCGGCGCTTCATGATCGGCATGGGCATGAAAGTGCTGGTGGCCGACACCTTGTCGCCGTTGGTGGACATTGCCTTCCACCTGGAAAACCCGAGCCTGGTGGATGCGTGGATCGGTTGCCTGGCCTATTCGCTGCAACTGTTCTTCGACTTCGCCGGCTACAGCGCCATGGCCATCGGCCTGGGCCTGATGCTGGGTTTCCACTTCCCGGAAAACTTTAACCGGCCGTATCTGGCCAGCAGCATCCAGGACTTCTGGCGCCGTTGGCACCTGTCGTTGTCCAGCTGGTTGCGCGACTACCTGTACATCGCCCTGGGCGGTAACCGTGACGGTGTGTGGCGTACTTATCGCAACCTGTTCCTGACCATGGCGATTGCCGGTTTGTGGCACGGCGGCGATAGCTGGAACTACCTGTTGTGGGGTTCGGCCCACGGGGTAGCGCTGTGCGTGGACCGCGCCTGGTCGCGTTCGAGCTTGCCGAGTATTCCGCCGGTGTTGTCCCACGTCCTGACGTTGCTGTTTGTGTGCCTGGCCTGGACCTTGTTCCGCGCGCCGGACTTCCATTCGGCACTGACCATGTATGCCGGCCAGTTCGGCATGCACGGCATCGCCCTGGGTGACGCAATGGCGGTCGCCCTGCGCCCGGCCCATGGCATGGCGGCCTTGCTGGGCCTGGTATGCATCATCGCGCCGATCTGGCAGGTGCGCTGCGAGCAACGCTTTGGTACTCAGCCGTGGTTTTTGGTGGCGGCTTCGCTGTGGCCGGTGGCCGGGTTTGTGTTGTCGTTCGCGCTGATTGCCAGCCGCGACGCCGTACCGTTTCTGTACTTTCAGTTCTAAGGAAGCCCGACCATGCCCGCTCCTACCGCACCGACTCCACCGAGCGAATTGGCCGTTCGTACCAGCCCCCTGGCGGCCTGGGTGCTGGTGCCCTTCCTGGCGGCGGGGCTTCTGTCTTGCGCCTGGCTGATGGTGAAGGGCCCGATCAGCTTCGTGCCGGCCAAGGTGGACACCGACATGCTGCTGCATGGCGACGTGACCCACCGTTTCGCCAAGGAACTGGCCAAGGCACCGATGGCGATCCAGGCCGCCAACCTGGAGCGTGGCTCCAGTTGGCTGGCCTTCGGCGATACCGGGCCGCGCGTGCGCCAGGGATGCCCGGGCTGGTTGTTTATCAGCGATGAACTGCGCATCAACCGCCATGCCGACGCCAATGCACAGACCAAGGCCCAGGCCGTGATCGACCTGCAACAGCAACTGGGCAAAAAAGGGATCGACCTGCAAGTGGTGGTGGTGCCGGACAAGAGCCGCATCGCGGCCGCACAGCGTTGCGGCCTGTACCGCCCAGCCGTGCTCGATGGCCGTGTCCAGGCCTGGACTGCCGCGTTGCAGGCTGCCGGCGTCTCCGCGCTGGACCTGACTGACACGCTCAAGCCCCTGGGCCCGCAGGCATACCTGCGCACCGATACCCACTGGAGCGAAATCGGCGCCAACGCAGGGGCCCAGGCCCTGGCCCAGCGCATTCAGCAGCGCGGTATCAAGGCCACGCCGGAACAAACCTTCACGATCACCCAGGCACCGCTCGCCGTGCGCCCGGGCGACCTGGTGCGCCTGGCCGGCCTCGACTGGCTGCCGCCGAAATTGCAGCCACCGGGCGAGTCGGTCGCGGCCAGTTCCGCCCATGAAAGCGGTGGCGCCACCAGCAATGCCGACGACCTGTTCGGCGATGCCAGCCTGCCGAATGTGGCGCTGATCGGCACCTCGTTCTCGCGCAACTCCAACTTTGTGGGCTTCCTGCAAAAGGCCCTGAATGCGCCGGTAGGCAACTTCAGCAAGGACGGTGGCGAATTCTCCGGTGCGGCCAAGGCGTATTTCGACAGCCCGGCGTTTAAGCAAACCCCGCCCAAGTTGCTGATTTGGGAGATCCCGGAGCGCGACCTGCAGACGCCGTACGACCCGGTGACGATTAGTCAGTAAATTGACTTTTTGCCACTTGTCTAAAAAATAGCCAGCTCCTACAGCAAAATAATGACACTGTTGCTGGCTTGAAGCAGACTGCGGGCACTAAGGCGACGACAAAAAGACCTGCGGTAAGCAGTCGTATCAGCTGACCTTTTTCACGTCTTTAAGCTTCGCCGTGAGGAGGAATGTGCGATGAGCTTCACCGACAGTCTTCTCGTTCTTCTCGGCCAGGACGTGAGCCGAGACCCCCAAGGGCAGCATGCGCGGCTGCACTTTTTCGGCAGCATCCCGGTCGATGACGGCACACCGTTCTCCGGCCAGTCTCCCCGCGCCAATGAACAAACCCAGGCGGTAGCCGGCGCGGCGCCGCGCCCGAGCGTGGTGGCGCTGGTATCGGTGAATGGGGGTGTGGGCCGCAGCACCCTGGCCACCGCCTTGAGCAGTGGCCTGCAGCGCCACGGCGAACCGGTGGTCGCGCTGGACCTGGACCCGCAAAACGCCCTGCGGCTTCACTTCGGGGTCAGCCCGACTGCGCCGGGCATCGGCGTGGCCAGCCTGCAACATGCGCAGTGGGAGACTCTCCAGCAGCCGGGTTTTGCCGGTAGTCGGGTCATTCCCTTTGGCGACAGCGATACACAGCAACAGGAAAAGCTGCAGCGCTGGCTCAAGGATGAACCCGACTGGCTGGCGCAACACCTCGCCCCCCTGGACCTGAGCGCACGCCATACGGTGGTCATCGATACCCCTGCCGGAAATAACGTGTACGTGCACCAGGCGCTGAACGTGGCCGATGTGGTGTTGGTCATCGCCCAGGCTGACGCGGCATCTTTGGGAACACTGGATCAATTGCAGGCGCTGTTGGCGCCGCACCTGGAGCGTGAGCGCCCGCCGCAGGTGCACTTCGTGATCAACCAGCTCGATGAAGACAACGCGTTCAGCCTGGACATGGTCGAGGCGTTCAAGCAACGGTTGAACAAGGCGCCGTGGGAGGTGCATCGCGACATGGCGATCAGCGAAGCCCTGGCCTTCGGCGCAGACCCGTTGGACAGCCTGGCGGCGGGCCTGGCGAGCGACGATATCAACGACCTTTGCCGGTGGTTGATCGCCTGCAGAAAGCTGCGGTAAAGCGCGGTTTATACGCCTATCACCAGATGCTTATGCACAATTGGGCAGTGGCCGCTGTCACCCAATACACGTTTTGTGGAGCCGTTCTCATCACGCTGCAACTGCCTGTTTTGCGGGTGGTTTATGCCGTGGGTAAAAAATGAGCAGCATGGCTTTTTGCCGGTAGCGTTGTTGGCTACAGCTTCTGTAAAGATTCCATCAACAGAGTTATCCACAGGCTGGGGTGCGACAATTTTGCCCTTTAATCGCGCTCGGCAAGCACCATCAGGTTGCGCGGCGTCAGTGTCGATTCGCAGAAGCTGCCTACCTCGACCCTGTAGCCTTTCTCGGCCAGAAACAATGCCCGATCCAGTACCAGCCAGAGCTCCAGCGGGCGCCGAAACAGACCACGCAGCAATTCCAGGTTCCTGACCTCAGCCAGGCGTCGCCAACCGTCGGCCTCCAGTGCGAGCCAATCCTGCTCGCCTGTGGATAACCCTTTGAGACTCGCCAGCTCCCGGCAGTAGTCGGCGAAGGGTTGGTCGAGCCAGCTGGCGGGCAGCGAGGGCGTGGGCAAATACTCGTCGCAGCCGCGTAATTGACGTTGCAACTGATCGAACCCCAGGCGCCGGGCCATCGACGTATCCCGTTGCACGCGCACGCGGGCACCGGCGGTGACGGTTTCGCTCAGCGGCAGGCCGAGGTCCTCGACCGACAGTTGCAGCCGCGACGCACGGCCGGCGCCGGACAGCGCCTGGTAGCGCTCGGCGTTGATGCGGTTATAACAACACGGTGCCAGCGCCAGTTGTTTGCAGCCGGCGGCGCTGGCCGCGTGCAGCAGGCGCACATGCAGGTCGCCACAGGCGTGCAGGGCGACGGGGGTGTGGTCGGGGTTGATCGCTACGGTTGCCATTACGTCTTGCAGGCGATGGGTGACCGGCAACCGATGGCGATCGCTCAAGGCTTGGCCGGAGGCGATCAACGCCGGATCGTATTCCAGGCAGGTCAGCTGTTGGCCAGGTTGCAGCAGGCGGCGCCCGAGATGGCCTTTGCCGGCGCACCAGTCCAGCCAATGGGTCGGCGTCTGCGCAAAGTGCAGCGCGGCGCCGAACGCTTCGATCTGCTGCCATTTACGCCCGGGGACGTCGACATTCAAGCGATGGCGCGCGGCTGCCAGGGGCTGGGTCGGTAACTTATCCACAGCACTGAGGCGCAGGGCTTGCGCGGCCAGCTGTGGAAAAGGTGCGGGGGCGGGCAGGTCGTGGGGCTGGTTATGGCTGCTTTCGGCATCGGCCAACGAGCGCTGGCGCAACCATTGGGCGAGTTGCGGATGCTGGGTTTCCCAGGGTAGCCGGGAGTGCGTGAAGGGCCGTGGTCGCCACAGCCCTTGGTGCTCGACCAGGAACGCATCCAGCGCCTGGAAACGTGTCTCAACGTCCCTGGCAGGCATCGACGCGCAGCCAGCGTTCCAGCAGTTTGAAGCCGCGTACCAGCAGGTAGGCCATCAACAGGTAGAACAGCCCGGCCGCGAAGAAGATCTCAACCGGCAGGTAGGTGCGCGCGATGATGGTACGCGCCATGCCGGTCAGTTCCAGCAAGGTGACGGTACTGGCCAGGGCGCTGGCCTTGAGCATCAGGATCACTTCGTTGCTGTAGGCCGGCAGGCCGATGCGCGAGGCGCGGGGCAGGATGATGTAGAACAGCGTCTTGGGCTTGGACATGCCCAGGGCGCGCGCGGCTTCGATCTCGCCAGGCGGGATGGCCTGGATCGCACCGCGCAGGATCTCGGCGATATAGGCGGCGGTGTGCAGGGTCATGGTGGCGGTGGCACACCAGAACGGATCGCGCAGGTAAGGCCACATGAAGCTGTTGCGCACGGCATCGAACTGCGCCAGGCCGTAGTAGACCAGAAACAATTGCACCAGCAGCGGCGTACCGCGGAAGAAGAAAATGTAGCAATAGGGCAGGGTGCGCACGTACCAGCGCCGCGAGGAACGGGCAATGCCCAAAGGGATCGCCAGCAACAGGCCGGCGATCACCGCGATGGCCACCAGCTCCAGGGTCAGGGTCGCGCCCTGGGCCAGTTTGGGCAGCCATTTGATGATCACGGCCCAGTTCAGGCCCAGGTCGAAATGGGACAGCCAGCTGTAGTCGCCGCTCATTGGGTGCTCCTTGTAAAGCCACGGCTGGCGCGTTTTTCCAGGAAGTGCATGCCGGTCATGGCCAGTACGGTGAGGCCCAGGTACATGAAGGCGGCGACCATGAAGAAGGTGAACGGCTGCTTGGTGACGGTCACGCCGATCTGCGCGTGGCGCATGATTTCTTCAAGGCCGATGACCGAGACCAACGCAGTGTCTTTCATCAGGATCATGAACAGGTTGCCCAGGCCCGGCAGGGCGATGCGCCACATTTGCGGCATGATCAAGCGGGTGAAGATGCGAAATTTCGACAGCCCCAGGGCGACACCGGCTTCACGATGGCCCTTGGGAATGGCGAGGATCGCGCCGCGGAACACTTCCGTGGCATACGCGCCAAAGCACAGGCCCAGGGCGATGACCCCGGCGGCAAAGGCGCTGAGGGACAGGTCGGGGTTACCCAGCATCTCCCCGAGGGCGCGCATCAGGTTGACCGTGCCGAAATAAATCAGCAGTACCCACAGCAGTTCGGGAATACCGCGGACGATGGTTGAGTACGCACCGCCCAGCCATTGCAGCGACTTGTAGGGGGAGGTCTTGGCCAAGGCACCGGCCAGGCCGAGCACCAACCCCAGGCACAGGGCCGTGAGCGCCAACTTGACGGTCATCAGCGCCCCGGCGGCGAGGGCGGGGCCGAATCCGTAGAGATCGAAATTCATGGTGTTTTCATATCGCGGCAGGCAAAGCTGAAAGCCGGCGCGCTCAAAGGCGCGCGCCGGGCAGGCCGATCAGATCATTCGATGCTGAACGGGAAGTACTTGTCGTTGATCTTCTTGTAGGTGCCGTCTGCCTTGATCTCTGCCAGGGCTTTGTTCAGGCGTTCGCGCAGTGGGTCACCCTTGCGTACGGCGATACCGATCTTGTCGCTTTCTACAACCGGGTCGCCCTTGAACTCATAGGCCGAACCGTCTTTGCTCTTGAGCCATTCGTACTGCACGTACTTGTCGGCGAGGATCCCGTCCAGGCGGCCGGAGGTCAGGTCGAGGTAGGCGTTTTCCTGGGTGTCGTAGAGCTTGGCGGTGGTGTCAGGCAGCTTGTCTTCCAGGTAGCTACCGGCCAACGTCGCGCGTTGTGCACCGATGATCTTGCCTTTGAGGTAGGCCGCGTCGGTCTTGAAGTCCGCCGTGGCTTTAGGAGCAATGAACTGCAGCTTGTTGGAGTAGTACGGGTCGGTGAAGTCGACGGCCTGCTTGCGTTCATCGGTGATCGACAGCGAGGACACCAGGAAGTCGAATTTCTTGGCGTTCAGGGCCGGGATGATGCCGTCCCAGTCGGAGACATACACTTCGCACTTCTCGACTTTCATCTTGGCGCACAGGGCATCGCCGATGTCTTTGTCGAAGCCCACGACGTTGCCGCTGGCGTCTTTATTGTTGAACGGCGGGTAGGCCGCTTCGATCCCCATTTTCAAGGTTTCTGCCATGGCCGTGGCGCTGAACGCCATCGAAACGGCCGCGGCCAGAAGGAATTTTTTATAGTTCTGCATGCAGGTTGCTCCGTTAACGGTTGCTGGACATGAATTGTTTGCAGCGCGCCGAAAGCGGGTTATCAAACACCTGCTGTGGCGATCCTTGCTCTTCGACCAGGCCCTGGTGCAGGAATACCACTTCACTGGACACCTGGCGGGCAAAGCCCATTTCATGGGTGACCAGCAGCATGGTGCGGCCCTCTTCGGCCAGCGCGCGGATCACATTAAGTACTTCCTGGACCATTTCCGGGTCAAGGGCCGACGTGGGCTCATCGAACAGGATGACCTTGGGCTGCATGGCCAGGGTGCGGGCGATGGCCGCCCGTTGTTGCTGGCCGCCGGACAGTTGCGCGGGGTAGGCATGGCGTTTGTCACCGATGCCGACCTTGGCCAGCAGGGCTTCGGCGACTTCGATGGCTTCGGCCTTGCTCTGGCCGAGCACACGGCGAGGGGCCTCGATGATGTTGTCGAGGATGCTCATGTGTGGCCACAGGTTAAAGTTTTGAAACACAAAACCGATTTCGCTGCGCAGGCGGTTGATCTGCTTGCCGTCGGCGGCCATCAGTTCGCCGTTTTTCGCGGCCTTGAGCTTGAGCTCTTCGCCAGCCACCAGGATCTGCCCCTGGTGCGGGTTCTCCAGCAGGTTGATGCAGCGCAGGAACGTGGACTTGCCGGAACCGGAGGAACCCAGGATCGAGATCACATCGCCGTCGCGAGCGGTCAGCGAGATACCTTTGAGTACCTCCAGCTCACCATAGCGTTTATGCAAGTTGCGGATTTCAAGCGCGGGCGTGGCCTCAGCCATGTGCGGTCCTCATTGTGTTCATTGCGTTCGACGCTGTTGGGCCGCCTTCCTGGCGAGGCGCCAAGCTAGCATAGCGTCTGGATGACAGCCAACAGCGCTGCGGACGGTTAACCGGGGCTCTGCGGCAGGGTGTCGCATCGGCACAGCAGCGTGTCGCGCCATCAACAACCGAACAACCGTTTGATCCCGAAAATCCACAGGCTTTACGTAAAAAGGGCGCGATGGTGCCAGCTTTGGCCGGGTGTTGGAAGGGTTAACCGGGTAAACGGCGCCTGATGGCACTTTTATGGAGCGTCGCGGACTTTACGTGTGTGTTTGTGGTGCACGCGCTGCTCTGGAAAGTGGGTCGCTCGGTAACGCTGTAGCGGAATGCCAGCATTCTCAATGACTTGCAACGGTTAATGAATTGTCCTACAGCCCGCGTCAATTGCGGCTTTGTAACATTTTGGCGCAAATCTTGCGTAAAAAATAAAGAACGCCTTGTTGGTTTCTTTTCACAAGAAAGACTGCAGACCGGGCGAACCGTTTTCGCAATTCCTCGCAAAGGTGTGTCAATGAGTAGTACGCAAAGCTCCAATGACCTCGAACAGGGGCTCAAACCGCGTCACGTCACGATGTTGTCGATTGCCGGCGTTATTGGCGCCGGTTTGTTTGTCGGCTCCGGCCACGCGATAGCTGCCGCCGGCCCTGCGGTGCTGCTGGCCTACGCCGCTGCCGGTACGCTGGTGGTGCTGGTCATGCGCATGCTGGCCGAGATGGCCGTGGCGTCACCGGACACCGGTTCGTTCTCCACCTACGCCGACCGGGCAATCGGTCATTGGGCCGGTTTCACCATTGGCTGGCTGTACTGGTGGTTCTGGGTCTTGGTGATTCCTTTGGAAGCCAACGCCGCCGCCACCATTCTCAACGCCTGGTTCCCTAACGTGGCCATCTGGGCGTTTACCCTGATCATTACCTTGCTGCTGACGGCGACCAACCTGTTCAGCGTGAAGCACTACGGCGAGTTCGAGTTCTGGTTCGCGTTGATCAAAGTCGTGGCGATCGTGGGCTTTGTGATTCTCGGCCTGGCCGCGATCTTCGGCTTTTTGCCGACCAGCCAGGTCAGCGGCGTGTCCCACCTGTTCGATACCCAGGGCTTCATGCCCAATGGCATGGGCGCGGTATTGGCGGCGATCCTGACCACCATGTTCTCCTTCATGGGCACCGAGATCGTCACCATTGCGGCGGCTGAATCGAAGAACCCAGGCCAGCAAATCACCAAGGCCACCAACTCGGTGATCTGGCGGATTGGTTTGTTCTACCTGCTGTCGATCTTCATCGTGGTTTCCCTGGTGCCTTGGAATGATCCGAGCCTGGCGGCCGTAGGTTCCTACCAGACCGTGCTGGAGCGCATGGGCATCCCGAATGCCAAGCTGATCGTCGACCTGGTGGTATTGGTCGCCGTGACCAGCTGCCTGAACTCGGCGTTGTACACCGCCTCGCGCATGCTGTTCTCCCTGGGGCGTCGTGGTGATGCACCGGCTGTGTCCAAGCGCACCAACAAAAGCGGTACGCCTTACTGGGCGGTGATGCTGTCCACGGGCGCAGCGTTCCTGGCGGTGTTCGCCAACTACGTGGCCCCAGCGGCAGTGTTCGAATTCCTGCTGGCCAGCTCCGGCGCCATCGCGCTGCTGGTGTACCTGGTGATCGCGGTGTCGCAACTGCGCATGCGCC
Organism: Pseudomonas sp. MPR-R2A5; assembly: GCF_058793055.1. NCBI lineage: Bacteria > Pseudomonadati > Pseudomonadota > Gammaproteobacteria > Pseudomonadales > Pseudomonadaceae > Pseudomonas > Pseudomonas sp. MPR-R2A5. Next base: position 29,234 of record NZ_JBXAFK010000041.1, read on the forward strand.
AGAAGCGCACGGCGGCGGGCGAGAAGATCGTCTTCAAGATGTGGCTGTTCCCGGGCCTGACCTACGCGGTGATGGTGTTCATCGTGGGCACGCTGACCATCATGCTGTTCCAAGAGGCCCATCGCGTGGAAATCATAGCGACTGGGGTCTTGAGCTTGCTGGTAGTGGCGGCGGGGTTGTTGGTGTCGAGCCGTCGCAAGGCGCAGAGAGTCGGCGCGGTGGTGCTGAATTGATGTGATGGAATGCGGTGCTTGATTGCGCCGCAGTTCAGATGTGGGAGGGGGCTTGCCCGAATGCCAGCCAGTTAAGGCTTTTTTGTAGGAGCGAGCTTGCTCGCGAAAAACCTCAACGATAACGCGTGTTTCCTGAATCAACGCGGCGCCTGTGAGTTTTTCGCGAGCAAGCTCGCTCCTACAGAAGGCGAGCGTCAGTCTTGGGCGTTGGTGAGGGCCTGGGAGGCGGCGACGTAGTCGGCCTGGAACTGCGGCGACTCGATCCACGCCAGGGCGGCAGCTTCATCCTCGCTGTCCGTGGCCCACTGCCGATACTCGATCAGCGCCGCCAGGATAAAGTCGGTGGCTTCTTCTTCGCCTTCCTGTTCCAGCACCAGTGCGAGCAGTGGGTGGGCCAGGAACACCGCACACAGTGCCTGCTGGCTGGTCTCGCCGGCGGTACGCATCGCCACGAACAGCTCGGTCAAATCCACCGACTCAAGGTCAATCCGCTCATCATCCCCGGCAAACGCATCCGGCTTGGTCGCGACGGCGCGCTGGGTACGGTTCTGCTTGGCCTTGGCCTTGGCCCGGTGGGCACGTTTTTGCTGCTTGTTCGGCGAGGCCATGGGCTCACGTCCTTGGGTCAGGATCTGGGTGGGGTATTGAAGCGCAGGTTGGAGGAAATCCCAAGGGTATCTGGCGCTAATTGGCCGTTTTGAAGCCAGGCCAATGCGATCGGCCACAATCGGTCCTGATACTCGCCGCGAAAGAACGCGAAATGCCCGACCTGTTTTTCGCCGATGTCTTGTGGAGCGATGCGCAGATGGGTGCGCTCACTGTTTGCGAAATAGCCCAGCAAGCGCTCAATCGCCGCCACGGTGCCGAACGGGTCGTCAGTGATGCTGATCGCCAACATCTGCGCCGTCACACGACTGAATGGCAAGTCGGCCAGGGCACGCCCGCTGGGCCGCGTCTCATACCTGGGCGTTGGCGTGCTCCAGTCGCGCACCACGCCTGCCGGCGTATCCTCCAGCCAGCCCAACCGCTTGCCGGGGAAATACCCACAGAGTGCCGTCACCAGCGGCATCACCACATGCCACTTGGCAAACATCTGCCAGCGCCCGGCGGCTGCGTAATCGCGCCAGTAGGCGAACTGCGCGCCCACGGTGACGATTCGCCGGATCACCGCGCCGGATGCAGCCAACCCCGCCGCACAGCCACCAAAGCTGTGGCCGACCACATCAATCGGTTGGCCTGGAAACTCGCGCTGTGCCCGCCGCAGGATCGCTTCGAAATCCCGCGTGCCCCAATCCGACCATGACGCCTTGAAACCGCGCAACGAACCGAGGCGGGACTCGCCGATGCCGCGATAGTCGTAGGTGATCACGTCGAAGCCGTTGGCGAACAGGTAATCGGCGAAACGTGAGTAGTGGCGGCAACGTACGGAGGTGGCGGCATTGATGATGACGACCGGTCGTTCGAGATCGGTACGCGGGTGGCGCCAGGTGGAGCCTGCGAGGGGGTAGCCGTCGGCGGCGGATTCTTTGAAGGATTCGCGTTGGCTATTTCTGGGTGTAGTTGCACGTTCTATTGAAGAGGCGTCATTCAAGTTCATCGTTTCAAAGCCCCTGCCTGGATTATTGTTTTTAGTACCGAAATTATTGATTGCATCGAGCAGTACAACGCCTCTTCCCTCGACCTCGCGCCAGTAGAAGCATAGGCTCACGCCTTTGCGATTTACACTGAGTGTTTTCATGACCCGCGACACCCTCGAGCACAATCAGGTCCCGGTCTACTTCGTCGCCGTCCTGCTGGCTGCCGCTTTCGGCCTGCTCGCGCCTTCGTTGGCCCATGGCCTTGGCGTGCTGGTTACGCCCGCCATCGCGGTGCTGATGTATGCGATGTTCCTGCAAATCCCGTTTCTGGATCTGCGCCAGAGCCTGGGTCACAAGCGCTTTCTGGCAGCGTTGCTGCTGGCCAATTTCATCCTCGTGCCGTTGCTGGTGTGGGGGTTGACCCGTGGCCTGGTGGAGCGCCCGGCGTTGCTGGTGGGCGCATTGCTGGTGTTGCTGACGCCGTGTATCGACTACGTGGTGGTGTTTACCCATATCGGTAAGGGCGATTCACGCTTGATGCTGGCGGCGACGCCGTTGCTGTTGCTGTTGCAGTTGGTGCTATTGCCGGTGTACCTGGGTTTTATGCTGGGGGCGCAGGCCGACGTGGTGGTGCAGGCATGGCCGTTTGTCGAGGCGTTCCTGTTGTTGATCGTGGTGCCGATGATCCTGGCGGTGATCACCACCTCCCTGGCGCGGCGATCATCGCCGGTCAACGCTTGGAGCAATGCCTGGGCGTGGTTGCCGGTGCCGGCGATGGCACTGGTGTTGTTCGTGGTGATCGCCTCGCAAATCACCTCGGTGGTGCGGGATATCAACCTGCTGCTCCCGGTACTGCCGGTGTATATCGGCTTTTTGCTGCTGGCGCCCCTGATGGGGGCGGTGGCCGCGCGGTTGTTCGCGTTGCCCGCGGTCACGGCGCGGGCGGTGACGTTCAGTGCATCGACGCGCAACTCGCTGGTGGTGCTGCCCTTGGCGCTGGCGCTGCCCGAAGACGTGCGTGGGGTGGCGGCGACCGTGGTGATCCTGCAGACCCTGGTGGAGCTGGTGGGTGAGTTGGTCTACGTCCGGCTGATCCCGAAGTGGGTGTGGCCTGCGAGTCGCTAGAAGCGGCAATCTTCAGGTTGTTCAGGCGCTATTCAGGGGCGGGTTCGGCACCATAGGTCCGCGCTCCCTACCTGACAGGTCAACCGATGGATCAACGCTACCGCTTTCGCCTGGAGTCCCTGGGCATTTTTCTGATGGCTTTGTTGCTGTTCACCCTGGGTATCTGGGATCAGCAGCCCCAGGGTTTTGATGGGCGCTGGGCGTTGTTCCTGCAGGAGATGTTTCGCCATGGCGCGAGTCTTTTCCCTACGACCTATGGGCAGCCCTACGCCGACTACCCTGGTACCGCGACATTCTTCAGTTTTGTATTTGCGCGCTTGTTCGACGCGCCGAACCATCTGGCAAATGTCCTGCCGACGGCGCTGGCCTCGGCGGGTGTGGTTGCCCTGATCTATCGCTTGCTGGTGCCTTACGGCCGCAACTGGGCGCTGCTCACGGTGCTGCTGACCTTGCTCACCACTCAGCTGCTGGAAAAGTCGCGCTCGGTCTGCCTGGACCAGATGGTAGCGCTGTTATGCGTCGGCAGTTTCTATCTGCTGCACAGTGGGGAACGCCTCGGTTCGCGCCTCAGGCAATTGGCGGTGTTCCCGCTGTTCGTCCTGGGCTTTGCGATTCGCGGGCCGTTAGGGTTGATCGAGGTCTGCGGCGTGGTCTGCGTGTATTGGGCGTTGGGCCGTCCCGGCGAGCGGGTCAGGCAGGTGCTGGTGCACGGTATGGTTGGCCTGGTGCTGTTGGCGGCGTGCTGGTGGTTGCTGATGAAGCTGGCGCGGATCAGCGGTGGCGATGCCTTTGCCGATGAAGTGTTCAGGATGCAGGTCGGTGGGCGCCTCGACGAAACCGGTGAGCCGTTCTATTTCTATTTCCAGTTGAGTTTGTACCGCTACTTCCCCGTGGTGCCCCTGGCGTTGGCCACGATGGTTGCGTTGCGACATCGCTGGGCGCAGCGCCAATGCGATGAGAATGTGCAACTGGCGATACGGCTTGCGGCCTGCGGCCTGATGATTTTGCTCGGGCTGTCGGTGCCGCACTTCAAGCGTGCCTATTACATCTTGCCCATGGTGCCAATGTTCGCCGCTGTCGCGGCCTATGGGCTGCTCCACGCGCAGGGCTGGTTTGCGGGCATACGTCGATGCTACGAAGGGCTCGTCGTGGCGCTGCCGGCGTTGGGTGGGGTTGTGGTGTTTGTGTGCCGCTATGGGTGGCAGAAACACGGTTACTGGCCTAACGTTTCGTTGCCTCTGCTGATTGGCGCCCTGGTGCTTTTGCAGGTGGCGGCGTTGCTTGCCTGGCGTCGCAGTGCGCGACTGGTGTCGCTCAGTGCGATTGCACTCGCGGCGCAGTGGTTGTTGCTGGTGACGGTGGTGGAGCCGGCCAAGGACCTGCAGTTCGACACCCGGCAGTTTGTCAGCCAGGTGGAAGCGCTGCGTGCGACGGAGCCTGGGCCATTGGTGTTCGTCAATCTCGGTCGGGACACCTGGGCGGTGCGCTACATGATGAACCTGGACCACGACGAGCAACCGCTGTTCGTTGGGCGCAATGAGATGCAACGGTTGGGCGAACTGCCTCGGCCGGCGTGGGTGATAGTGGCGCGTAAGGAAACCGCGCTGCTGCAGGGAACGCCAGTGGAGCATTTGACTCCGATGTACAACGGGCGCTTGAACGACAACCCGTTGCTGGTGTTTCTGCTCAAGTGAACAGGCGATTTAGAGCGTGTTGGTGTATGTTTGCCGGGTAAATGACCGGCGGGTCATATAACGCCTATCTGGCTTTACCGTTTTTGTAATCGTTGTAACGTGCGGATCAAGGAAATGATGGAAATGGACTTCAAGCGGCCCGGCGCTCAATCACCCGGTGCGACCTCCCTCGCGGGTGGCGGTCACGTGATCGGCCGCTCGCGGCTTGGCTTACTGAGCATCTGTTTCGACGGCGGCTGCAGTTACCCCTCGATGATTATCATGTTGCAGGGCGTGTTCAAGCGCTACGGGCGCCTGGTGCGCTTTGGCGAGAAGTTGTCGGCGCAGGACTGGTTAAATCGGGTCGAGGAGCGCGGCTTCCAGGTGTCGGACCAAGAGAGGGCGGCGGTGGTGACGCTGATGTGGGATCGGCGTTGAGTGACCGAGTGGCAGGGGCGATGTTGAATCGCCCTTGATCAAGGCGCCAAATCCAAGGCAACAAAAAACCCGCACCAGGCGGGTTTTTTGTGTGTTCCAGATGATAGTTGCACCACCTGAAACTTAATAGTGGTGCCCAGAGACGGAATCGAACCGCCGACACGGGGATTTTCAATCCCCTGCTCTACCGACTGAGCTATCTGGGCAACGGGGCGCATTAAACGGGTTTTTCAGGGGGTCGTCAAGCAAGTTTTCAAAAAATATTTAATTATTACCGTCGCTTACGTGCCGACCCCGGTTTTTGATCAATTATTGAGCAGGAGGCACGTAGCCGTCGGCCTTGGCGTAATCCTCGCCGGAAAAATACTTGTCCATCTCACCTTGCAGGTATTTGCGGTCTTCGGCGTTCATCATGTTCAGGCGTTTTTCGTTGATCAGCAGGGTCTGGTGTTTTTGCCAGTCGGCCCAGGCTTTGGCGGAAACATGATCGAACACGTCCTGGCCTTTGGCGCCTGGGTATGGAGGGCGTTCCAGGCCGGGCAGTTCTTCTTTGTACTTGCGGCACATTACGGTGCGGGTCATGACGACTCTCCTGCGTTCAATACTTCAGCCGCGCGCTTCAGCAGTTTTTTCACCGGGGCGGCAAGGCCCAGGCGCGGCGGGGTGGCGAGGTTATACCAGAGCCAGTCGGCCTCGGCCACGTGATGGGCGGATTCCTCGACCTGGACCAGCCAGGGTTCGATGGCCAGCTGGAAGTGGCTGAAGGTGTGGATCAGCCCCGGCAGTGCCTGTTGCGTGCCCAAGGCCAGCGCATGCTGGTGGGCGAGGTGTTCGAGGTCGTCGAGGTCGTCCAGCTCCGGCAAGCTCCACAAACCGCCCCACAGGCCCGTGGACGGACGACGGTAAAGCAGGATCGCGCCCTCGGCGTTCGCCAGCATTGGCATCAGCGTGCGCTTCTGGGGGATGGCCTTGCGTGGCTTGGGGATCGGGTAGCGTGTCTCCAGGCCGAGCATGTGGGCTTCGCAGCCTTTTTCCAGCGGGCATAACAGGCAACTGGGCTTGCTGCGGGTGCAGAGGGTTGCGCCCATGTCCATCATCGCCTGGGTGTAGGCGTTGACGCGGGTCTGCGGGGTGAAGCGCTCGGCGGTGGCCCAGAGTTGCTTGGCGACCTTCGGGTCGCCGGGGTAGCCCTCCTGAGCGGTATAGCGCGCCAGGACGCGCTTGACGTTGCCGTCGAGGATCGGTGCGCGCAGGCCCATGCTCAGGCTGGCAATTGCACCGGCCGTGGACAGGCCGATACCGGGCAGCCCGGTGAGTTTTTCGACATCGCGGGGAAACTCGCCGCCGTACTCGGCCACGACGATCTTCGCGGTCTTTTGCAGGTTGCGTGCCCGGGTGTAGTAGCCCAGGCCGGTCCACAGGTGCAGCACTTCGTCTTCCGGGGCGGCGGCCAGGGCTTCGACGGTTGGCAGCGAAGCCATGAAACGGTCGAAGTAGTTGAGCACGGTGCTGACCTGGGTCTGTTGCAACATGATCTCCGAGACCCACACCCGGTAAGGGGTGATGCCCTGTTGCCAGGGCAGGTCATGGCGACCGTGGCGGTCGTACCAATTCAGCACCGCCTGCGAAAACTGCTCGTTTCTCATCGTTTGAACAGGCCTTTCAACGCATCTTTGAGTTGCGGGTTAACCTTGTCGAGCTTCTCTTCCAGCTTCTCGTTGAGGCGGTTGCCGGCAGCCTTGATGGCGACCTGGCCCAGGCCATCCTTGTCCAGGCGGCATGCCTTGGCGCCCAGTTCCAGCGGGCCACGGCAACGTAACGGAACTTCGATGCCCTGGAAGTTGGCGCCCACTTCACACGCCGGGTCCGGTACTTCGCGTTGGTCGCCTTCGACGATGATGCCCACCCGATAATCCATGCCGAGCACACGCAGGTCGATGTCACCGTTGCCGTTCACCGTGAGGCCTGGGATACGCACTTTCAGGTCAGGGTTATTGGCTACGCCATTGCGGAAGCTCAGGTTGCCCTTCAGCTCCTCGAACGGTGTGTCCTTGCCGCGTGGCTCGCTGTTCAAGGTCTTGCGGTTGAGCAGGGCAATACCGGTGCACAACTGCTGTTCAAGGTTGGCGTTGAGCAACACGCCATTGTTGATCACGAAGCTGGCGGTGCCGTTGAGGCTGTCGATCAGGGCCTTTTGGCTGTTGCCGCGGCCGCTGAGGTTGCTGTCGAGGGTGACCAGGCCTTTCACCGGCGGATTTTGCCCTTGGGCTTGCAGGATGCGTTCGACCGGCACCTGCTTGATGCGGCTCTGCAGCGCCAGTACCGGAATATCCTGGCGCACATCGAGGGTGCCGTTGGCCTGGAAGGTGCCGTTGTAGAGGCCGCCGCTCAGGGTGTCGAGCTTGAGCTGGCCGTCGAGGCCGGTGGCCTTCAGTGCCGCGTTCTGGATTGGCAGCTTGCTCAGGGTCAGTTGCCCAAAGGTGAGGTCGGCATTCACATCCAGGGTGCGCAGGCGGGTCAGTGGCAGCAGCTTGTCGGTGCTCCAGGCGCCCTTGGTCGGGGCGTCCGGCAGCGGTGTGGTGCCACCGGCGGCCATCGCGCCGGCTTCGCTGTTCTGGACTTCGGCCTGGCGTGCAGCGGCGGCGCCTTTGGCGGCGTCGGACTTGGCCGGCAGGTAGTTGTCGGCGTTGAACGTGTCGCCCTTCAGTTGCACGCGCAGTGACTGCTTGGCGAAATCGTCCACCGCGATGCGACCGGTAAAGGTGCTGCCGTCGAGTTTCAGGTTCAGGTCTTCCAGCGCCATGCTGGTCGGCGTGCCCTTGAGGCGGCTGACCAGTTCGACCTTGCTCAGGCTGCCCTCGGCCATGTGCGGCAGCGGGTTGCCGATGCTGTCGAGGAACGTGGCCAGGTCAAACTGGGCGATGGACAGTGCGCCACTGATCTGCGGTGTCTTGTCGAGGTCGTTGACCTTCAGCTCGCCGAGTGCGCGCAGCTGGTTGGCCGAGAGTTTCAGGTTGGTCCACTCGGCAATGTTGGCCGCCAGGTCCACCAGCAGTTGACCCTGGGTGGAGAAGGTCACGGTCTTGCCTTGCAGCGGTTCACCGGTGGCTTCGCCGCTGAGTTTCATGTCTTCGAACTGGTAGCGCTTGAGGGCGCGTTGAATGCGCAGGTTGCCGTTGAGCTCGGTCTTGACGCGCATCACCGGCTGGTTACTGCCGAAAAAGGCCGTGAGTTTCAGCGGAATGCTTGCCCCTTCGTGCACGGCACCGGCGCTCAGCTGGATGCTTTCGGCGCTGAACTGCTTGCCGGTCTGCTCATCGTTGTATTCGATGCGGGCGTTGTTGATCGTCAGGCTGTCGATATCGAGACGGATCGGTTTTGGCGGTTTTTCCGGTTCGTGCTCGGCAGACTGCTCCACTGGGGCAGGGGTGGCGGTACCTGCCTCCGGCGCGGTCTTACCGATGTCTTCCCAGTTGCCATGGCCCTGCTTGTCACGGTTCAGGCGTAGATTGAGGCCCTCGACACGCACATCGCTCATCTGCACCTCGCGGCGCAGCAACGGCAGCACGCGTACCGACAGGCCGAGCATCTGCAGGTCAGCGAACGGTTGGGTCGGGTTGGTCAGGGTCGCGACGCTGGCTTCGTGCAACTCCAGGCCCAGCCACGGGAACAGGCTCCAACCGATATCGCCATTGAGCGTCAGCTCGATGTGGGCCTTGTCGCGGGCAATCTGGCGAATCTCGTCTTTATAGTCGTTGGGATCGAAGAGATGGGTCAGGGCAAAGCCGAGAGCCACAATGATCAGCAACAACCCGAGAAGTACCAGACCCAGGATTTTGCCGAACGCTTTCATGGGCGAGTCCTTGTATGTCGATTTCAAAATGTAGCCGCAGAGTATAACGCCCGACGACCGGCGTCAGTTCACAGATCGTTACATTGTATCTAGGGCCAGGAAAACGGAATTTTGACGTCAAAAAGTGCAAAAAATCCGAAAAACGTAGTGGCACTTTGGTTTTTATGGCGTCCACTGATGCTAATCTCTGCACGTTCGTTCGCCTTCTGCGACTTAAGGTCGCGCCTAAATGGAGCTCTACTCAACAAAACGGCCACGCTTTGCGTGCAAGGCCGAGGGAGAGAGCGCCTGACGAACACATACTAACAACTGGGGGAAACACCAATGAGTACTAGCATGGCGGCGAGTATTACTGCCGCACAGCCTGCGTTCCTGTCCAAGGAACGCATCATCGCCAAGCCCGGTTTCAACCGCTGGCTGGTTCCACCGGCCGCCCTGGCCATTCACTTGTGCATCGGCATGGCCTACGGCTTCTCGGTGTTCTGGCTGCCACTCTCCAAGGCGCTGGGTATCACCGCACCTGTTGCCTGTGCGCCGGACATGAGCTTTATCGCCCAAGTCTTCTCGTCCCAATGCGATTGGCCCATCTCCATGCTGGGCTGGATCTACACCCTGTTCTTCATCTTCCTGGGCTGCTCGGCAGCGATCTGGGGCGGCTGGCTGGAACATGCCGGGCCACGCAAGGCGGGTGTTGTATCGGCGCTGTGCTGGTGCGGCGGCCTGTTGATCTCGGCGCTGGGGATCTACACCCACCAGATCTGGCTGATGTGGATCGGTTCCGGGGTTATTGGCGGTATCGGCCTGGGCCTGGGCTATATCTCGCCCGTGTCCACCCTGATCAAGTGGTTCCCGGACAAGCGCGGCATGGCGACCGGCATGGCGATCATGGGCTTCGGCGGTGGCGCCATGGTTGGCGCGCCGCTGGCCGCTGCGTTGATGGGGCACTTTGCTTCGCCGACCAGCGTGGGCGTGTGGCAAAGCTTCCTGGTGATGGCGGCGATCTACTTCGTCTTCATGATCGGTGGCGCACTGTCGTACCGTGTTCCGCCGACCGGCTGGAAGCCTGAGGGCTGGACCGCACCGGCGAAAAAAGCCAGCAACTCGATGATCACCCATCGTCACGTGCATGTGAACGTGGCCTGGAAAACCCCGCAATTCCGCCTGGTATGGCTGGTGCTGTGCCTGAACGTCTCCGCCGGTATCGGCATCCTGGGCATGGCTTCGCCGCTGCTGCAGGAAGTGTTTGGCGGCAAGCTGCTGGGTGTGGATGTACCGTTTGGCCAGCTGGATGCGGGGCAACTGGCGTCGATCGCGGCCATTGCTGCGGGCTTCACTGGGCTGTTGAGCCTGTTCAACATTGGTGGCCGGTTCTTCTGGGCGTCGTTCTCCGACTACCTGGGCCGTAAAAACACCTACTTCGTGTTCTTCGCCCTGGGCTTTGCCCTGTACGCGCTGATCCCGAACCTGGGGCACCTGGGTAACGTGGCGCTGTTCGTGGCGGCGTTCTGCATCATCCTGTCGATGTACGGCGGTGGTTTTGCGACGGTTCCGGCGTACCTGGCCGACCTGTTCGGTACCCAGATGGTCGGCGCGATCCACGGTCGCCTGCTGACTGCCTGGGCGGCGGCGGGCGTGTTGGGCCCGGTGCTGGTCAACTACCTGCGTGAATACCAGTTGAGCATCGGCGTTGAACGCGCTGCGGCCTACGACATCACCTTGTACATCCTGGCGGGTCTGCTGGTGCTGGGGTTCATCTGCAACATGCTGGTGCGTCCGGTGGCTGACAAGTACTTCATGACCGATGCCGAGCTGGCTGCCGAACAGGCGCTGGGTCATGACAAAGGTGCTGATGCCACGACCGTGCTGGAGTGGAAAGCCTCCGCCGGCAGCAAGCCGCTGGCTGTTGCGGCCTGGTTGGTGGTGGGTATTCCGTTGGCATGGGGTGTGTGGGTGACCCTGCAGAAGACGGCGGTGCTGTTCCACTGACACCGCGCATGCCTTGTGGTCCCAGGCGTGTTGGGACCACAGGCGTGTTGGGGGTTGTGGCGAGCGGGCTTGCCCCGCGTTGGGCTGCGCAGCAGCCCCAATAAAACCAACGCGTTCTTCCCGTCAGAACGCGTTGGTACATTTTGGGGCTGCTGCGCAGCCCAACGCGGGGCAAGCCCGCTCGCCACGACAAGCCCGCTTAGACACTAAGCCCGCTTCGACACATAAGCCCGCTCTTGCTTGTATGCACATGTCTATCCCCGACACTCCATCAGTCTTATCCCCTTCGATGTTTCTGTTTAGCGCCCGCGCCCCTATAATGGCTGCCTTTTTCGCCCAATGATTTTGCGGAGCTGGTGATGGCCGAACGTAAGGCGTCCGTCGAGCGCGACACTCTGGAAACCCAGATCAAAGCCTCGATCAACCTGGATGGCACCGGAAAGGCCCGATTTGATATCGGTGTACCTTTTCTTGAGCACATGCTGGACCAGATCGCCCGTCACGGGCTGATCGACCTGGATATCGTCAGCAAGGGCGACCTGCATATCGACGACCACCACACGGTGGAAGACGTAGGCATCACCCTCGGCCAGGCGTTTGCCAAGGCCATTGGCGACAAAAAAGGCATCCGTCGCTACGGCCACGCCTATGTCCCGCTGGACGAAGCGCTGTCGCGCGTGGTCATCGACTTCTCCGGCCGCCCAGGCCTGCAGATGCACGTGCCCTACACCCGCGCCACCGTGGGCGGCTTCGACGTCGACCTGTTCCAGGAATTCTTCCAGGGCTTCGTCAACCATGCGCTCGTGAGCCTGCACATCGACAACCTGCGCGGCACCAACACCCACCACCAGATCGAAACCGTGTTCAAGGCTTTCGGCCGCGCGCTGCGCATGGCGGTGGAGCTGGATGAGCGTATGGCCGGGCAAATGCCCTCGACCAAGGGCGTCCTGTAATGCAGACGGTCGCGGTTATCGATTACGGCATGGGTAACCTGCACTCGGTGGCCAAGGCCCTCGAGCACGTCGGGGCCGGCAAGGTGCTGATCACCAGCGACGCCAATGTGATTCGCGAAGCCGACCGCGTGGTATTCCCGGGCGTTGGCGCGATTCGCGATTGCATGGCTGAAATTCGCCGCCTGGGCTTTGACAGCCTGGTACGCGAAGTCAGTCAGGATCGCCCGTTCCTCGGCATCTGCGTGGGCATGCAAGCCTTGCTCGACAGCAGTGAAGAGAACGACGGCGTCGACTGCATCGGCCTGTTTCCCGGCCAGGTGAAGTTCTTCGGCAAGGACCTGCACGAAGACGGCGCCCACCTGAAAGTCCCGCACATGGGCTGGAACGAAGTCAGCCAGGCGGTGCATCACCCGCTGTGGCACGACATTCCGGACATGGCGCGTTTCTACTTCGTGCACAGCTACTACATCGCCGCCGGTAACCCGCGCCAGGTGGTGGGGGGTGGGCACTACGGCGTCGACTTCGCCGCTGCGTTGGCCGAAGGTTCGCGTTTTGCCGTGCAGTTCCACCCGGAGAAGAGCCATACCCATGGCCTGCAATTGCTGCAGAACTTCGCCGCCTGGGATGGGCGCTGGTAAATGGCCAGGAAACCGAAGCAGCCGATCTTGAACCTCACGCCTGAACAGGAGCGTGAGGCCACCGACAAGATCAAGCGCTTCATGGAGGATCGCTTCGAGCTCAAGCTGGGCTCGTTCGAGGTCGCCGAGATTCTTGAGTTGTTCACCACCGAAGTGGCTCCGCATTATTACAACAGGGCGATTTTCGATACGCAGACGCTCCTTAAAGAAAGGTTCGAAAGCATCGAAAGCGACCTGTGGTCGCTTGAGAAACCCTGATTTCCCAAGCATTGCTGAATATCGAATAAGGTTTGCCAGATGCTGATTATCCCCGCTATCGATCTCAAGGACGGCGCCTGCGTACGTCTGCGCCAAGGCCGTATGGAAGACTCCACCGTGTTCTCCGATGACCCGGTGAGCATGGCTGCCAAATGGGTGGAAGGGGGCTGCCGTCGTCTGCATCTGGTGGACTTGAACGGCGCCTTCGAAGGCCAGCCGGTCAATGGCGAGGTGGTCACCGCGATCGCCAAGCGCTACCCGAACCTGCCGATCCAGATCGGCGGCGGTATCCGCTCCCTGGAAACCATCGAGCACTACGTGAAAGCGGGCGTGAGCTACGTGATCATCGGCACCAAGGCGGTGAAAGACCCGGCGTTCGTCGCCGAAGCCTGCCGCGCATTCCCTGGCAAGGTGATCGTCGGCCTGGACGCCAAGGACGGTTTCGTCGCCACCGACGGCTGGGCTGAAATCAGCACCGTGCAAGTCATCGACCTGGCCAGGCAGTTCGAGGCCGACGGTGTGTCCGCCATCGTTTATACCGACATCGCCAAAGACGGCATGATGCAGGGCTGTAACGTACCGTTCACTGCGGCACTGGCGGCGGCGACGAAGATTCCGGTGATTGCTTCCGGCGGTATTCACAACCTGGGCGACATCAAGTCGCTGCTGGACGCCAAGGCTCCTGGGATCATCGGCGCCATTACCGGTCGCGCGATCTACGAAGGCACCCTGGACGTCGCCGAAGCCCAGGCTTACTGCGATGCCTACAACGGCTGAGGACTGACCATGGCGCTGGCCAAACGCATCATCCCTTGCCTGGACGTCGACAACGGTCGCGTGGTCAAGGGCGTCAAGTTCGAGAACATTCGTGACGCCGGCGATCCGGTGGAAATCGCTCGCCGCTACGATGAGCAAGGTGCCGACGAGATTACCTTTCTCGACATCACCGCCAGCGTCGACGGCCGCGATACCACGTTGCACACCGTCGAACGCATGGCCAGCCAGGTGTTTATCCCGCTGACCGTGGGCGGTGGCGTGCGCACCGTGCAAGACATCCGCAACCTGCTCAATGCCGGCGCGGACAAGGTCTCGATCAACACCGCGGCCGTGTTCAACCCGGAGTTCGTCGGCGAAGCCGCGCAGCACTTTGGCTCGCAATGCATCGTGGTGGCCATCGACGCCAAGAAAGTCTCCGGCCCCGGCGAAACCCCGCGCTGGGAGATCTTCACCCACGGCGGGCGCAAGCCAACCGGGCTGGACGCAGTGGAGTGGGCGATGAAGATGGAAGGCCTGGGCGCCGGTGAAATCCTGCTGACCAGCATGGACCAGGACGGCATGAAAAACGGCTTCGACCTGGGCGTGACCCGAGCGATCAGTGATGCGCTGGGTATCCCGGTGATCGCCTCCGGCGGCGTCGGTAACCTGCAACACCTGGCCGATGGCGTGATCGAAGGCCACGCCAGCGCGGTGCTGGCGGCGAGTATTTTCCACTTTGGTGAATACACCGTCCCCGAGGCCAAGGCCTACATGGCGGCGCGCGGTATCGTCGTTCGCTAAACGCTGCTGGACACCATGGCGGGCGCGCGGCACTCTCTGCGCTTGCCATGGATTCCGGTAGCCTTCATGTTCAAGACCCTGCTGCTTGCCCTCGCCAGCACCTCCATTTTTATGGTGAGTGCAGCTCACGCCGAAGAACCGTCTGATACCTCCCTGGTGCTGCTGACGGAAAATTTCCCGCCCTACAACATGGCGAAAAACGGCAAGAACTTCGCCAAGGAAGAGAACATCGAAGGCATCGCCGTGGACATCGTGCGAGAAACCTTCAAGCGCGCCGGCATTTCCTACAACCTCACCCTGAGTTTCCCCTGGGAGCGAATCTACAAGCTCGCCCTGGAGAAACCCGGCTACGGCGTATTTGTCATGGCGCGCCTGCCGGATCGCGAAGCGCTGTTCAAATGGGTCGGCCCCATTGGCCCGGACGACTGGGTGCTGCTGGCCAAGGCCGACAGTAAGATCCAGCTTGCCGACCTTGAGCAGGCGCGCCGCTACAAGATCGGCGCCTATAAAGGTGATGCGATTGCCCAGACGCTGGAGAAGCAGGGCTTGACCCCGCTGGTGGTGCTGCGCGACCAGGACAATGCGCAAAAGCTCATGGATGGCCAGATCGACCTTTGGGCGACCGGCGATCCCGCCGGGCGTTACCTGGCACGCCAGGTGGGGGTGGCCGGGCTCAAGACGGTGCTGCGCTTCAACAGCGCCCAGCTCTATCTTGCGCTGAACAAGGATGTGCCGGATGAGACCGTGGCGAAGCTGCAGGCGGCGTTGGACCAACTGCGCAAGGAGGGCGTGGTCGACCAGATCATGGCGAAGTACCTCTAGCCTTCCGTCGACTCTTTTTTGTAGCAAGCCCTAATGCCGTTCAATTAAGGCTTTTTTTGTAGGAGCGAGCTTGCTCGCGAAAAACTCACAGGCGCCGCGTTCATTCAGGGAGCCCACGTTATCGTTGACGTTTTTCGCGAGCAAGAACTAGGCGTCCCCCTCGCTCCTACAGAAGGCGATATACGCTTAACTGAACGGCATCAGGGCTTGTCGAATCGCCACAGAGGTATCAGATCCTTAGCGATAGATGCCGTTCTTACCGTGACCACCCATGGCCTGGTTACTGCGCACACTGATCATCAACTTGATATCGATCCAGTCGACGCCCTGGGCCTTGAGCTTGGGCAGCTCGCGTTCCAGTACCGCCAGGGTCTGCGGGTACGGATGACCGATCATCACTGCCGAACCCTGTTTATGCGCCAGCTTGATCGCGGTTTGCAGTTGCGTGGTGATTGCGGCTTCGGTGCGCTCGTCGTCGAGGAAGACATCCCGCGAGACATGGGCCAGGCCAATTTTCTGTGCCTCGGCGGCGGCGACGGTCTGCGCGCTGGTGCGGCTGTCGACAAAGAATTTGTTGCGTCGTTGCAGGTCGGCCATCAACCAGGCCATCGCCGCGGGCTGTGCGGTCATTCGACTGCCCATGTGGTTGTTGATACCGGCGGTGTAGGGCACGGCCTGGAACGCAGCGTCCAGGCGCTTGCCGAGCTCTTCGATAGGCAGGTCGGGGTGCCAGGCGAACGGACCGGTGGCCGGGTCCATGGGCATGTGCAGGATCACGATCTTGCCGGCCTTGTGCGCTTCGCGGGCGAATTCGGCGGCGTGGGGCGTGTCGGGCATGATTGCGGTGGTCACCGGCCCAGGCAGGGCCAGCACGCGACGATCCCGGGCCAGGTTTTGCCCGAGGTCGTCGATGATGAGGGTCAGGTAGGCTTTGTGCGGCTCGCTGGCGGGAGTCGCGTGAGCGACCCCTGCCAGGCTGCATAGCGCAGCGATGATCAGGGCAAAGCGCATATCAACGGCTGCGCGTAATGCTCAGGCCCTTGAGCAGGCTCAGCGCCTGGGCCAATTGGTAGTCATCGTCCTGCGGCATCGGCTTGGCTTTGGAGCCGCTGCCGGTTGGCTGGTCGGCGCCGCCGTTGCCATTGCCCAGGTGGCCTTGCAGGTCCGCTTCCTTGTAGTACTCGCTGTCGACCTCGTTGGTGATCTTGGCCTTGCGCACTTCGATGTCCGGCACGATGCCCTGGGCCTGGATCGAGCGACCGTTTGGCGTGTAGTACAGCGCAGTGGTGATCTTCAGCGCACGCTCGTTGTTCAGCGGCAGCACGGTTTGCACCGAGCCTTTGCCGAAGCTGGTCGTGCCCATCAGCACGCCGCGCTTCTGGTCCTGCAGGGCACCGGCAACGATTTCCGAGGCCGAGGCGCTGCCGCCGTTGATCAGCACGGCCAGCGGTACGTTTTCGCTGAGGTCGTTGCCGGTAGCCGAGAAGCGCAACTCGGAATTGGCGATGCGGCCCTTGGTGTAGACGATCAGGCCCTTGGTGATGAAGTGGTCGACCACTTCCACCGCCGCCTGCAGCACGCCACCTGGGTTGTTGCGCAGGTCGAGCACGATGCCGTTGAGCTTCTTGCCGTTGTCCTTGCGCAGTTTGGCCAGGGCCTTGGCCACTTCGTCGCCGGTCTTGACCTGGAACTGGGTAATACGGATGTAGCCGTAGCCTGACTCCAGCAACTGGCTCTTCACGCTCTTGACCGTGATGGTCGCGCGGGCCAGGGTCACGTCGAACGGGGCACCGCCGTCGCGCACCAGGGTCAGGGTGATTTTCTGGCCGATTTTGCCGCGCATCTTGTCGACGGCTTCGGTCATGGTCTGGCCGCGGGTCGGCTGGCCGTTGATCTTGACGATCAAGTCGCCGGCCTGGATACCGGCCTTGGACGCTGGGGTGTCGTCAATCGGGGAGACGACCTTGATCTGGCCGTCCTCGGCGCCGACTTCGATGCCCAGGCCGCCGAATTCGCCGCTGGTGCTTTCCTGCAGCTCGGCGAAATCTTCCGGGCCGAGGTAGGCGGAGTGTGGGTCGAGGTTGCTGAGCATGCCCTTGATGGCATTCTCCAGCAGGGTCTTGTCGTCTACGGGTTCGACATAGGCGGCCTTGATCCGGTCCATGACCTCGGCAAAGGTGCGCAGCTCGTCCAGCGGCAACGGCGCCTTGGTGGTCGCGGCCGTGGCGGCAGGTGCAGCCGGTGCGGCCTGGTCGGCAAAAGCCAGAGGCGCGCCGATCACCAGGGCGATCGTCAGGGCCAGCGAAGTGAGGCGGGACAAATGCAGCATGTCGAACGAACTCCTAGTGTAGATGCGCCCCTATCCTTGGGAGCGGCACCATTGTGCGGGATCGCTCGGGCGACCCTGCTGACGAATAGCGAAGTACAGCGCCGGGGTGTCCTGGCCGCCACTGTTACCGACAGTGGAGATGGATTCACCGGCTTTTACAACATCACCTGCCGACTTGAGTAAAGTCTGATTGTGGCCATAAAGGCTCAAATAGCCATTACCGTGGTCGAGAATCACCAACAAACCGGCGCCACGCAGCCAATCGGCAAACACCACGCGGCCACCGTGTACGGCATGGACCTGGCTGCCAGCAGCGGCGCTGATCATCACCCCGTCCCACTTGGCGCGGGTGTCGTCGCCACGGGTTTCCCCAAAGCGTGCCAGTAGTCGACCATCAACCGGCCATGGAAGTTTGCCGCGCGCGGAAGCAAAAGGGCCGCCGAAGGATTCGCCGGCGCTGGAAACCAGCGGGCCAGGTGCTGCGTGCGCGGGCTTGCGGGGGGCCGGAGCGTCCGTCGTGGCTGCCAGTTCGGCCTCACGCTGGCGCTTTTTTTCGGCTTCCTGCTGGGCGATCAGCGCTTTCTGGCGCGCTTCCTCGGCCTCACGTGCCTGGCGGGCCAGGGTTTCTTCGATGGTCTTGAGTACCTTGGCCAGGTCGGCCTGGTCCTGCTCGCGAGCTTGCAGCTTGGCGTCGCGGGCCTTTACGTCTTCGTTGAGCTTGGCCAGGGCCAGCTGGCGTTCCTTGCGGACCTTGTCCAACTGGTCGCGCTGGACGTCGAGGGCGCTTTTCTGGTCGAGCAACTGCGACTGCTGGTCGGCGATTTCCTGTTCGACATTGGCCAGTTGGCGCAGGGTCTCGTTGAAACCCTTCAATTGCGCCAGGCGTGCCTGGCTCACGTAGTCGTAGTAGGTGAGGGTGCGCGCGAACTTTTCCGGGTTCTGCTGGTTGAGCAGCAGCTTGAGGTACTCCTGGCGGCCGCTCTGGTAGGCGGCGCGGGCCTGGATCGCGATCAGACGTTGCTGTTCAACGCGTGCGCTCTGGAGTTTTTTTTTCTCAGCGTCGAGTCGCTCCAGTTCCGACTCGCTCTTCTTTAATTCTTTTTGCAGCTCCTGGACCTGTTTCTCCAGCTTGCCCATCTCGGTTTCCGTGCCGCGCAGGTCTTTCTGCACCCCGGATTTTTCTTCCTGGAGCTTGCCGAGCAGTTTTTTCAGCTCGGTAATGTCCTGACGCGTAGCGTCCAACTGTTGTTGGGTTTGCGCGCGCTCATCGGCAAACGCCGGTTGGAGCAGGCAGACAAGAGCGAGGGTAATCAAGGCGCGAAGCATAGAGGCGGGCGACACCACGGAAAGGGACGGCCTAGTATGCCCGCCAAGCGCTGCAAAAAAAACGCCCAATTCAGGCTTCCGGGCAAGATAGGTGCCGAGTGGCGCTGGTATGGCAAAAAGACATCTACCAAACGCGGAAGATCCAATGTGGGAGGGGGCTTGCCCCCGATAGCGGTGTATCAGCCACATAGGTGTCAGCTGATCTACCGTAATCGGGGGCAAGCCCCCTCCCACACTATTTTTCGGTGATTCTGAGAATCAGACCAGAATCGAAGTGCCGGTCATCTCTTTCGGCTTCTCCAACCCCATCAGCATCAACATTGTCGGTGCCACATCCGCCAGCACGCCGCCGTTACGCACTTTGAAGTCGCGCTTGCCGACGTAGATGAACGGCACCGGCTCGGTGGTATGGGCCGTGTGGGCCTGCCCGGTGGATTCGTCGGACATCTGCTCGCAGTTACCGTGGTCGGCGGTGATCAGCGCTTCGCCGCCGACCTTTTCCAGCGCATCGACGATGCGGCCGACGCACTGGTCCAGGCATTCCACGGCCTTGATCGCGGCTTCCAGGTTGCCGCTGTGGCCGACCATGTCACCGTTGGCGTAGTTGACCACGATCACGTCATACCGCTGGTGGTCGATGGCGTCGACGATCTTGTCGGTGACTTGCGGTGCGCTCATTTCCGGTTGCAGGTCGTAGGTGGCGACTTTAGGCGACGGGATCAGGATGCGCTCTTCGCCGGGGAACGGTTCTTCGCGACCGCCGGAGAAGAAGAAGGTCACGTGGGCATACTTCTCGGTTTCGGCGATGCGCAGCTGGGTCTTGCCGTTTTTCGCCAGGTAGTCGCCCAGCACGTTGTCCAGGCTGCCTGCGGCAAAGGCTGCGGGGGCGGGGATGCTGGCGGCGTATTGGGTCAGGCCGACATATTGGACTTTTGGCTGGCGCGCACGCTCGAACTCCTTGAAACCGTCTTCGACAAACACACGGCTCAGCTCGCGGGCGCGGTCGGCGCGGAAGTTCATGAAGACCACGGCGTCGCCGTCTTCGACTTTCACCGGCTCGCCGATGGTGGTGGCTTTGACGAACTCATCGCTCTCGCCACGGGCGTAGGCGGCTTCAAGGCCCTCCTGGGCGGTGGCGGCGTTGAATTCGGCCTGGCCGTCGACGATCAGGTTGTAGGCCTGGGCCACGCGGTCCCAACGGTTGTCGCGGTCCATGGCGAAGTAGCGGCCGACCAGGCTGGCGATGCGGCCTTTGCCCAGGGCGGCGAAGGTGGCGTCCAGCAGCTCAATGGACGACTGCGCGCTCTTCGGCGGGGTGTCGCGGCCGTCGAGGAAGGCGTGCAGGTAGATCTTGTCGGCGCCCCGCTTGAAGGCCAGTTCGGCCATGGCCACCAGGTGGTCCTGATGGCTATGTACGCCACCGTCGGACAGCAGGCCCATGAAGTGCACCGCTTTGCCGGCGGCGACGGCTTTATCCACGGCCGCGCAGATAGTCGGGTTCTCGAAGAACTCGCCATCGCGGATCGCTTTGGTCACGCGCGTGAAGTCCTGATAGACCACTCGTCCGGCGCCCAGGTTCATGTGGCCGACTTCCGAGTTGCCCATTTGGCCGTCCGGCAGGCCCACGTCCATGCCGGAACCGGAGATCAGGCCGTTGGGGACGGTGGCGGTCAGGCGGTCCAGGACCGGCTTGCGCGCCGAGTACACGGCGTTGTCGTGGTGGCTTTCACTGTGTCCGAAGCCATCGAGAATTATCAGGACCAAAGGTTTAGGCGTAGTAGTCATAGATCCTCTCGCGGCGGTAATTAGTGAAGGGGATTGAAAAGGGAGTGGCAGTTTAAAGCGAAGTTCCGACCACGTCACCGCTTTACGGGGGTTGGCCCCCCCTGGCGGCTGTGTATACTTACCGCCATTTTAACGCCCTGGAACCTCCTTGATGGTTGATCACCTGATTGCATTTGCCACTGCCCACTATCTGCTCGCGGGTGCCTTCGTCATCCTGCTGGCGCTGCTGATCGCTCACGAGATGAGCCGCGGTGGCCGCAGCCTGAGCACGTCGGAGCTGACCGCGCTGGTCAACAAGGATGAGGCGATTGTCGTGGATATCCGCCCGGCCAAGGATTTTGCCACCGGCCATATCGTCGGCGCCCTGAACATTCCGCAGGACAAGCTGATTGCGCGCCTGGCCGAGCTGGAAAAACACAAGGCCAAGACCATCATCCTGGTCGACGCCCAAGGCCAGCACGCCGGCACCCACGCCCGCGAAATGCTCAAGACCGGTTTCACTGCGGCCAAGCTGTCTGGTGGTATCAGCAGCTGGCGCGCCGATAACCTGCCGCTGGTGAAGTGATATGAGCCAGGTTGTCGTCTATTCCAGCGATTGGTGCCCTTACTGCATGCGAGCCAAGGCTTTGCTGGAGAAAAAGGGTGTTGCCTTCGAAGAGATCAAGGTCGACGGCAAGCCCCAGGTGCGTGCCGAAATGGCCCAGAAGGCGGGGCGCACGTCCGTTCCGCAGATCTGGATCGGCACCCGGCACGTCGGTGGATGCGATGACCTGTTCGCCCTGGAGCGCTCCGGTAAACTCGATGCGCTGCTGCACGTCTGACTCCCAACCCCTAAAAGACCCCAAGATCAAGAAGGATCTGCGATGACTGACCAACAGAATACCGAAGCAGCAGAAGCCCAAGGCCCACAGTTCTCGCTGCAGCGCATCTACGTGCGTGACCTGTCGTTCGAAGCGCCGAAAAGCCCGGCTATCTTCCGCCAGGAATGGACCCCAAGCGTTGCCCTGGACCTGAACACCCGTCAAAAGGCACTGGAAGGCGACTTCCACGAAGTCGTGCTGACCTTGTCGGTCACCGTCAAGAATGGCGAAGAAGTGGCCTTCATCGCTGAAGTGCAACAGGCCGGTATCTTCCTGATCCAGGGCCTGGACGAGGCGTCCATGAGCCACACCCTGGGTGCGTTCTGCCCGAACATCCTGTTCCCGTATGCCCGCGAGACCCTGGACAGCCTGGTTACCCGTGGTTCGTTCCCTGCGCTGATGCTGGCTCCGGTGAACTTCGATGCCCTGTACGCTCAAGAGCTGCAGCGCATGCAACAGGAAGGCGCGTCGACGGTTCAGTAATCTCGAACCCGACGCAGAACCCAATGTGGGAGGGGGCTTGCCCCCGATGGCGGAGTGTCAGTCGACATCTATGTGACTGATCCACCGCTATCGGGGGCAAGCCCCCTCCCACATTTGCTGTGTGTGTTACTTGAAGCCGAGTTGGCGCCAGCCTTCGTAGACGGCAACGGCCACGGTGTTCGACAGGTTCAGGCTGCGGCAACCTTCGCGCATCGGCAAGCGCAGGCGATGCCCGTCAGGCAGGGCATCGAGTACCTCGGCCGGCAGGCCACGGCTTTCCGGGCCGAACAGGAAGGCGTCGCCTTCGGCAAAACTGGCATCATGGAACGGCCGCGAGCCCTTGGTGGTAAACGCGAACAGCCGTGGGTGGCCCAGGCTTTCCAGGCAGCTGGCCAGGTCGGCGTGGCGCTGCAAGGTGGCGTACTCGTGGTAATCCAGCCCGGCGCGGCGCAGGCGCTTGTCGTCCATGTCAAAGCCCAGGGGCTCGATCAAATGCAGGTGGCAGCCACTGTTGGCGCACAGCCTGATAACGTTGCCGGTATTCGGCGGAATTTCTGGTTGAAAAAGGATGACGTGAAACATGCACGGCTCCGAAGGCAAAGATGCGCTGCATTCTACCCTCGAAGAGGATCCCAGGCCGAAGCTATTGCCGAGGGTTTTGGGCTCGTTGGCGATTGTCGGCCTGATGGTGGGCCTGATGATCGGTCGCCTGACCACCCCCGACCCGGTCGAGTTGCTGCAGGTCGAGCCCGCGGCGGATGGCGTGGTGGTGTGGTTTAACAGCGAGCCCAAGCTGCACGGCGAGCAGGTCGATGGCACCGTGGGGCTGTTGTTCGACGCGCAGGGCAAGGCGGCCGGTGGGCAACTCAAGGTCAATGACAAGGATGTGAACTGGCGCATACGCAAGACCGATGCTGGCCTGCTGCTGAACCTGGTGGCGGCTCGGCCGTTGCGCGGGGAATGGTCGGGGGAGAAGGCTGAAGGCCGCTGGCGGCTGGAGATCCATCTCCAAGAGCAATAAAAGAGGGAATCCCCGGCCTGCCTGTACCAAGGTCCCCAAAACGGGCTGGGGCTATGGGCGCTGTGCCACATAAGCCCCGGGTGTAAAGAAGGGAGTTCCCGGCCTGCCTGTACCAGGGCTCCCAAAACGGGGTGAAGCCTCAAGGGCTTCGGTGTTAAAGAGGGAATCCCCGGCCTGCCTGTACCGAGGTTCCCCAAAGCGGTGTGGAGCGCGATGCGGTTCGCATCAAGCACCCCGGGTGTAAAGAGGGGATTCTCGGCCTGCCTGTACCAAGGTCCCCGAAACTGGGTTGTACAAGGGATATTGCAGGGCGCGTGCCAGAGTCGCGAAGTGGCGCCAAAAAAAATCTTCAGAAAGCGCAAAGCCCCGGAATACGGGGCTTTGGTGTTTTCGGGGTTCAGGTTTTTTTCAGCGGTTCTGCGGTTTCAGGCGTTGGATCCATGCCCGATGCCGGTTCATGGTGCATTGAAGCGGTGCACGGTTCTGAAGCCTTTGGAGGTCCAAATGTGGGAGGGGGCTTGCCCCCGACGGCGGAGTGTCAGTCGACATCTATGTGACTGATCCACCGCTATCGGGGGCAAGCCCCCTCCCACATTGGATTTTCAGTGGATCTGAGACTCAGCCCTCATCGCCGTCGTCGTCGTCACCACCATCCACCTTCATCCCCAGTTCCTTGATCTTGCGAGTCAGGGTATTGCGGCCCCAGCCCAGCAGCACGGCGGCATCGCGGCGGCGACCAGCGGTGTGCTTGAGGGCCGTTTCGATCATGATCCGCTCGAACGCCGGTACGGCGCTGTCCAGCAGGTTTGACTGGCCGCGTGCCAGGGCCTGGTCGGCCCATTGGCGCAGGGCTTGTTCCCAGTTGGTCACTGGGGCCGAGTCCTGCGGCAGGCTCAACAGCTCCGGCGGCAGGTCGCTGATATGCACCTCGCGCCCGGATGCCATCACCGTGATCCAGCGGCAGGTGTTCTCCAGCTGGCGCACGTTGCCTGGCCACGGCAGGTTCTTCAGGTATTCCTCGGTCTCGGTTTTCAGCAGCTTCGGCTCCACGGCCAGCTCCTGGGCGGCGCGGCTGAGGAAGTGGCGAGCGAGGGTCGGGATATCTTCGCGACGGTCCGACATCCGGGGAATGTGGATACGGATCACGTTCAAGCGGTGGAACAAGTCCTCGCGGAACTTGCCCGCATGCACCAGGGTTTCCAGGTTCTGGTGAGTCGCGGCGATGATGCGCACATCGACCTTGACCGGCGTATGCCCGCCCACGCGATAGAATTCGCCGTCCGCCAGTACCCGCAGCAGGCGGGTCTGGGTATCGGCCGGCATATCGCCGATCTCATCGAGGAACAACGTACCGCCATCGGCTTGCTCAAAGCGGCCGCGACGCAGGTTGGCCGCGCCAGTGAACGCGCCTTTCTCATGGCCGAACAGCTCGGACTCCATCAAGTCCTTCGGAATCGCCGCCATGTTCAGTGCGATAAACGGCGAGGCCGACCTTGGGCTGTGACGGTGCAGGGCGTGGGCCACCAGTTCTTTACCGGTACCCGACTCGCCATTGATCAGCACGGTGATGTTGGAGTGGCTCAAGCGCCCGATGGCGCGAAACACTTCCTGCATCGCCGGCGCTTCGCCGATGATTTCCGGGGTGCGGGTCAGCGCCGGCGGCGCTTCCTGGTTCTGTTGTTCCTGGGCGTGCTGGTTGGCGCGCTTGACCAGCGCCACCGCCTCGTCCACGTCGAACGGCTTGGGCAGGTATTCAAACGCACCGCCCTGGTAGGACGCGACAGCGCTGTCCAGGTCCGAGTGCGCCGTCATGATGATTACCGGCAGGCGCGGGTGCTGTTCGCGAATCCGCGCCAGCAGGTCCAGGCCACTGGCGCCGGGCATGCGGATGTCGGAGATGATCACGTCGGGCTGCTGGCGCGCCAGGCGGCTCATCACCCCGTCAGCGCTGTCGAAGCTCTGGGTGGTCATGCCTTCCTGTTGCAAGGCTTTCTCGAGGACCCAGCGGATAGAACGGTCGTCATCGACGATCCACACAGTTTCACTACGGCTCATGTCGATGGGGCTCCTTGTTCCAGAGGCAGAAAGATCGAGAACGTGGTGTGGCCGGGATGGCTCTCACATTCGATCAGACCCTGGTGCTGGCTGATGATGTTCTGGGTAATGGCCAGGCCCAGCCCGGTACCGTCCGGGCGGCCGCTGACCATTGGAAAGAAGATGGTTTCCTGCAGTTCCGCAGGAATGCCCGGGCCGTTGTCGATGATCTCGACCTTGGTTACCAGGCGATGGCGCACGTGGCCGATGGTGAACTGGCGCAGGGCGCGGGTGCGCAGGCTGATGCGGCCCAGGCGCAGCTCGTTCTGGCTGCTGATGGCTTGCATGGCGTTGCGCACGATATTGAGCACGGCCTGGATCATCTGTTCGCGGTCGATCAATACGTCGGGAATGCTCGGGTCGTAGTCGCGCACCAGGGTGATGCAGCCCTGGCTTTCGGCTTCGACCAGCTGGCAGACGCGCTCAAGCACCTCGTGCACGTTGGTCATCGCCAGCGACGGCAGTTTGTTGGAGCCGAGCATGCGGTCCACCAGGTTGCGCAGGCGGTCGGCCTCTTCAATGATGACGTTGGTGTAGTCCTTGAGGTGCTCGTCCGGCAGCTCGCGGGCCAGCAACTGCGCGGCACCGCGAATCCCGCCCAACGGGTTCTTGATCTCATGGGCCAGGCCGCGGACCAGCATCTTGCTGGTTTCCTGCTTGGACAGCTGGGCTTCTTCTTTGGTGATGCGCAGCAGGCGGTCGCGGGGATGCACTTCAAGCAGCAGCAGGGTGGCGCCGTTGCTCAGGATCGGGGTCACGGCGTAGTCGACGGTCAGGGTTTGGCCGGTCAGGGCCGTGAGCATCGCCTCGCGCTTGGTGAATGGGTGTGCCTGCTCCACCGCCTGGCGCAATGAACTCAAGGCTTCGGCCGACTCGGTGAACAATTCGCTGATGAACTGCCCATGGCTGCGCTGGCCGCTGATGGCCAGGAGCATCTCCGCCGCCGGGTTCATGTACTCAAGACGCAAGTCGTCGTTGAGCAGGATGGTCGCGGTCGTCAGGTTGTCGAGTAACAAACGGTGCAGTGCATCACTGATGGTCATCAGGACCTCTTTTGGAGCAAGGCGCGGGCTTGAGGCACACGCTGATACAAGGAAAATGCAAAAACCAAACCAAGGCTCCGAAAAGAAGCGTTAAACCCCTGAAATAAGGATTTAAGGCTCGAAACTGTGGCGTTCTGCCAGCTTCAACGGGAAGTTTCGAACCAAAATGGGCTGGGCAGGTGGGTAGGGTGCAAGTTGTCGCACCAATATAGTGCGGTTTTGTGAAGGTTGTTCAGGAAGTGATGAGAGATCGTTCTCGCGCAGGTTCGAGAGCGATCTCGGTGGCAGGACTTTATCAATGCGGCTGGGACAGAGGCATGCCCATGGTGCCGGCGTAAAACACCAGTAGCTCCACTGGGGTGCTTCCGGTTCTGCCGCGATGGACAGTGCCCACCATCTCGGCCAGGGTTTGCCCTTGAGTCAGGGTGAGAGCCCGCCCGCCTTTACGGGTTTCAACGATCAACTCGCCCGAGAGGATATACGCTGCGTTCGGCATGGGGTGGCTGTGCCAGGGCAGCTGTGTATTCGCCGGGATCTTGAGTCGCAACAGCGTAAGTTCCGGCGGGCCGGAGGGGTAAGCCTCGTAAGGTGTTCCGTCCCATGATGCGCTGCTCTGCAGCAGGGTTTCCTTTTCGATCTGTACGGCGTCTTTGGGCTGGCTGCTGCAGCCTAGCGCAGCCAAACACGCCGCTGTTGCGATCAAGCATTTGAGGGCTTCCATGGTCGGTTTCATCCGTTCGCTGAGTGGCCGGTCAGGCTACGATCGCTGTCCGGGGGACGAATGCCGGAAGGGGCCTAAAATGATGTGGGTGTCATCTGTTATTCGCCTGTGTGGATACACAGCTCGGCAGTGGCGCGAATCATCGCCAGTTGCTGCAACGGCTCGTTCAACGGCTCATGCACCGCCTCGGCCAGCCACTGCGGGCACCTTGGGTCGGTGCGTTGCGGGGTGAAGTCCGCCAGTTCTTGCAGCAGGCGTTTTTGCAATTGATCCAGCTGCGGGCGAATCTGCTTCACCAGGTCGGGGCGCGGGTCATCGGGTGCCTTGCCCTGGAACTGCCAGTCGGACAGGTGGGTGTACTGCACCAGTTTGTTCGCTTCTATCTGCGCTGAGAAAAATTGCTCGGCGGCGGCGGGCGCCAGTTTGTAGTTGGGTGCCTGGGCGATGACGCTGGCGATGACCTCCTGTTCGCGCTTCTTGTCCTCTACGGGCTTTTTGCTGTCCCATTTGCTCAGGGCGACCTGGTCGGCGATGGCCAGGCGTTCGGCGATGCTGTTGAGCAATGGCTCAAGGCTGGCTGGCGCGGCGCTCGCACTGGTAGTGACGAACAGCAGGGCAAATACAAGTCGACGTTTCAAGGCTGATCTCCTTGTGGGAGGGGGCGAGCCCTCTCCCACATGTTTAATAAAATTCGGGCAAAAAAAGACCTCCCGAAGGAGGCCTCTTTCATCACGCTGCGTCAAGCAGCGCTACCGGATCAGCAGCTGTAGTACAGCTCGTATTCCAGTGGGTGTACGAAGGTGCGTACTTTGATTTCTTCTTCGCTTTTCAGCTCGATGTAGGCATCGATGAAGTCGTCGCTGAATACGCCGCCTTTGGTCAGGAACGCACGGCCCTTGTCCAGCTCTTCCAGGGCTTCTTTCAGGCTGCCGCACACTTGTGGGATCTCTTTGGCCTCTTCAGGCGGCAGGTCGTACAAGTTTTTGTCGGCGGCGTCGCCAGGGTGGATCTTGTTCTGGATACCGTCCAGGCCAGCCATGACCAGGGCAGCGAAGGCCAGGTATGGGTTGGCTGCTGGATCCGGGAAGCGGGCTTCGATACGGCGAGCGCGCGGGCTGGACACGTAAGGAATACGGATCGAGGCGGAACGGTTGCGTGCCGAGTAGGCCAGCATGACCGGCGCTTCGAAGCCTGGAACCAGACGCTTGTAGGAGTTGGTCGACGGGTTGGTGAAGCCGTTCAGGGCCTTACCGTGCTTGATGATACCGCCGATGAAGTACAGGGCGGTGTCGGACAGGCCGGCATAACCTTCGCCAGCGAAGGTGTTCTTGCCTTCTTTAGCGATGGACAGGTGAACGTGCATACCCGAGCCGTTATCGCCGTACAGAGGCTTAGGCATGAAGGTCGCGGTACGGCCGTAGGCATCAGCCACGTTGTGTACGCAGTACTTCAGGGTCTGGACTTCGTCAGCCTTGGCCACCAGGGTGTTGAATTTCACACCGATTTCGTTCTGGCCGGCAGTGGCCACTTCGTGGTGGTGCACTTCGATGACCAGGCCCATTTCTTCCATGGCGTTGCACATGGAGGTACGGATTTCGTGGTCGTGGTCGAATGGCGGAACTGGGAAGTAGCCACCTTTGATGCCTGGACGGTGGCCTTTGTTGCCGCCTTCCACGTCCTGGTCGGACATCCACGAACCTTGTTCGGAGAAGATCTTGAACATGGAGCCGGAGATGTCGGACTTGAACTTGACCGAATCAAAGATGAAGAATTCTGGCTCAGGGCCTACGAATACGGTGTCGCCGATACCGGTCGACTTCAGGTATTCCTCGGCACGCTTGGCGATCGCACGTGGGTCGCGGTCGTAGCCTTGCATGGTCGAAGGCTCGATCACGTCGCAGACGATGATCAGGGTTGGGTCTTCGGTGAACGGGTCCAGCACGGCAGTGCTGTCGTCCGGCATCAGGATCATGTCGGAAGCTTCGATGCCTTTCCAACCGGCAATGGAGGAACCGTCGAACATTTTGCCTTCTTCGAAGAAAGCGTCATCCAGCGCGTCGCGAGCCGGCATGGTCACGTGGTGCTGAGTGCCTTTTGTGTCCGTGAAGCGCAGATCAATCCATTTAACGTCATGATCTTTGATGAGTTGAACCGACTTCGACATGGTGTCCTCCGGGTGGCTTCGGGCTGGGTAGTGGAGTTAGCCCTTAGAATGTGGGTGATGCCGGCGCGGATACTCCGCCATGGCAACCTGCCTCACAAGAGAGCAAATTGCATGCCAGTGCGCCAACATGGCCTTTCTGCCTCAAAATCGCCCCTATAACGGTGCAATCGGCCGAAATGGAATAATTAACGCACTGCAATGTAGCGCCGATTTGCATAAATGACCCATTTTGGTGCTCATCACCTTCGATGCATATTAACTGGTTAAACCTTGAGCGATTTCCGCTATAATCCGCGCCCCCCTTTTTCGGCAGGCCCTGCGCGCGCTGTTTCCATGAAATTAATCGTTAAAGTCTTCCCAGAGATCACCATCAAGAGCCGACCGGTACGGATGCGTTTCATCCGTCAGTTGGCCAAGAACATCCGTGCCGTGCTCCGCGATCTGGACCCGGCTGTGGTGGTGAACGGCGTGTGGGACAACCTCGAGCTGGAAACCCGCGTGACCGACCCCAAAGCCTTGAAGGACATGACCGAACGGCTGAGCTGCATGCCGGGTATCGCGCATTTCCTGCAGGTGGACGAGTATCCACTGGGCGACTTCGACGACATCACCGAAAAGTGCAAGCAGCACTTCGGTGATGAGCTGGAAGGGAAGATTTTTTCGGTGCGCTGCAAGCGTGCCGGCAAGCACCCGTTCAGCTCCATGGACGTCGAGAAATACGTCGGCAGCAAGCTGCGTCGCGAGTGCGGCGCAGCCGGAATTTCCTTGAAAGCGCCACAAATTGAAGTGCGCATGGAAATTCGCGACCAACGGTTGTTCGTGATCCATAGCCAGCACGACAGCATCGGCGGCTACCCGCTGGGTGCCTTGGAACAGACCCTGGTACTCATGTCCGGCGGTTTCGATTCCACGGTGGCGGCCTACCAGATCATGCGCCGCGGGCTGATGAGCCATTTCTGCTTCTTTAACCTGGGCGGGCGTGCACACGAATTGGGCGTGATGGAAGTCGCGCATTATATCTGGAAGAAGTACGGCAGCTCCCAGCGTGTGCTATTTGTGAGCGTGCCGTTCGAGGAAGTGCTCGGGGAAATTCTCGGCAAAGTCGATAACAGTCATATGGGCGTAGTATTGAAGCGTATGATGTTGCGCGCTGCGTCCCGAATCGCCGATCAGTTGCAGATCGACGCGCTGGTGACCGGCGAAGCGATCTCCCAGGTCTCCAGCCAGACGCTGCCGAACCTGTCGCTGATCGACTGTGTGACCGAAAAGCTGGTGTTGCGCCCGCTGATCGCCAGCCACAAGCAGGACATCATCGACCTGGCGGAACAAATCGGCACCGCTGATTTCGCCAAGCATATGCCTGAATATTGCGGGGTCATCTCGGTGAACCCCAAGACCCACGCCAAGCGCAACCGCGTGGAGTACGAAGAACAACAGTTTGACATGGCGATTCTGGAGCGTGCGCTCGAGAACGCCAAGCTGGTCCCGATCGATCGAGTCATCGATGAACTGGGCCAGGATGTGCAGATCGAAGAAGTCAGCGAAGCCCTGGCCGGCCAGATCGTCATCGACATCCGTCACCCGGATGCCGCGGAGGATGAGCCGCTGGAAATCGCTGGCATCGACGTACAAACGCTGCCGTTCTATGCATTGAACGCGCGTTTCAAGGAACTGGATAACAGCCGTCAGTACCTGCTGTATTGCGACAAAGGCGTGATGAGTCGCCTGCATGCCCACCATTTGCTCAGTGAGGGGCATGCCAATGTGCGCGTTTATCGACCGAGCTAAGAGCCCGGGGCTGTTTGCCTGTGGCCTGCGTCACCGGCCCCCCGACTCTGCCGTCAAGCTGTAACGGCAAGGCCTGACTCTACTGTTAATCGCTGCCACGACCTGTCAGCACACCGAATCCTCTGATCGAGATACACAAGTGATCGAAAATCTACGTAACATCGCCATCATTGCTCACGTTGACCATGGTAAAACCACCCTGGTAGACAAACTCTTGCGTCAATCCGGCACCCTGGAGCGCAACGAGCTCAACGACGAGCGCGTGATGGACTCCAACGACCAGGAAAAAGAGCGCGGTATTACCATCCTGGCTAAAAACACCGCTATCAACTGGAACGGCTACCACATCAACATCGTGGATACCCCGGGCCACGCCGACTTCGGCGGCGAAGTAGAACGCGTAATGTCGATGGTTGACTCCGTTCTGCTGCTGGTTGACGCTCAAGACGGTCCTATGCCGCAAACCCGTTTCGTGACCAAGAAGGCTTTCGAAGCCGGCCTGCGTCCGATCGTGTGCATCAACAAGGTTGACCGTCCAGGCGCGCGTCCGGACTGGGTTCTGGACCAGATCTTTGACCTGTTCGACAACCTGGGCGCTACCGAAGAGCAACTTGATTTCCAAGTGATCTACGCATCGGCCCTGAACGGTATTGCCGGTCTGGAACACACCGCCATGGCGGAAGACATGACCCCGCTGTACCAGGCGATCGTTGACCACGTTCCACCACCGAAGGTTGACCGTGACGGTCCGTTCCAGATGCAAATCTCGGCACTGGACTACAACAGCTTCCTGGGTGTTATCGGCGTTGGTCGTATCGCCCGTGGTAGCGTCAAGCCGAACACCCCGGTTGTGGCTATCGGCGCCGACGGCAAGAAGCGTAACGGCCGTATCCTGAAGCTGATGGGCCACCACGGCCTGCACCGTATCGACGTTGAAGAAGCCTTCGCCGGCGACATCGTGTGCGTCAGCGGCATGGACTCGCTGTTCATCTCCGACACCCTGTGCCAGCCGGACACTGTCGAGGCGATGAAGCCTCTGACCGTTGACGAGCCAACCGTTTCCATGACCTTCCAGGTAAACGACTCGCCTTTCTGCGGTAAAGAAGGCAAGTTCGTGACTTCCCGTAACATCAAGGAACGTCTGGACAAAGAGCTGCTGTACAACGTTGCACTGCGCGTTGAAGAAGGCGACTCGGCTGACAAGTTCAAGGTTTCCGGCCGTGGTGAGCTGCACCTCTCGGTACTGATCGAAACCATGCGTCGCGAAGGCTTCGAAATGGGCGTTGGTCGTCCTGAAGTGATCATCCGTACTGTTGACGGCGTGAAGCAGGAACCGTTCGAAAACGTCACCATCGACACCCCTGAAGACTCCCAGGGCAAGGTCATGGAAGAGATGGGCCTGCGTAAGGGCGACCTGACCAACATGGTGCCGGATGGCAAAGGCCGTGTGCGTCTGGAATACAACATCCCTGCTCGTGGTCTGATCGGTTTCCGTAACCAGTTCCTGACCCTGACCAACGGTGCTGGCATCCTGACCTCGATCTTCGATCGCTACGACACCATGAAGTCCGGCGACATGTCCGGCCGTCAGAACGGTGTTCTGGTATCGGTAGAAACCGGCAAGGCGCTGACCTACTCCCTGGAAACCCTCCAGGCGCGTGGCAAGCTGTTCGTTGAACACGGTCAAGAGATCTACAACGGTCAGATCGTTGGCCTGAACAGCCGTGACAACGACATGGGCGTCAACCCAACCAAAGGCAAGAAGCTCGACAACATGCGTGCTTCGGGTAAAGACGAAACCATCGCCCTGGTTCCACCTGTTCGCTTCACCCTGGAACAGGCCCTGGAATTCATCCAGGACGACGAGCTGTGCGAAGTCACGCCTAAGTCGATCCGCCTGCGTAAGAAGATCCTGGACGAAGGCGAGCGTACCCGCGCTGCCAAGAAAGCCAAGAACTGAGTTAACTCAGGCTGAATGAAAAACGCCCCCGGTCGAAAGGCCGGGGGCGTTTTTTTATGTCTGCAGGTTGTGTGGTGGCTGTACCGGCCTCATCGGGGGCAAGCCCCCTCCCACATTTGACCGAGTACAGTCATTTGGAATGCGGTCAGTGTGGGAGGGGGCTTGCCCCCGATGGGGCCCTTGAGCCCCCTGCAAAACCTGGATCAGAACTTATCGAGGGTCTTGAACTTGGTTTCGCGCACCACTTCCTTCGGCTTATATGCGCAATACCCCGGGCGCGGCCCGATTTTCGGGTGGTTGCGGCAGGTATCCGGACGCTTGTCATAAATAGTGCAGAAGCGCGTCTTACGATCCAGGTACAAGCAGTCGTTGTTGCTCATGCGCTGCAGGGTAAAAATCTCGGATTTGTTGTTGTAGCGTTCGACAATGCCTTCCTTCTGCAAACGCTTGGCGATGTTTTTCGGCGGGTCGCCGCGCTCGAATTCATCGACGATGCCAATGCGGATCAGGTCCTTGATCTTCACCTCAACCGGCAGCGTGCAGCAGCTGGACACGCAGCCACCGCACATGTGGGCGGAGTATTTCTGCCAAGTCTCGAGACGGTCGAGTTCCGCGGCGGCGATCAGTTGAGGCTTCATCAGGGTTCCAAGGTGGGGCGGTATCCGGGCGCGCGATCATACCGGGATTGATGGTTTTTTGAACAATATTTTCTGGTTTTCAGCTCGAAGGCTGTTCGAGTGCAGATCGGGCACGACCCCTGCATTAAATTCGCGCAAAGGTGAATGAGTTAAAAAACTGCCGAACCAGAGCCTTCACCGTCTGTCAGACCGACTAGGCTCTAGCAACTCCTTCAATCTCGCCCGAGGTCGCACCGATGTCTCAGGAACCGCTTGCACGAGAAGCAGAGGTAGCCGCGTTTCGCGATGCTGTCTTGACCAAACTCACCTACGCGGTGGGCAAAGACCCGGATCACGCCTTCGACCACGACTGGTTCGAAGCCATTGCCCTGGCCGCCCGCGACCAGATGGTCGACCACTGGATGGACCACACCCGGCGTATCTACCGTAAAGGCCAGAAGCGGGTGTATTACCTCTCCCTCGAATTCCTCATCGGCCGTTTGCTCTATGACAGCCTGAGCAACCTCGGTGTGCTGGAGATCGCTCGCGAAGCCCTGAGCGAATTGGGTGTCGACCTGGAGCGCATCCGCCTGCTGGAGCCCGACGCGGCGCTTGGCAACGGTGGCCTGGGCCGCCTGGCGGCGTGCTTTATGGAAAGCATGTCGACCCTGGGCATTGCCGGCCATGGTTATGGCATTCGTTATGAGCACGGCTTGTTCCGCCAGGCGATTGTCGATGGCTGGCAGCAGGAACAGACCGAGCGCTGGCTGGATTTCGGCAACCCGTGGGAATTCGAACGGGCCGAGGTGATTTACCCGATCGGCTTTGGCGGCAGCGTCGAAACCCTGCCGGACCCTGCCGGCAAGATGATCCAAGTGTGGACGCCCAACGAAACGGTGCGTGCCGTCGCCTATGACACCCCGGTGGTCGGCTGGCGCGGCGCCAGCGTCAACACCCTGCGCCTGTGGCGTGCGCGGGCGGTGGAAGACCTGCATCTGGAGCGCTTCAACGCCGGTGACCACTTGGGTGCGGTCGCCGAAGTGGCCCGTGCGGAAAGCATCTCCCGAGTGCTTTACCCGGCTGACAGCACGGAAGCGGGGCAGGAACTGCGCCTGCGCCAGGAATACTTCTTCGTCTCGGCCTCGCTGCAAGACCTGCTGCGTCGCCACAAGAACATGCACGGCTCGGTACTCAGCCTGGGCGAGCATGCGGCGATCCAGCTCAACGACACTCACCCGTCGATCGCCGTGGCCGAGTTGATGCGTCAACTGGTCGACCTGCACGACATTCCATGGGACGCCGCGTGGGATGTCACCGTCGAAACCCTGTCGTACACCAACCACACCCTGTTGCCCGAAGCCCTGGAAACCTGGCCGGTCGGCCTGATGGAACGCATGCTGCCCCGGCACATGCAGATCATCTACCTGATCAACGCCCAGCACATCGACTCGTTGCGGGCCAAGGGCACCCATGACTTCGACGTACTGCGCGCCGTGTCGCTGATCGAAGAAGACAACGGCCGCCGTGTGCGCATGGGCAACCTGGCATTCCTCGGCTCCCACAGTGTCAACGGGGTCTCCGGCCTGCACACCCAGTTGATGCGCAGTACGGTGTTCTCCGAATTGCACAAGCTGTACCCGGAGCGCATCAACAACAAAACCAACGGCATTACCTTCCGCCGCTGGCTGTACCAGGCCAACCCCAAGCTCACCTCGATGCTGGTGGATGCACTGGGCCCCGACATTCTCGACACCGTGGAAACCCGTCTGGTCGAGCTGGAAACCTTTGCCGAGAAGCAAGCATTCCGCAAGGCGTTTGCCGAACAGCGCCTGCACAGCAAGCGCGCGCTGGCCGATATCATCCATGAGCGCCTGGGCATTGCGGTCAACCCGGCGGCAATGTTCGACGTACAGGTCAAGCGTATCCACGAGTACAAGCGCCAGTTGCTCAACCTGCTGCACACCGTGGCGCTGTACCAGGCGATCCGTGCCGAGCCGGGCACCGACTGGGTACCGCGGGTGAAGATTTTCGCGGGCAAGGCGGCGGCCAGTTATCACCAGGCCAAGTTGATCATCAAGCTGACCAACGACATTGCGCGCACCGTGAACAACGACCCGACCGTGCGCGGTCTGCTCAAGGTGGTGTTCCTGCCCAACTACAACGTCAGCCTGGCGGAAAGCATCATTCCGGCGGCCGACTTGTCGGAGCAAATCTCCACTGCCGGCTTTGAGGCGTCGGGCACCAGCAATATGAAGTTCGGCCTCAACGGCGCGCTGACCATCGGCACCATGGACGGCGCCAACGTCGAGATGCACGAGCGCGTGGGGGCCGAGCACATGTTTATCTTCGGTCTCAGCGCCCAACAGGTCGAGGCGCGCAAGCAGGCTGGCGAGTTCCATGCCGGGCCGGACATCGCGGCCTCCCATCGGTTGAACGATGTGCTGCAGGCGATTCGAGGCGGGGTGTTCTCGCCGGACGATCCAGGCCGATATGTGGGCTTGATCGATGGGCTGATCGACTATGACCGCTTCCTGGTGTGTGCCGACTTCGACGCCTATTGGGATGCACAAGCGCGGGTCGAAGCGCATTGGCATGATTCCAAGGAATGGTGGCGCTCGGCGGTACTCAATACCGCGCGGATGGGGTGGTTCTCTTCGGACCGGACGATCCGCGAGTACGCTACCGAGATCTGGAAAGCCCTGGACTAGATCTGCTGTAGGAGCGAGCTTGCTCGCGAAAAACGCCAACGATAACGCGTGCTTTCTGATTTAACGCGGTATCTTTGCGATCTTCGCGAGCAAGCTCGCTCCTACAGCACGGTTTACCTAGGGAATATCGACCATGCAATGGATTTTCATGCTGATTGGCCTGGTGCTCGGCTGGACGCTCGATGAGTCGTTCAGTGACGCGGGCATCGGTGCGCTGTTGGGGTTGGGCATTGGCCAGGCGATTCGCCTGTCTAGGCTGGCGACCCAGGCGCAGCAGCAGGCTGCTCAGTTGGAAACCACGCAGAAGGCGTTGATCGCCCTGGGCGAGCGCCTGCGGCAACTGGAAGTGCCCGCGCCAACGAGCAATGGCATCGTCGAAACGCCTGTCCCTGAGCCGACACCTGTCGCCAAGGCGCCTGAACTGGTGTGGGAACTGCCGGCTGAATTGGCGCCTGTGGCGATGGTCGCCGAACCGAGCCACCCACTGCCGGATGACGTCTGGACGCCCGCCCCGACGCCGCGTGCGCCTCAAGAACCTGCCGCTCCCCGTGGCCCCAACCTGATCGAACGCGCCATCAGCGGCGCACGCAATTGGCTGTTGGGTGGCAACACCGTCCTGCGTGTCGGCGTGGTGCTGTTGTTCCTCGGCCTGGCGTTCCTGTTGCGCTACGCCACCGAAGGCATGGTGGTGCCGATCGAGTTGCGCTACGCCGGGGTGGCTGCGGCCGCCGTGGGCCTGCTGGGCCTGGGCTGGTGGTTACGACTGCGCAACAGCAACTACGGATTGATGCTGCAAGGCACCGGGATCGCGGTGTTGTACCTGACGGTATTTGCCGCGATGCGCCTGCACCCGTTGATCGATCCGAGCGCGGCACTGGGCCTGCTGGTAGCGATCACCGTGTTCTCGGCGATCCTGGCGATTACCCAGGATGCCCTGGGCCTGGCCTGCGCGGCGGCACTCGGCGGGTTTGCAGCACCGATCCTCACGTCCACCGGCGCCGGCAACCACGTGGCGCTGTTCAGTTATTTCGCCCTGCTCAATGCCGGCATCCTCGCCATCGCCTGGTTCAAGGCCTGGCGCCTGCTCAACCTGATCGGCTTTGTCGGCACCTTTGGCATTGGCTTCGCCTGGGGTTTGCGTTCGTATACTCCGGAACTGCTGTGGAGCACCGAGCCGTTCCTGATCCTGTTTTTCCTGATGTACCTGGTCATCGGCCTGTTGTTCACCCGCCGCAAATTGCTGGAGATGAACGACGCGCCCGAAGATGGCAGCCGGGGGGCGCTGCTGCGCTGGTCGGCGGCCAAGGGCGATTACGTCGACGGTAGCCTGCTGTTCGGTCCGCCGTTGGTGGGTTTTGGCTTGCAGTTCGCACTGGTGCAGCATTTGGAGTTTGCCGCTGCGTTCAGCGCCCTTGGCCTGGGCGTTATCTATATGGGCCTGGCGCGATTGCTCAGTGGCGGGCGTGCCTTGCTGCTGGCGGAAACCTGCCTGGCCCTGGGGGTGATCTTCGCCAGCCTGGCGATTCCCCTGGGCCTCGACGCACGCTGGACGGCGGCGGCCTGGGCCGTGGAAGGCGCCGGGATCTTCTGGCTCGGCTTGCGTCAGCAACGGCCGTTGGCCCGAGCCTTCGGCGTGTTATTGCAATTGGGCTCGGCGCTGGCCTTTCTCAGCGAACTGCGCGTTGGCGACCATACGTTGCTCGACGGTGCGCCATTGGGCGCGCTGCTGCTGGGCGCGGCGCTGCTGTTCAGTTTCGACCAACTACGCAAGGCGTCGCCGGAGCAGGCGGCGGGATGGGAGCGCAAGGGGCTGCCGGTGTTGGCCAGCCTGGGCCTGACCTTTTTGTACCTGCTCGCGCCGCTGTTGTTGCTGACCCAAGGCACCGCCATCAGTTGGGCGGTCGCCGGCCTGGCCACCCTGTGGATCGGCCTGCGCATCGGCTCGCGTACGTTCCTGTTTAGCGCGTTCGCCGTGCAACTGCTGGGCGGCGCGCTGTTTCTGCTGCGTTTGCAAGGCGGTGACGGGGCGGCGGTATTCAGCGCGGGCTGGAGCGGCCTGCTGACGGCGTCGCTGATCGGCCTGGCCTTGATTGGCGGCATGCTCCTGGCGGTGCGCGACGACCAGGTGCGTGGCGATGTGCGGCTGTTGCGTGGCCTGTCGGTGGTGCTGCTCGCGGGTCTGGTATTGATCAACCTTGCGGTGCTGTTTGTGCTGCCATGGGAAAGTGCCAGCGGTGTATGGGCGGCCAGTGGCTTGCTGATCATCTGGTTGAGCCTGTACCTGCAACAGCGCGTCAGTTTTGTATTTGGTTTGCTGCTGCAGGTGATCGGCGGTGCTGCGTTCCTGCTGTCGGTACCGGAGCTGCTCGGGCCGTTGACCCCTGAAGGTGTGCGCCCCTTGGGGCACAGCGGTTTCTGGACGCCGATGGTCCTGGGCCTGGCCGCCCTGGTTGGCGCGTGGCGCTTGCAGCGTGAGCCCCATGCGCCGATGTTTGCCGTACTCAAGCTGCAACGCCTGTCCGACCTGTTGCTGGTGTGGGGCGCGGCCTGGTGGGCCGTGGCGCTGATCAGTGAAGTGTTGCGGTTTATCCCGCGGGAACTGCAGGGGGCTTTCCTGTTGGGCTGCGCGGCGCTCAGCGTGGCACTCTGGGCGTTGCTGGCGGCGAGATTGCGCTGGGCGTCGCTGGGCATGCTTTGCACCGTGTTGATGCCGGCGGCGGGGGTGGTGTTGCTGGTGTCCGCGCATGACTATTACCACCCGGCGGCCCAGTACGGCTGGCTGGCCTGGCTGACAGTCTTTGCGGTGCACTTCGTGTCGTTGCGGCGGCTGGCGGCAGTGGCGCCGGGCAAGGCGCTGAGTGTCGCCCATGTGCTTGGCTGCTGGATGCTGATCGGCGTGCTGGCCCTGGAGCTGCGTTACGGCTTGTTGCGGCTGTCGGCCGAATACAACGCCTGGCGCTGGCTGGGCTGGGCGATTCTGCCAAGCCTGTATCTGGTGCTGGCAGCCACGCCGCGTCGTTGGCCGTGGCCGATGTCGGCTTACCCGAAAGAGTACCGGGTGCTGGCGGCGCTGCCGCTGGCGGTGTTGATGCTCGGTTGGTTCTGGCTGGCCAATAGCTTCAGTGACGGCACGGCCAGGCCGTTGCCGTATGTGCCGCTGATCAGCCCGCTGGACCTGGGGCTGCTGTTTGCCCTGTTCGGTGTGTATCTGTGGTCACGCAGCGTTGCGCCGCAACGTGGGGCTCGAGTCGAGTTGATCGCCGAAGGCGTGGCAGGTCTCTCGCTGTTTGCATTCTTCACCGCGCTGGTGATGCGCGCCGCCCACCACTGGGGCGGCGTGCCGTTCCAGGTGGATGCGTTGCTCGAATCGATGCTGGTACAAGCCAGCCTGTCGATCGTCTGGACCCTGGTCGCCCTCGGCCTGATGATCGGCGGCCACCTGCGCCATCGCCGCGAAGTGTGGCTGATCGGCGCAGCGTTGATTGCCGTGGTGGTGGCCAAGCTGTTCTTTGTCGAGCTGAGCAACCGTGGTGGCCTGGCGCGGATCGTGTCGTTCATTGGCGTGGGCGGGTTGTTGCTGGTGGTGGGCTACTTCGCGCCACTGCCGCCCAAGCGTGCCGAACCTGTGCTGGAAACTGAAGGAGCATCCTCTTGATCGGTAAGTTGAGCGTGGCGGTAGTGGGGTTGTGCGCAACGTGGTCGGTGTGGGCCCAGGAAACGCCTGCCGATTTCACCACCCAGGTGCCGCTGAGCGTCAGTGGCAACGGCCCCTGGTATCGCCTTGAATTGCCTTTGGCTGTGCAACTGGGCGCGCGCCAGGCCGACCTCAGTGATGTACGCGTCTTTAACGCGGCCGGTGAACCTCAGGCCTATGCACTGTCGCGACAATCGCCCCAGCACACCGAAAACCGCAACGTCACCGAGGTGAAGTGGTTCCCGCTGTACGCGGCCGACACCCACGAAACCTTGCCCGATGTGGTGGTGAAGTCCAGCGCCGAAGGCACCTTGCTCGAGGTACGCCCCTCCACCGCCGCCAAGCCCGGCAAGCAGGTGCTGCGCGGCTGGGTACTGGACGCCAGCGCGATCAAGGCACCGTTGCAGCAACTGAGCCTTGACTGGAGCCACGAGCAGGAGGGCTTCCAGCGTTTCAGCATTGAAGCCAGTGATGACTTGCAGCACTGGGAAGCCTGGGGTGATGGGCAAGTGGCGCGCTTGTCGTTTGCCGACGAGCGGGTCGAACAGCATGACGTCAGCCTGCCGGGGCAACCGGCGCGCTACCTGCGCTTGTTGTGGCAAGGCCAGGCGGCGCCGCTGCTGACCTCGGCCAAGCTGACAAGCGCCACCCGCAGCAGTTTACCGATGCCCTTGGTGTGGTCGCAGCCGCTGGCCGGTTCGCGACTCAAGGCGGGGGAGTACAGCTGGCAGTTGCCGACGGGGCTGAATGTCGAGCGCCTGCGCGTCGAATTGAAGCAGCCCAACACGCTGGCGCCCGTGACCTTGGCGGGGCGGCGTGACAGCCAGCAGGCCTGGCAGCCGCTGAGCAACGGTGTGCTGTACCGCCTGACCCAGAATGGCCAGGACGTGGTGCAGGATGAATTACCGTTGCCGGGCCAAACGGTTACTGAGCTCAAGTTGCAGGTGGATGAGCGCGGCGGTGGCCTGGGCGTCGAAGCCCCGGCACTGCGCGTTGCCGTGCGCGCCACGCAACTGGTGTTCCTGGCGCGGGGCGAGCCGCCATTTACCTTGGCGCTGGGTAATGCGTCGGCCAAGGCGGCGAACCTGCCGCTGTCGACCCTGATCCCTGGCTACAACGCCGAGCGTTTCAATACGTTGGGGCAGGCCCAGGTAGCCGGGGGCGTGACCGTCACGTCGCCTGCGGCCGCAGCCGTTGTCGATACCGGGCCGAACTGGAAAAAGTTCGGGCTCTGGGCCGTGTTACTGCTCGGTGTCGCGGCGTTGGGGGCCATGGCCTACAGTTTGCTGCGCAAGCCTGCGGCGGTACGTTAAATAAAGTCCATGAACTCTATTGGGTTTAAATCCTCTGATAGGAGGAAATACGCCCCGACTCGCGTTAAACTGCGCGGGTTTTTAAGCCCCCCCATACATCGGAGCCTTCCATGTCCCGCGTTACCCTGAGTCGCTATTTGATCGAGCAGACCCGCAGCAACAACACGCCTGCCGATCTGCGCTTCCTTATCGAAGTGGTGGCGCGTGCTTGCAAGGAGATCAGCCACGCCGTGTCCAAAGGCGCACTGGGCGGTGTCCTGGGCAGCATGGGCACTGAAAACGTCCAAGGCGAAGTGCAGAAGAAACTCGACGTACTCTCCAACGAGATCCTGCTCGAAGCCAACGAATGGGGCGGTCACCTGGCCGGCATGGCGTCCGAAGAAATGGACAATGCCTACCAGATCCCGGGCAAGTACCCGAAAGGCGCCTACCTGCTGGTGTTCGACCCACTGGACGGTTCGTCCAACATCGACATCAACGCCCCCGTCGGTACCATCTTCTCGGTATTGCGTTGCCCGAACGAATACCTGAGCCAGAACGAAGCCCTCAACGAAAAGGCCTTCCTGCAGCCAGGCACCGAGCAGGTTGCGGCCGGCTACGCGATCTACGGCCCGCAGACCATGCTGGTGCTGACCCTGGGCGACGGCGTCAAGGGCTTCACCCTGGACCGTGAAATGGGCAGCTTCGTACTCACCCACGAAGACATCACCATTCCTGCTGCCACGCAGGAATTCGCGATCAACATGTCCAACCAGCGCCACTGGGAAGAACCGGTCAAGCGCTACGTCAATGAATTGATGGAAGGCGAAGAAGGCCCGTTGAAGAAGAACTTCAACATGCGCTGGGTTGCGGCGATGGTGGCTGACGTGCACCGTATCCTGACCCGCGGTGGCCTGTTCATGTACCCACGCGACAGCCGCGAGCCGTCCAAGCCGGGCAAGCTGCGCCTGATGTACGAAGCCAACCCGATGTCGTTCCTGGTTGAACAGGCAGGCGGTGCGTCGACCGACGGCCATCAGCGTATCCTCGACATCCAGCCCGAAGGCCTGCACCAGCGCGTGGCGGTGTTCCTGGGTTCGAAGGAAGAGGTTGAGCGCGTAACCGGTTACCACAAGAAGTAACTTTTCGCGATAAGTGATCGGCGTTGTTGTGAGCCGGTTCACCCTTAAATAAGCCCCGAAACGTTTCAGCGTTTTCGGGGCTTTTTTGTTTTCGTTCGTCGGGAACCAGACACCTCTTTTCCCTTCTAAGCTTCTGGCAGATACCCAAGCTGCTTCGTCCCTCCAGGAGTTATTCCATGTCGTTACGCCGTCTCGCTTTGCTGGCTTTTTGCGTGCTGTTGGCCGCTTGCAGCAAGGTCAACCAAGAAAACTACGCAAAGTTGTCGGCCGGCATGGCCAAGGCCGAGGTGGAGTCGTTGCTGGGTAAGCCGACCGATTGTTCAGGCGCACTGGGCATGTCCAGTTGCACCTGGGGTGATAAAAACAGCTTTATCAGCGTTCAATATGCCGGTGACAAGGTTCTGATGTTTTCCGGGCAAGGCCTGAAGTAAACCGGGGCGAGAGCCTGCGGGAGAAGAAGAATGATGCGTTTTGTTTTGTTCCTTTGTGCCAGCCTTTTTTTGGCGGGCTGTGCCAGCCATTCTGGCGACGATCTGCAACCCAAGACAGCGAGTAACGTCAACCTCAAGCGTTACCAGGGTACCTGGTATGAGTTGGCTCGATTGCCGATGTACTTCCAGCGCAACTGTGCACAGTCCGAAGCCCGCTACACATTGCTGCCCGATGGCGATATGTCGGTGTTCAACCGCTGCCTGACGACTGATTGGAAGTGGGAAGAAGCCAAGGGCACGGCTACGCCGCAGGTGCCGGGCAAGACCGACAAGCTCTGGGTGGAATTCAATAACTGGTTTACCGCGTTGTTGCCGGGCGTCGCCAAAGGCGATTACTGGGTGTTGTACGTCAGCGATGACTACAAGACCGCCATCGTTGGCAGCCCGAGCCGACGTTATATGTGGATCCTGTCACGTACGCCGACGGTCAGCGCCGATACCCGCGAAGACTTGCTCAGCAGGGCGCGCCAGCAGGGGTATGACACCACGCGTTTGATCTGGCGTACGTCTGATAAGCAGATGGCGAAGACCTCGCAGTAAACAATGTGGGAGAGGGCTGTTGTGGCGAGCGGGCTTGTCCCGCGTTGGGGCGCGAAGCTGCCCCCAAACCAGCCACTGAGGCGTGCCTGACACAGCGCAGGTGTCTTTTGTCAGGGGCCGCTTCGCGCCCCAACGCGGGACAAGCCCGCTCGCCACAGAGGCCCCCGCTAAATCGGAGATTTAGCGGGGGCCTCTACATTTGTTATGGATTGCCTGTCAGCCCAACAAATCCCTCAAGACCTGCGTAAACGCCCGGCTGCTTTCTTCCTCGCCGGCATGCAGCCCATCGCGCACTACCCACTTCCCGTTGACCATTACATCGCG
The DNA here is from genome assembly GCF_058793055.1 of Pseudomonas sp. MPR-R2A5. Lineage (NCBI taxonomy): Bacteria > Pseudomonadati > Pseudomonadota > Gammaproteobacteria > Pseudomonadales > Pseudomonadaceae > Pseudomonas > Pseudomonas sp. MPR-R2A5. The sequence continues at coordinate 72,729 of NZ_JBXAFK010000041.1, forward strand.
CACCTGTCGATCCCCACCGGCAAACAACCAGCGATTGAGAATCCCGTCTTCGGTTGCCGTCGCCAGGTACGGATCGTTGCCGTCCAGCACGATCCAGTCCGCACGCTTGCCCACTGCCAATTGCCCAATCGGCTGCCCCAGCGCTTGGGCGCCGCCGTCGAGCGCGGCGTCGAACAGCGTGCGGCCGACCATCGGCTGATCACTGCGATACAGGCGGTTGCGCCGCTGATCGCGCAGGCGCTGGCCGTATTCCAACCAGCGCAGTTCTTCCACCACGCTCAGCGACACATGGCTGTCGGAGCCAATTCCCATGCGCCCACCCTGGGCGAGAAAGTCCACGGCCGGGAAGATCCCGTCGCCCAGGTTGGCTTCGGTGGTCAGGCACAAACCGGCAATCGCCCGGCTCCTGGCCAGGCGCGTGACCTCTTCCGGGTTGGCGTGGGTGGCGTGGACCAGGCACCAGCGTTCGTCGACGTCGACATTGTCGTACAGCCATTGCAGTGGGCGTTTACCGCTCCAGGCCAGGCAGTCGTCGACTTCTTTTTGCTGTTCGGCGATGTGGATGTGCACGGGGCAGGTCTTGTCGCTGGCTGCGAGTACCTCATGGATCTGCTCCGGCGTGACCGCACGCAGGGAGTGAAAACACAGGCCCAGTTGTTGCGCTGGTTGCGCCGCGAGGATCGGTTGCAAGCGCGCCTGCAGGTCGAGGTAGTTTTCGGTGCTGTTGATAAACCGGCGCTGCCCTTCATTCGGTGCCTGTCCGCCAAACCCGGAGTGGCTGTACAGCACCGGCACCAGCGTCAGGCCGATCCCGCTGCTCGTAGCGGCCTGGCTGATCTGGCGTGACAGTTCCGTGCGGTCGGCATAGGGCTGGCCGCTGACGTCGTGATGCACGTAGTGGAATTCAGCCACGCTGGTGTAACCGGCCTTGAGCATCTCGATGTACAACTGGCGGGCGATGACCTGCAGCTGTGCCGGGTTGATCTTGCCGACCATGCGGTACATCAAGTCGCGCCAGGTCCAGAAGCTGTCATTCGGGTTGCCGGCGACTTCCGCCAGGCCCGCCATGGCGCGTTGAAACGCGTGGGAATGCAGGTTCGGCATGCCCGCCAGCAGCGGACCTCTGAGCCGTTCGGCGGCGTCTGCACTGGCATTGGCCTGGACGCGTGTCAGTACGCCAGCGGCGTCGACTTCAAGACGTACATCGTTGGCCCATCCATTAGGCAGCAGCGCGCGTTCGGCAAAGAAAGCGGACATGATTAGAGCACCCCGGTCGTGTGTTTATTTGTATATACATATACAGACGTTTGCCTGCTCGGTAAACTCCGGCAATCTATGCATCTTTTCCACCTGCAAGGATTCCCTGTGCCGACTCCGCCCGCCAAGTCTTCGCTGGCTGCCCACATGGACGAAAGTCCGGCGCCCTTGTATGCCCGCGTCAAACAGATGATCAGCCAGCAGATCCTCAACGGCAACTGGCCGCCCCATTACCGCGTACCGTCGGAGAGCGAACTGGTCAGCCAGCTGGGTTTCAGCCGCATGACCATCAACCGCGCCCTGCGCGAACTCACCGCCGAAGGTTTGCTGGTACGCATGCAAGGCGTGGGTACGTTCGTCGCCGAGCCCAAGAGCCAGTCCGCGCTGTTTGAAGTGCACAACATTGCCGATGAGATCGCCTCCCGCGGACATCGCCATACCTGCCAGGTCATCACCTTGGGCGAAGAGGCCGCCGGTTCCGAGCGCGCCGTCGCCCTGGAAATGCGTGAGGGCGGACGGGTGTTCCACTCGTTGATCGTGCATTACGAAAACGATATTCCCGTGCAAATCGAAGACCGTTTCGTCAACGCGCTGGTCGCCCCGGAATACCTGCAACAGGATTTCACCCAGCAAACGCCCTACGCCTATCTGAACCAGGTGGCGCCGCTGACCGAAGGCGAGCACGTGGTTGAAGCGATCCTCGCCGATGCCACCGAGTGCAAACTGTTGCAGATCGAGCCGAGCGAGCCATGCCTGTTGATTCGCCGCCGCACGTGGTCGGGTCGCCAGCCGGTGACCGCCGCGCGTTTGATCCACCCCGGTTCCCGTCATAGCCTGGAAGGACGTTTCAGTAAATGAGTGCAGTGAAAGTCTGGCGCGCCACCGATTACGTGCGCATGCCGTGGAAAAACGGCGGTGGCAGCACCGAAGAAATCACCCGTGATGCTGGCGAGGGCCTGGAGGGGTTTGGCTGGCGCTTGTCGATTGCCGACATCGGCGAGTCGGGCGGGTTTTCCAGCTTCGCCGGTTACCAGCGCGTGATCACGGTGATCAAGGGCGCCGGCATGGTGTTGACCGTGGATGGCGAAGAACAGCGCGGCCTGTTGCCCCTGCAACCATTTGCCTTCAAGGGTGATAGCCAGGTGTCATGCCGCCTGATCACCGGGCCGATCCGCGATTTCAACCTGATCTATTCGCCCCAGCGTTACCACGCGAGGCTGCAATGGGTGGACGGTGTGCAGCAGTTTTTCAGTACCGCGCAGACCGTGCTGGTGTTCAGCGTGGCGGATGAAGTGAAGGTGCTGGGGCACACGCTGGGTCATCACGATTGCCTGCAAATCGACGGTAACACCGGCCTGTTGGACATAGGCGTGGCTGGCCGCAGCTGCATCATCGAACTGACCGCACGCGGTTAAAAACTGTGGGAGGGGGCTTGCTCCCGATATAGGTGTGTCAGTACCAGATGGGCTGACTGATCCACCGCTATCGGGGTGTAGAACCGTAGACATCGTTTACATCTGAAACCGGGGACATCGTTTACACATTTGAGGCTTGGACGCGG
>NZ_JBXAFK010000042.1:0-73491 GCF_058793055.1 Pseudomonas sp. MPR-R2A5
CCCTGTAGCGTACAGGACCCGGTCCGCTGTAGCCTAACCAACAGCTGTCCAGCTTTTGGGGCGCACTTCAGTGGTTCGGTCAATACATTCATTGCCTGATACACCGTCATCGGGGGCAAGCCCCCTCCCACATTTGATCACCAGCGTTCTTCAGCTTCGGGCAAACACCACGGCCTTTTCGAACTGTTCCTGAGTCGGTCGAATGCCGGTGTACAGGACGAACTGCTCCAGCGCCTGGATCGCAATCACTTCCAGGCCAGTAATCACCCGCTTGCCCTTGGCCCGCCCTCGCACAATCAACGGCGTTTCGGCGGGGATCGCCACCACATCGAACACTGTCTCGGCTTTATCAACGGCATCCGCCTCAAACGCCAACGCGTCCGCCTCGGCCCCGCCGGTCATGCCGATCGGCGTTACGTTAATCAGCATCTGCGGGCGCAACTCGCCAAGGTCGGCTCGCCACTCATACCCCAAGTTCTGCGCCAATTTGCGCCCCGCCGCCTCATTGCGCGCCACGATCACACCATGGGCATAGCCACCGTCACGCAAGGCACTGGCCACGGCCTTGGCCATGCCGCCGCTGCCACGCAGGGCAAAGGTCGAATCCTGCGGCACCCCGTGTTTTTTCAGCAGTTGTTCGATAGCGATGTAGTCGGTGTTGTAGGCCTTGAGGTGGCCGTCGGTGTTGACGATAGTGTTCAGGGAGTCAATGGCTTGAACCGAATCATCCAGTTCGTCCACTAAGGCAATGGCGGCTTCCTTGAACGGCATGGACACCCCGCAACCGCGAATGCCCAGGGCGCGAATACCGCCGATCGCACCGGGCAAATCCTGGCTGCTGAAGGCTTTATAGTAGAAGTTCAAACCCAACTGCTCGTACAGATGGTTATGAAAACGCAGGCCAAAATTCCCAGGGCGCGCCGACAGTGACATGCACAATTGGGTGTCCTTGTTGGGGTGCATCTGCATCGCAAGCTCCTTTAAGTAAGCAAATGGGTACAGACCTTACACAACCTTTACCTAGTGGCTGTGCTGTTTTTCAGAAATACGTTGTCTTAAAAGTATCCCCGCGACAATCCTTGAGTCTATTGATTGCAGACCACAAGCGCAGGGGCTAACCGAGGAATGACCATGATGCGTAAACTCCCCAAGATCGCCCTGCTTATCGGCGCACTCGCTATGGCAGGCCAAGCCTCAGCCCACGGTGGTGGTTGGGGTGGCCCGGCCGTTTTGGGTGCTCTTGTCGGTGCCGCCGTCGTCGGCTCCGTCGTTGCCAGCCAGCCGCGTGAGGTCTATGTGCAGCAGCCGGTGTACGTCCAGCCGCAGCCGGTGTATGCCGCTCCGCCGCCGGTCTACTACGCCCCGCCGCCACCGGTGTATGTGCAGCAACAGGTTTACTACCGTCCGGCGCCCGTCTATTACGGCCCACCACGCGGCTACTACGGCCCTCCCCGCGGTTACTACGGCCCGCCCCATGGCTACTATGGCCGCGGCTGGTAAGCTTGAATTGACACACCTGAACAGGCCTCGCCCACACGCGGGGCTTTTTTTCGGGCGAAAAAGGCTGGATTCGGGAGGCCAATGTCGCTTTGAAGACAACGGCCAAGCAGCAATCCCACATCATTCAGATCGAAAGTCTACTTGCCCGACCGGGGCTCGCGCTGTCATGTTTACGTCACGACACCCCCTCACTCTTAAACCAGTCCACCCCAAAACAACAAGGACGACTGACCATGCCCACACAAAACCCACACCGCACCGCCGGCCTCTGTACGTCCAGCAGGGTCTATAGCGCCCTGACTGAACTCAAGCACCTCGAAGGCCACCGCAGCGCGAAGTTCCTGGCATTGCTTACGGAAAACCTGGTACGCAAGGGCCTGCTCAGCGAGCAGGAAGTCGTGAGCATGCTCGATCAAGTGGTGGATTGACGCCTGGCGTTGATGTCGACTATCGAGCCAGGTGATTTTTCCTGCACGCCTGCACCCCGTAAGGTGACCTCCATAGCGATTGGAGGTATTTATGCCCACTGTTCAGATCATGTCCGTTATCGGTAGCGCCGTCCCCGCGCCCCTTCGCAAGGCCGGCTTGCTTGCCTGCTGGTATGTGGTCCGTGATGGCGAGCCCATCAGCGGCCCGCTCACCTCGTTGTCGGCCGCAGAAAAACAACTGCAACACGAGACCCATGTCCGGCTCCACGCCTGAGAATCAGGGCAGTGGCAGCTTGACCCGTGGCTTGCTTTCGACAAATAGCGCCCAACTGGACATGAACAATGCCGCTACCAGCGGCCCGATCACAAACCCGTTGAGGCCAAATACTGACAAGCCGCCCAGGGTCGAGATCAGAATCAGGTAATCGGGCATCTTGGTGTCCTTGCCCACCAGGATCGGGCGCAGCACGTTATCCACCAGGCCGATCACAAAGACGCCGAACAAGCCCAGCACCACACCCTGCCAGATCGCCCCGCTGAGCAGGAAATACACGGCAACCGGCGCCCATACGATCCCCGCGCCCACGGCCGGCAGCAGCGATAGAAATGCCATCAATACCGCCCAGAGCAACGCACTGGGGATATCCAGGAACCAGAAAATCAAACCGCCCAGCGCTCCTTGGGTCACGGCCACCAGGACGTTGCCCTTGACCGTGGCACGCACCACGCGGTTGAACTTGAGTTGCAGGCGACGCTTTTGCGGTTCGGCCAAGGGCACTGCGGTACGCACCTTGCGCACCAACTCCGGGCCGTCGCGCAGCAGGAAGAACAGCAGGTACAGCATGATGAAAAAGCTCACCAGGAAATCAAACGTGCCCTGGCCAAAGCTGAACGCCTGGGTGGCAAAGAATTGGCTGCCCTGCATCGCGCTCTTGACGATTTTCTCGCGCAAGCCCTCCAGGTTGCCCATGCCGAAGCGATCCAGCAGGTGCTGGAAGTACGGTGGCAGGACGTTCTTGAACTGTTCGATGTAACCGGCCACGTCCAACTTGCCGCTCTCGATGTTCTTGTACAGCGTCGCCCCTTCCTGCACCAACAACGCGCTGGTGATGATCACCGGCAGGATCGCGATGATCAGGCAGGCCGTGAGAGTCGTCAGGGACGTGAGGTTGCGATTCCAGCCAAATTTGAACTGCAGCCGGCGCTGCAAGGGCGCAAAGATGATACCGAGGATGACCGCCCAGAACACCGCGCCGTAGAACGGCAACAGAATCCAGATAAAGGCCATGGTCACCAGGACCAGTAAGAGCAACAGGGTTTTGAATTGCAGGTTGGTCGCGTTCATGTCCGATCCATGTCAAAAAAGCAGGGCGCGTGTGTGCGCCCTGATGCTTAGTCCACTGCGAACCCTGCGAGTGCCATCTTTGTTACAAGCGTAGACCCAGACCAATAGAGCCTTCGCCAGCTTGCACTACCCCGCCGCACTTTTGTCCCAAGTGCCGACCATGCAGCCTACCCTCGTTCCCGAACTGCTCGCCCCCGTCGGTACCCTGAAAAACATGCGCCACGCGCTAGGGGTCGATTGTGTTGAAAAAGTCGGTTTGTCCAGAATGCTCGAATACTGATGGAGGAAAATACCTTTTTTGCACATTGCTACGTGAAATCCGAGTCCTGAACCTTTTACAGATTTCAATCTAAAGTGCGTACTTTTCTGCCGTGGAAACCGAGGCGGGACTCGAAGATCATTACACGTTCAAGACTGCAACGGCGCCATCACTGGGTGCTCGCAGTCCACAACCTAATTAATAAGTGAACCACACTGTTAGTTGCAGTAACGTGGCGATGGAGTCATCACCATTTTGCAGGCCGCCATTCTCCAGCCAGCGATTAGGTTTAAAGAAGCCAATCAGTGGGGAAACTATGATGTTCTCGGTAGCCATCCAATTCACGGAAAGATCAAGTTCCTTGCCTCCCCGGTCCGCACTATTGCGATCAGTCAGTTGAGTGTATACGAAGTACTGAGCATTGAAGGACAGATTATCAGTGGGGTTAATCGATAGGAACACGTCGTTGATTTTGTAATTATTGGTAGTAGGGCCGGCAAAGCCTGACGCGACCTCACCTGGGGCACGCTTACGGTAGCCACCCGGGAAGATCGGATCCCAGTTTTTACTGAAACGCGACTGCCGAAAGCTCAGCATGGGTTTCCAGAAGGCGTCAGCAAAGGTATAGCCCACATCAAAGAACATCCCACTTTCGATGCGACCTTTGTTATTCTGACGGGCAACTTCAAAAGCAAAATCAGCATTTTCAATGCCTAATCTACTTTCGCCACGAATGCTGTAGGCCTTAAGGCTGTCGCGCTCCGCAGTAATGCCCTGGGTCCACTTCTTGTTCACATCGAGACCTTGAACATAGGTGGTGCCGATGGTGCCGAAGTCGGTGGTGTAGTCAAGGTTGGCAACTGCAAATTCAGCTTCACCCTCGACACGGTTATTCGATTTGATCCACATCAGATTACCATGCAGGCCTTCATCGCCACCTAAACGCAGTACGACGGTGTTACCAAATGCCAGTCGCATTCCCAGACTATAAGCGCCGCCGCGATTGAACGAACCGTATGGCAGATTTGGGTCTGGATTATAAGCACTGCCGGGTGAGAAGCCGTCCTCCACGATCATAAAACTGTGAGTTGGGGCCAACTGACGGCCAACGGATAAATCCACGCCGTCTTGACCTAACACAGGAAACATATCACCTGAGCGCCAGCCGACGTAGGCCTCTTCGACCGTGGTTGCACGCTCGTCGCCAGCAGTCGTGCCACCGGGGTCGCCATCCCCAAAAGAGCCTGTACTGATAAGGCTGAAACCACCGTATACCGAGCCTGTAGGTATTTTATCGGTAGCACCGCTAAAGCCATACTTGATAAAACCCTCTTGCCAGTTCATTCGACTTGGGTTTTTTTCCGGATCGGCCAGATAGTTTCTATTGAGGCTATAAAAACCTACCGCGCCCGTCAGATCAGCATTCAGAACGGTTGTACCATCATTCTCACTATATAACTTGTAAGCTTGCGCCTGTTGGCAAAGCGAATAGATCAGCATGGCTGAAGCGAAAGGTATACTTCTTGCTGCGCGCATAGTGCCTGCCTCTTATTATGTTTTTCTGTGGTTCAGCCATGTGCACATTGCTTCAATCCACCCGAGGCGGATTATTTCCGCCAACAAGTGATGGATGGGCATTTTTCAACTGGAAATATTTCAGCCAATCAAGCTAATGTGATATCAGGCTAATTTGATATCCCAAATCGGCACTTATAGCGGCACAGATAAAGTTTTTAGCCCCCCATAATAAAGGCACACAAGATTAGTGCGCGCATCAAGGCGAATGCCCGATAATGGGCAGTAAGTTAGCGTTGGAAATACCGTTCAGATTACCGATATGGAATACCCCGTGTGGGGAGTGCCCTATATCGATCAGGGATGGGCGTTCATGATAAGGATATGCACCGGCATGATGACTCGCGTTAGAGAGTCCGGTCGCTTAGTGGTGGCTGGCTGTGTATGCCTTGCTGTTTATGATGCGTCGAGAACCCTGACGTGATGCATCGGAACCGACTCAACATCGGCGCCGATATGATATGGCCTTCATACCGAAGAAGATTTCAACAGCCCGCAGCACAGAGACTATTTCCACACTCCGATGATTTTACCGTCAGGAAAGCGCATCGCTTGGAGCGCGCCCCCCCTTTTAGTTTCATCTTTCATCGGGGCCAACTGTATATCTACCTTATCGCCGGCCTTCAGCGTGTTCGCCTTCCACCCTTGGCGCATCAGGATGTTGGGGCCGCCGGCCTCAACAGCCCAGCTTTGGGGCTGCCCCTGATTATCCACATCAACGAATACCCAGACATGCGGGTTTCGATATTGAACCTCCGCTACGATGCCGCTGATTTCCACCATTTTACTCATGTCAAAATCCGAGAAGGAATGATGAGCAAACGCAAAAGTCGCGGGCACGCTAATCAGGGCCAAACCAAGAAGTGTAGATTTAATATTCAACTGACGATTCCTTTATTATTATTCGCACTCAGACCAAAGTCCCCGTATCGTGGAGGCGAACTCACTTGCCATCCATCGATTGTTTACTTATTAGTCGAGGGCGGGCTGCTTCGTTCAGGGATATTAGTGACTTCGCGACCGGTTGCCGGATCGATTGTTTCAGTGTTGTTGTCGTCACAGATGTACTCAAGAAACTCCGTTCCCTTCGGTGCGCGCATCAAGATGATCGGATCCAACTTCCATGGTTTGGCCAGTGCCTCTGGATCTTCAACCACGGTATCGACCTGAAGCATCCCATCCCCATTGATGAAGATGCGCTCCTTGATGGTCATGAGTGGACTATGGCCCTTCGCATCTTCAGCTTGGGCAAACTCCCCTAGCGTGGTTTCCTGGCGAACCTGTGTAGTTTCTACAACCAGTACCTTGCCCTCCCAGTGGCCAAGCGAACTCCCGCTGAACGTTGGAGGGACTTCTTCGGGATTGGGGTGAGAGCGTCCATCCAAGTAGATTCTGCGGGTCTCCTTGTAGAGCTCCTGAGACCAGTTAATCTGCTTGGGTGTTTGCAAGATCTCTACGGCGTACAAACTGGACATCATGGTCGGCATGCCGAGTGGCTTGCATGTTGTTTTGAACCCGACACCCAGTTTGGACAATGCCCCATTGCGCTTCTTGAAGCTCTCGAGATAAACGCCCTTATATTCAGGGAGGGTACCGAAGAGCGGTGGCGGTGCCTCGCCAAGTGAGTCGTCACCCTCTGCTCCAGTAGCGCGACTCGATGGATCGAGTCCGGCGCCAGGAGCCACCCAAAGGCCGCTGAGATCAGGAGGCGCGCTCTTTTCAGCAGCGGTGGCCGATAACGCAAAAGTGCTTGCTGTCAGCAACGTTGCGAGTGCTACTGCAACATGCGAAAACTGGATTTTCCTGAAGTTCATAGGCTTTATCTGTGCCTTCAATGGTTTATAAAAGTAGATAGTTCGCGAAATGGCCCCCATCCCTCTTTGTACCAATCCTCTGCATACGGAGTGATCAAGCTTTAACCAATGATAATGAGGGCCAAGGAACATGATTAACCCAAATCGGCATTTCGGATGCTGTTGCAATAAGCGGTCTCCGACGCCATAGGGAAACCTGAAGCAGGCCCACCCTTCCTGGTGGAATACAGCCGCTTATGCCCGAGCAGATGACCTTTGCCGATGCTGCGCTGCACCTGAATGCGCGAGCCTGCCGCGCAACTATGCAAGGCGTGGTCAAAAACGATCAAAGGTTACGAGCGTAGACCCAGATCAATAAAGCCTTCGCCGGCTTGCACTACCCTGCCGCACTTTTGCCCCAAGTGCCGACCATGCCACCTATCCTCGCTCCCGAACTGCTCGCCCCCGCTGGCACCCTGAAAAACATGCGCTACGCCTTCGCCTACGGCGCCGATGCGGTCTATGCCGGCCAGCCGCGCTACAGCCTGCGAGTGCGCAACAATGAATTCGACCACGCCAACCTGGCCCTGGGCATCCAGGAAGCCCACGCGCTGGGCAAGCGTTTCTACGTGGTGGTGAACATCGCGCCGCACAACGCCAAGCTCAAGACCTTCCTCAAGGACCTCGCCCCGGTGATCGCCATGGGCCCGGATGCGCTGATCATGTCCGACCCGGGGCTGATCATGCTGGTGCGCCGGCATTTCCCGATGATGCCGATCCACCTGTCGGTGCAGGCCAACACCGTGAACTGGGCCAGCGTGGAGTTCTGGCAACAGCAGGGCATCTGCCGCGTGATCCTGTCGCGGGAGTTGTCCCTGGAAGAAATCGGCGAAATCCGCCAGCAAGTGCCGGCCATGGAGCTGGAGGTGTTTGTGCACGGTGCGTTGTGCATGGCCTATTCCGGGCGTTGCCTGCTCTCGGGTTATATGAACAAGCGCGACGCCAACCAGGGCACCTGCACCAACGCGTGCCGCTGGAAATACCAGGCCACGCCCGCAGTGGAAAATGCCACCGGCGATATCGTCCAGGAATATCAGCCCGAGCCAACCCTGGGTATCGGCGCACCGACCGACCAGGTGTTCCTGTTGCAAGAAGCCAATCGCCCCGACGAACACATGCCCGCCTTCGAGGACGAACACGGCACCTACATCATGAACGCCAAGGACCTGCGCGCCGTACAGCACGTGGAGCGCCTGACCCATATGGGCGTGCACTCACTGAAGATCGAAGGCCGCACCAAGTCCCACTTCTACTGCGCGCGCACCACCCAGGTGTACCGCCAGGCCATCGACGATGCGGTGGCCGGGCGTGAATTCGACCGTAGCCTGATGACCAACCTGGAGTCCCTGGCCCAGCGCGGCTACACCGAAGGTTTCCTGCGCCGTCATGTCCATGACGAATACCAGAACTACCAGAACGGCAGCTCGGTTTCCGAACGCCAGCAGTTTGTCGGGGAGTTGACCGGCGAGCGCCGTGGCGAGTTGGCCGAGGTCAAGGTGAAAAACCGCTTTGCGGTGGGCAATCACCTGGAACTGATGACCCCCGCCGGCAACTTTCACTTCGACCTGGCCACGTTGCATAACGCCAAGGGCGAGGCTATTGAGGTGGCACCGGGGGATGGACACACAGTGTATGTCCCCCTGCCAGCCGAGATGGATTTGCGCTACGGCCTGTTGATGCGCGACATCGTGTAGCCGCTCAGATCCTGAACTGACCGACCAATTGCCCCAGGCGCTGGCCCAGATCAGCCAGGCTGCGCGACGTCTGGGCGCCCAATTGGGTTTCATCGGCCACGCTGTCCACAGCCACGGCAATCTGATGCACGCTGCGATTGATCTCTTCGGCCACTGCCGTTTGCTCTTCAGCGGCGCTGGCGATCTGCGCGTTCATCGAATTGATGGTGCCGATCAACTGCGCCATGGTGTCGAGTGACGCCCCGGCTTCGTTGGCCTGGGCCGAAGTGCCGTCACCGGCATCGCTGGAGCGGCGCATGGCATCGACAGCGGCCTCGGTGCCTTTTTGCAGGCGGTCGATCATGCCCTGGATTTCCTGGGTGCTGGTCTGGGTACGGCTGGCCAGCGCGCGCACCTCGTCGGCGACTACGGCGAAACCCCGCCCGGCCTCCCCGGCCCGGGCGGCTTCAATGGCGGCATTGAGGGCCAACAGGTTGGTCTGCTCGGCAATCGAGCGGATGACACTCAGTACGCTGACAATCGACGATACATCCTGCTTCAAGCTGTCGAGGGACACGCCGCTGCTGCGGATATCGTTCACCAGCGCATGGATTTGCGCGATGCTGCCGTCCACCACGCGCTTGGCGGCCTGGCCTTCGGCGTCGGTCTGTTGCGCGGCCACGGAGGCACCTTGGGCACTGCGCGCCACTTCTTGCGCAGCGGAAGACATCTGGTTGATCGCCGTGGCCACCTGGTCGGTCTCGTGGCGCTGGCGCTCCATGGCCTGTTCTGAACGCTGGGCCTGCTCGGACACCTGGCTGACCAGGCCGGTGAGTTGCGCGGTCATTTCGGTGATCTGGCGCACCAGGCCGTGGATCTTGTCGACAAACCGATTGAACGCCCCAGCCAGGTCGCCCAGTTCATCCTGGCTGGTGATGGCCAGGCGGCGGGTCAGGTCGCCTTCGCCGGCGGCGATGTCGTCGAGGTTGGCTTTCATCAGGTGCAGTGGACGCAGGATGGTATTGGCCAGCACCACGCCCACGGCGGCGATCACCAGCAACACCACCACGGCCACGCCGAGGATGCTCAGCAATACGCCTTCCATGCGTTTTTCCACCTTGGCCTCGACCACCGCCACCTGGGCTTCAATGCCGTCCAGGTTGACCGACGTGCCGATCACCATGTCCCATTTGGGCAGGTATTCGGTGTAGCCCATCTTGGGTACCAGTTCGGTCTGGCCCGGTTGGGTCGAACTGTATTGCAGGTAGTGGGTGCCATCCTTGCCGACCTTGACCAGGTCGCGGTTGACGTAGACGCCGTTGGGGTCACGGTTGTCCTTGAAGCTCTTGCCCACGCCGTCCGGGCTGTTGCCCTTGAACAGGCGGATGGTCTCGGAGTCGTAGCCAAAGAAGTAACCGTCCTTGCCGTAGCTGGTGCTGGACAGCAGCTTGACCACCTCGGCGCGCGCCGCCGTATCGCCGGGGGCCGCCGCGTCGTAGAGCGGCTTGATGGTGGTCATGGCCACTTCTACATAACTTTTCAGGGTGGCCTTGGCGTCGTTGAGCAGGCGCTGGCGGGTTTCATCCACCTCGTTACGCGCTTGCCCCTGGAGGATCGACACGGTGGTAAGGCTGATCACCAGGGCAAACAAGAGCACCGGCACGACGGCGAGGGACAGGACTTTGGCCTTCAAACTCAGACGCATGGCTTTTCTCTCTTATTAGTGGCGACTTAAAGAGGTTAGCGGCCAATTGAGAAATATCTGTAGGAGCGAGCGTGCTCACGAAAAACCTGAGCACCGCAGGGTGTCAGGTTTGCCGCGTTATCGTTGACGTTCTTCGCGAGCCAGGGCGGTGCAACATGCCGGTCAGAGGATCATGGCGGCCAGCCAGCCAAACGCCAGCAGCGGGATGTTGTAATGCAGAAATGTCGGCACCACGGTGTCCCAGATATGGTGGTGCTGGCCGTCGATATTCAGGCCGGAAGTCGGGCCCAGGGTGGAGTCCGAAGCAGGCGAGCCGGCATCGCCGAGGGCGCCGGCCGTGCCGACGATGCATACTATGGCCAGCGGGCTGAAGCCCAATTGCACGCACAGCGGCACGAAAATCGCCGCCAGGATCGGCACGGTGGAGAACGACGAACCGATCCCCATGGTCACCAGAAGGCCCACCAGCAACATCAACAACGCCCCAACCCCACGGCTATGCCCGATAAACGCCGCCGAGGCTTCCACCAGGGAGCGCACGTCGCCGGTGGCCTTGAGCACTTCGGCAAAACCCGACGAGGCAATCATGATGAAGCCGATCATGGCCATCATCTTCATGCCTTCGGTGAACAAATCGTCGGTCTCGCGCCAGCGCACGATGCCCGACACCGAGAAAATCAGGAACCCCGCCAGGGCGCCGATGATCATCGAATCCAGCCACAGCTGAATAATGAACGCCGAGGCAATCGCCACACCCGCCACCAGCAGGGTCAGCGGGTTGTACTGCACCGCCACTTGCTCGACCCGCTCGATTTTCTCCAGGTCATACACGCGTTTCTTGCGATAGCTGATAAACACCGCCACCAGCAGGCCAACCACCATGCCTAACGCCGGCAGCCCCATGGCATGGGTGACATTGACCTGGCTGATGTCCACGCCGCTCTTGGCCACGTTGGCCAGCAGGATCTGGTTGAGGAAGATATTGCCGAACCCTACCGGCAGGAACATGTACGGCGTGATCAGGCCGAAGGTCATCACACAGGCGATCAGGCGGCGATCCAGTTGCAGCTTGGTCAACACGTAGAGCAGCGGTGGCACCAGCAGTGGGATAAAAGCGATATGGATGGGCAAGATGTTCTGCGAAGCAATTGCTACCCCCCACAACAGGCCGATCAACACCCATTTGACATGACTGCCGCCCGTGGCTTCCTGGCGGTCCACCAACATCAACGCCTTGTCCGCCAGGGCATGGGCCAGGCCGGACTTGGCAATGGCCACCGCAAAAGCGCCGAGCAATGCGTAGGACAACGCCACGGTCGCGCCACCGCCCAGCCCACCATTGAAGGCCTGGAGAGTGGCCTCGATGCCCAGGCCGCCAGTCAGGCCACCCACCAGGGCGCCGACAATGATGGCAATGACCACATGCACGCGGGACAGGCTGAGCACCAGCATGGTGCCGACCGCGGCGATGACTGCGTTAATCATGGTTACCTCAAGACAGAAACATAAAAACAGGCATGCCCACGCGTGCGGCCACGGTAATGGCGGCCAGCATGCAGGCTTCAAGGAGGTCTTATTAGAGGGCGCGCACTTTGCAGCAGGCGGGGCCGCATGTCAAAAAACGACGCCGCTGCGAGATTTAAATTGAACGTTTGAATAAAGAAAAACTTGCAGCGGTCGATACAGGGGTTCTTTGTGTTTTCAGGTTAAGGATGCTCCGCGATGTCCCTCAGACAGCTCTCCATTCAATGGAAAATCACCCTGCTCGCCGGCCTTTGCCTGTTGGGGATCGTGACCCTGCTGGTAGGTCTGTCGCTGTATCGCATGGAGCACAGCTCCGAACAGGTCAAGGTTTCGAGCATGCAGATGCTCGATGAAGCCGCCCAGGCGCGTATCGAGGCGCAAGGGGACGTGCAGGCGCTGGGTATTCGCCAGCAGTTCATGGACGCCTACCAGTACGGCCACGGTTTTTCCCGCCAGGTGCTGTTCCTGCGCGAACAGGCCGAGAAACGCTTCCTCGACGCCTTCGACACCCGCGAAGACCTGACCCGCCAGGTCAAGGCTGCACTGCAGGCCAACCCGGACCTGTTGGGCCTGTCCCTGGTGTTCGAAGCCAATGCGCTGGACGGCAAGGACGAACTGTTCGCCAACCAGGCAGAGCTGGGCAGCAACGACAAGGGCCGGTTCGCCCTGTACTGGTCGCAACCGACGCCGGGCAAACTGACGTCGATGCCGCTGCCCGAAAGCGACATGACCGACACATCCGTCGGCCCAAGCGGTGAAAAAGCCAACGCCTGGTTCACCTGCCCACGCACCACCCTCAAGCCGTGCGTGATCGAACCCTATTTTTATCGGATCGACGGGCAGAACGTGCTGATGACCAGCATCGTCTTCCCGCTGATGGTCAACGGCAAAGTCATCGCCTCGTTGTCGGTGGACATCAACCTCAACAGCCTGCAGAGCATCAGCCAACGGGCCAGCGAGAAGCTGTATGACGGGCAGACCCAGGTCAGCATCCTCAGCCCCACCGGCCTGCTTGCCGGCTATAGCCCGGACGCCAGCAAGCTCAGCCAGCGCCTTGAGCAGGTCGACAGCGCCAACGGCGCACAACTGACCAGCGCCCTGGCCGGCAGTACGCAAATCAGCAGCCTGCGCACCGACCATCGACTGAAGGTCCTGGCGCCGTTCGCGCCGATTCCCGGTGGCAAGTCGTGGGGAGTGTTACTGGATGTGCCGGAAAAAGTCCTGGTGGGGCCGGCAGAAGCACTGAAGGCGCAGATGGATGCCGATAACACCCGCGGCACCCTGCTGGAACTGGGCCTGGGCCTGCTGGCCGCCGTGATCGGCCTGATCCTAGTGTGGCTGATGGCGCGCAGCGTGACCCGACCGATCCTCGGTGTGGCGCACATGCTGGAAGACATCGCCAGCGGCGAAGGCGACCTGACCCGTCGCCTGGCTTATGACAAGCCAGACGAACTGGGCCAACTGGCCGGCTGGTTCAACCGCTTCCTCGACAAGCTGCAACCGATCATTGCCGAGGTCAAACGCTCGGTACAGGACGCCCGTGGCACCGCCGACCAATCCGCCGCGATTGCCAGCCAAACCAGCGCCGGCATGGAACAGCAATACCGCCAGGTCGACCAGGTGGCCACCGCCTCCCATGAAATGAGCGCCACCGCCCAGGACGTCGCCCGCAGCGCGGCCCAGGCGGCCCAAGCGGCGCGGGATGCCGACCAGGCAACCCGCGACGGTCTGACGGTAATCGACCGCACCACCACCAACATCGGGCTCCTGGCCGCGGACATGAGCACGGCCATGACCCAGGTCGAAGGCCTGGCGGCCAACAGCGAGCAGATTGGTTCGGTGCTGGAAGTGATTCGCGGCATTGCCGAGCAAACCAACCTGCTGGCCCTTAACGCTGCCATCGAAGCTGCCCGCGCCGGTGAGGCAGGCCGTGGCTTTGCCGTAGTGGCTGACGAAGTGCGCAACCTGGCGCGACGGACCCAGGAGTCAGTGGAAGAAACCCGCCTGGTGATCGAACAGCTGCAAAGCGGCACCACCGACGTGGTCGGCGCCATGGGCAACAGCTATCGCCAGGCCCAGGGCAGCGTCGAACAAGTGGGCGAAGCGGTCACCGCACTGCGCCAGATCGGCGACGCGGTGACGGTGATCAGCGACATGAACCTGCAAATCGCCAGCGCCGCCGAAGAGCAAAGTGCGGTGGCCGAAGAGATCAATAGCAATGTGGCAACGATCCGCGATGTCACCGAGTCGCTGTCGGAGCAAGCCAATGAATCGGCGCGGGTCAGCCAGGCGCTGAACAGCCTGGCCAACCAGCAGCAGGGGTTGATGGACCAGTTCCGCGTCTGAGGGTCGAAGGCAGTCCAATGTGAGAGGCCCCACACCCTCGTCGACGTGGCGCTGTCTCACAGCCGACTGTGACCTCTAGGGTGAGTGGGCTGGTAAGTGAGCTTGTTGTGGTGAGTGGCCTTGTGGCGAGCGGGCTTGTTGTGGCGAGCGGGCTTGTCCCGCGTTGGGCTGCGCAGCAGCCCCAATAAAGCCACCGCGTTTATCCAGGCATATTAAATCGCCAGGTTTTGGGGCCGCTGCGCAGCCCAACGCGGGACAAGCCCGCTCGCCACAACAAGCCTGCTCACCACAACAAGCCCGCTCCCACATTTTTATCTAAGGTATGTCAGCCATGGCGCTTGGGTAATTCGATCAACGCCTTCAAGCCGCCCAACTCGCTCTCCTGCAACTGCAACACCCCGCCCCACACCTCGACGATATCCCGCACGATCCCGAGGCCCAGGCCATGGCCGTCCGTCTGCTCATCGAGACGTGTACCACGGCTGAACACTTCGTCGCGCTGGGTCTCGGGAATGCCAGGGCCGTCATCCTCCACCGTCAGCAGGTAGCTGTGTGGCGTCTCGCTGACGCTGACGCGCACTTCGGCATCCGCCCATTTGCACGCGTTGTCCAGCAGGTTGCCGAGCAGCTCCAGCAGGTCTTCGCGATCCCACGGCAGTTGCAGGCCCGGGGCGACGTGGTGGCTCAGGTCCAGGTGGTCGCCGTGGATCATGTTCAACGTGGCCAGCAGGCCGGGCAGTTCTTTTTCACAATCAAACAAGGCGCCCGGCAGGGTTTCGCCGGCCAGGCGCGCACGGTTGAGTTCACGATTGAGGCGTTGCTGCACCTGCTCCAACTGGTCACGCAGCAATTTGCGCAACTCGGGGTGGTCCTTGAGCGCCTCGCTGGAGGCCGCACTCAGCAGCACCGCCAACGGGGTTTTCAGTGCATGCCCCAGGTTGCCCAGGGCGTTGCGCGAGCGCTTGAGGCTGTCTTCAGTGTGAGCCAGCAGGTGGTTGATCTGCGCCACCAGCGGCTCCAGTTCCAGCGGCACCTGGGTGTCGAGCTGGGAACGCTGGCCCTGTTGCAATTGGGCGATCTGGTTGCGCGCGGTTTCCAGGGGGCGCAACGCCCGGCGCACGGTGACTCGTTGCAGGATCAGCACCAGCAGCAGCGCCGCCAGCCCCAGCACCAGGCCGATTTGGCGCATCAGTCGGAAGCTTTCGCGCACCGGTGTGTAGTCCTGGGCCACGCTGATCGAAATCGCTTGGCCAAAGCGCTTGTAGTCCGAGCGTAGTACCAGCAGCTGCTGGCCCTCCGGCCCCAGTTGCAGGTTGCCCTTGAGCCCGGTCTCGGGGAGTCGGGGCAGTTCCTGGTCCCACAGTGAGCGGGAGCGCCAGTGAATGTCGGCAAAATCGATACGAAAATAATGCCCGGAGAACGGCCGTTGATACGCCGGCGACAGGCGGTGCTCATCCAACTGCACGCCGTTGGGCCCGCGCACCAGCGCCACCAGCAGGTTCTCGCTGTCGTTACGCAAGCCAGCTTCCAGGTAACGCTGCAAACCGGCCTCGAACAACCACAGGCTGGTTTGCGCGAGTACCACGCCGACGATCACCATCACGCTGATCAGCCCCAGGCTCAGGCGTCGCTGGATCGACTTCATGCAGGGCTGGCGCCAAACCGGTAGCCCTGGCCGCGCCGGGTTTCGATCACGCTGCGCCCCAGCTTGCGGCGCAGATGGTTGACGTGGACTTCCAGCACATTGGAGTCGCGCTCGGTCTCGCCGTCATAAAGATGCTCGGCCAGATGGCTTTTCGACAGGATCTGTTCCGGGTGCAGCATGAAATAACGCAACAGGCGGAATTCAGCGGCGGTCAGCTGGATTTCCTCGCCGTCGCGCAACACACACTGACGGCCCTCGTCCAGATGCAGGCCGGCAGCTTGCAGGGTGGGCTGGTTGGCCTGGCCATGGGAACGGCGCAACAACGCCTGGATGCGCAGGTGCAGTTCTTCAGGGTGAAAGGGTTTGCTCAGGTAATCGTCGGCGCCGGCCTTGAGCCCCTCGATGCGCTCGGCCCAGGAATCCCGGGCGGTGAGCACCAGCACCGGGGTGGCCAGCGCGGCTGCGCGCCATTGCGCCAGCACTTCCAGCCCCGGCAAGCCAGGCAGGCCGAGGTCGAGGATGATCAGGTCATAGGGCTCGCTGCGGCCCTGATACACCGCGTCGCGCCCATCCGCCAGCCAATCGACCGCATAGCCCTGGCGTTGCAGCCCAGCCAGCAGTTCATCGGCCAGGGGTACGTTGTCTTCCACCAGCAGCAGGCGCATCAGTCTTCCTCGTCTTTGATCAGCGCACCGGTCGTGGCGTCGAGTTTAATCTCGCGCACCACGCCTTCGGTGGTCACCAGTTCCACTTCATACGCGTACTGGCCATGTTTTTTCTCAAGTTCCGCCTCCAGCAACCGCGAGCCGGGGTGCCGCGCCATGGCCTGCTGCAACAGTTGCTCCAGCGGCAGGATCACGCCCTGCTGGCGTAGCGCCAAGGCTTCATCCTGGTTGAGGTCACGGGCCGACAGGCTTGAGCAGAATGCCAGGAGCACCAGCACCGCCAAACCCGTGGCACGTCGATATACCTTCATTACGTATCCTGATGATTCTTGAGAACTTGCCCGGTGAGCGCGTCCAATTCAACGTCCCATTCGATACCGTGGGCATCTTCCAGTTCGACTTCATAGATGTACTTGCCATAGGCCTCATCCAGATCGGTGTCCAACAGCGTTGAGCCGGGATGCAGGGCCAGGGCGGTGGCGTCCAGTTGATCAAAGGCGACAATTGTAACAGTGGCGGGCACGGTCAGTGGCTTGTCAGGGTCCACGGCTCCAGCCTGGGTCGCCGTGGACGTGATGATAGCGGCGGCGACCAGAGCTGTGAGGCGCTTCATGATAAGTCTCCGTTACACGATGTTTTCCTACGCAAGTCACGGTAACGGCTGCAACTTAACTGAAACTGAATTGCCACCATGGCAATTACGAGTATGCGCAAACGCGGTCACAAAGATTTCGCCAGCATCGTGTGTATCCAGGATTCACGCGTTATCGTTGACGTTTTCGCGAGCAACCTCGCCCCTGAACTTGCCTCAACAGAGACCGGTATGACAGCCATCCATATCAAGTTTCCCGCCCTGACGCTCAAGGCCGGTAAACGTGCGTTCACCCGCATTCGCGAACAGGGCCTGCAGCCGGCCGACGTCGGCACCCTCCCCGGCGCGGCCGGCGGCCCTAAAGCCTTGGGCATCCAGGGCCTGGACCTGGCCCTGTTCGGCGACTGGCTGCCCCGCGCGCCCCGGGAACGCGCGCTGATCGGCGCGTCGATCGGCTCCTGGCGCTTTGCCAGTGCCTGCCTGCCCGACCCGGTGCAAGGCTTGCTCGACCTCGGCCGACTGTACAACGAACAACGCTTTGCCAAGGGCGTCACCATGGCCGACGTCAGCCAGAGCTGCCAGCGTATGCTCGATGACCTGCTGGCCGGACGTGATGCCCAGGTGCTGGACACCCCCAACTATCGATTGAACATCATGGTCGTCAAGAGCCACGGCCTGCTCGCCGATGACCATCGCGGGCGTCTTGGCCTCGGCCTGTCGTCGGTGATTGCCGACAACCTGCGTAGCCGCGCGCGGCTGTCGCGGCATTTCGAACGACTGATCGTCCACGACCCCCGCCAGGCGCCGCCAGTGCATCCGTTGAAGGATTTTCCGTCGCGCTTCCTCACCCTGGACCTGGGCAACCTGCGCCAGGCGCTGCTGGCCTCCGGCTCGATCCCCATGGTGATGCAAGGCGTGCGCGACCTGCCCGGAGCGGGTGCCGGCACCTACCGCGACGGCGGCCTGCTGGACTATCACCTGGACCTGCCCTACCACGGCGACGACATCGTGCTGTACCCGCACTTCACCGACCGGGTCATCCCCGGCTGGTTCGACAAGGGCCTGCCGTGGCGGCGCAGCAACCCACAAGGCTTGCAGGATGTGTTGCTGCTGGCGCCGTCCAAGGACTACCTGGCCCGCTTGCCCCACGGCAAACTGCCGGATCGCAGCGATTTCAAGCGCTTCATGGGGGATGACCCGAGTCGTAACCGGTACTGGCAGACCGCGATGAGCGAGAGTCAGCGATTGGGCGATGAGTTTCTGGCATTGGCCGATAACGGTGGATTAGGCGAGCGCTTGCAAGCCCTTTGACCCAACGCCTTTCTCCTGGAGGAGCGAGCCTGTTCGCGCCTGCAGAGGGACGGTATGCGCGACGTGTGATGTAGCTGTTAAACTCGCCGCCTGCCAGAAACCTGACCGAGCCGAAAAATACTGTGGAAATCTTCAAGGAATTTACATTCGAGTCCGCCCACCGCCTGCCCCATGTACCGGAAGGCCACAAGTGCGGGCGCCTGCATGGGCATTCGTTCAAGGTGGCGATCCACCTGAGCGGCGACCTGGACCCTCATACAGGCTGGATTCGCGACTTCTCGGAGATCAAGGCGATTTTCAAGCCGCTCTACGAACGCCTCGACCACAACTACCTGAACGACATCCCGGGCCTCGAAAACCCGACCAGCGAAGTACTGGCCAAGTGGATCTGGGCCGAACTCAAACCCCTGCTGCCGGAGCTCAGCGCCATTCGCATCCATGAGACCTGCACCAGCGGCTGCATCTATCGCGGTGAATAAACCCATGCGGTACAAAACACCCTGGCGGTAATGCCAGTCAGCCAAGGAAGAACACGGTCACTGTGGCGAGGGCGTTTGCCCCTTCGCCACAGGTTAGCGGTGATCCGCTCTATCCCTTGCTTGACCCGCATCACCCTTGCGGTGTTTTTTTATGCCCGGTATTACAGGCTTGGACCTGCCCCTGTTCAGTCACCCACGAGGTTCGTATGGAAAACATCTGGCTGGCCCAGGCCAAACGCTTGCAGGCACTGGCTTCCACCGGGCTGCATTTTTGCACCGACGATTTCGAGCGCGAGCGTCTGGAAGAAATTGCCGAAATTGCCCATAGCATGCTCGCACAACTGGGCAATGTGCCGCTGGAGCGCATCACCGGGTTGGTGAGCGATTTTGCCCAGCGCTATTCCACGCCGATGATCGATGTGCGCGGCGCGGTGATCGAGGGTGACAAGATCCTGCTGGTGCGCGAGTTGACCGATGGTTGCTGGGCCCTGCCAGGGGGCTACGCCGATATCGGCTTGTCGGCGGCAGAAAACATCATCAAGGAAATTCGCGAGGAAGCCGGGCTGACCGTGACCGCACGCGCGCTGTACAGCGTGACGCACAAGGCCAAGGGGTTGTACCGGCCGGATGTGCGGGACTTCTACAAGCTGTATTTCCTCTGTGAGCGGGTCGACCAACTGGCACCCGCGGCGGGTTTTGAAACCACCGAGGTGGGTTTTTTCGCCCTGGACAACCTGCCGCCACTGTCCCGTGGCCGCACCATTGAAAGTGATCTGGAAGCGGCGTTTGCCTTTCATCGCGGCGAGACCACCCAGACCCTGTTCGACTGATCCAATTTGTATCACCGCTGCACCGCTTTCGTGCCCGATTGGGCACACAGAACACTCCTGCCCGCGCGCGCCCCCCTGATTGGCTATAAATACTGTGCACACTGCACAACGCCCGCCATGCGTCCTTCACTGCGGCGAATGTGGCACGCGCGGTGCAATAGGCCTGCGTCACTCATTCAGGGAGCAAGGCACATGACGCAGCAAGATCCAGGCAACGATTACCCCCTCAGCGAAGTCCCCATGCATGCGCGCAAGGGGCTGGCGTCGACCGCCATGGTGCTGCTGGGTTTCACGTTTTTTACCGCAACCATGTTTGCCGGCGGCAAGCTGGGGGTGGCCTTCAGTTTCATCGACATGCTCGGCGTCGTGGCCTTGGGTAACCTGCTGTTGGGCATCTACGCCGCCGGCCTGGGTTACATCGCCTTCAAGAGTGGGCTGAATTCAGTGCTGATGGGACGCTTCTGTTTTGGCGAAGTGGGCAGCAAGCTCAGTGACTTGATCCTCGGTTTCACCCAGATCGGCTGGTATGCCTGGGGCACCGCCACGGCCGCCGTGGTGCTGGGCAAATACTTCGAGCTGAGCCAGGGCAGTGTGCTGGCGCTGATGGTGCTGTTTGGCCTGGTGTTCTGCGCCACGGCCTATGTGGGCTATCGA
The DNA here is from genome assembly GCF_058793055.1 of Pseudomonas sp. MPR-R2A5. Taxonomy (NCBI): domain Bacteria; kingdom Pseudomonadati; phylum Pseudomonadota; class Gammaproteobacteria; order Pseudomonadales; family Pseudomonadaceae; genus Pseudomonas; species Pseudomonas sp. MPR-R2A5. The sequence goes on from NZ_JBXAFK010000042.1 coordinate 20,385, forward strand.
GGGTTGGAGATTCTGTCGTACATCGCGGTGCCGGCCATGGGCATTCTGCTGTTTCTGTCGATGTGGGTGGCGACCGTCAAGGTCGGCGGGCTGGACGGCCTGCTGGCGGTGGTGCCGAGCGGTACGCTGGACTTGTCCACGGCGATCACCCTGGTGTTCGGCACCTTTGTCAGCGGCGCGACCCAGGCCACCAACTGGACACGGTTTTCCCGCTCGGCCAAGGTCGCGGTACTGGCCAGCCTGATCGGCTTCTTTGTCGGCAATGGCCTGATGGTATTGATCGGCGCCTATGGGGCCATCGTCTATCAGCAACCGGATGTGGTGGAAGTCTTGCTGCTGCAAGGTTTTGCCATGGCGGCGATGGCCATGCTGTTGCTCAACATCTGGAGCACCCAGGACAACACCATCTATAACTTCGCCGTCGCCGGTTGCAACCTGCTGCGCACCCGACGCCGCAAGACCGTGACCCTCGCCGGTGCGGTGATCGGCACCCTGCTCGCCCTGCTGGGCATGTACGACCTGCTGGTGCCTTACCTGATCCTGCTCGGCACGGTGATCCCGCCCATCGGCGGCGTGATCATGGCGGACTTCTTCTATCGCTATCGCGGCCAGTACCCGCGCCTGGCAGAGGCGCGCCTGCCCGCGTTCAACTGGCCGGGCCTGGTGGCGTACGCCGTGGGTACGTTGCTGGCATTCAACTCACCCTGGGTCGCGCCGCTGGTGGGGATTGTGGCGGCGTCGCTGACCTACGTGGTGCTCACCGCCGTCCTGCGTGTGCGCACGCCATTGGCTGACGCCCAGGCATGAGCCTGACCCTTGCCGATGTGCTGGCCCTACCGGGCCTGGAGTCCATGCGCCTGCGCGCCGGCTCGGCCGGCCTGGATAACGTGGTGCGCTGGCCGTATGTGGCCGAAAACACTGGGATCGCCGAATGGGTGCTCGGCGGTGAACTGGTGTTCGTCACCGGTATCAACCACCCCCGGGATGAGGCCAACCTCCTGCAACTGCTGGACGAAGCCTGTCAGCGCCAAGTGGCCGGGTTGGTGATCCTGACCGGCCCCGCCTATATCCAGGTGATCCCCCAGCGCTTGCTGGACGCCGCCGAAGCCGCTGGCCTGCCCCTGATCGAGCAGCCCTACTCGTTGAAAATGGTGTTGGTGACCCAGGCGATCGGCTCGGCGCTGATCCAGTCCGAACAACTGGGGCGTTCGCGGCACGATGTGCTGGAACGCTTGCTGGCCGGCGACTTTCAATCCCTGGACCTCCTGCTGCACCGCGCCGCCCAACTGGGCCTGTCGCTGGCAGGGCATTGGCAAGTGGTGCAATTACAGCTGGAGGGCAGCGACGCATTGTTTACCCAGGGCGATGCCGGGCACATGGAAGCGCAGTTGGCTCGGCAACACGAAAGCATTACTCGGCGCCTGCGTCAGTATTCGGCGTCGATACCCGTCCTCGGGAGGGCCGGGCAATGGACGTTGTTGCTGCCGGCCGCGGATGCCGTTGCCGCCTTGGCCAACCGCGAGCAGTTGGCCAGTTGGTTGAAGCCATTGAACCTGCGCCTGGCGCCCCTGAAAGTGTTTATCGGCCTGAGCGCCGCCGCCCACCCGCCTGCGCGCCTGGCCCTGGCACAGGAGGAAGCACGCCAGGCGTTGACCGCCGCGCGACGCTTCAGCGAGCGCGCCGGGCTGTGCGTGTACGACGAACTGGGCGTGCTGAAACTGCTCAGCGGTGTTCGTGATCGCGCGCTGCTCGATCAGTTTCTCAATGAGCGCCTGGGCCCGTTACTGCGCCATGACCGGCATCATGGCCCAAGCCTGATGCCGACCCTGGAAGCCTGGTTTCATGAGAATGGTAACCTTGTGGCCGCCGCCCAGCGCCTGGCCGTTCACCGTAATACCCTGACGCACCGTGTCCAGCGCATCGAAGCCCTGTGCGGGCTGACGCTGGATAATTCATACGACCGCCTGGACATCGGTATCGCCCTGATGATCTGGCGGCTGTCTGCCTGATTGTTTTAGCCAAGAGGAACTTGCCCATGCACATCATCAACGCCCGCCTGCGCCACCGTGAAGGCCTGCATGATCTGCACCTGGAACATGGCCGGATCGCCAGTATCACTGCGCAAACGGGGTCGCCAACTGCAGGGCCCGACGACCTGGACGCTGCCGGTAACCTGGTGACGCCACCGTTCGTCGAACCGCATATTCACCTCGACGCCACCCTGACTGCCGGAGAGCCGCGCTGGAACATGAGCGGCACCCTGTTCGAAGGCATCGAGTGCTGGGGCGAGCGCAAGGCCACCATCACCGAGGAAGACACCCGCACGCGCGCCAAGAAAACCATCCAGGCCCTCGCCGCCCATGGCATCCAGCATGTTCGCACCCATGTCGACGTCACCGACCCGGACCTCACGGCGCTCAAGGCCATGCTGCAAGTGCGTGAAGAAAGCACGCACCTGATCGACCTGCAAATCGTCGCCTTTCCCCAGGAGGGCATCGAGTCCTACCGCAATGGTCGCGAACTGATGGAAGAAGCCATTCGCCTGGGCGCCGACGTGATCGGTGGCATCCCGCACTTCGAATACACCCGTGACCAAGGGGTGAGTTCGGTGAAGTTCCTCATGGACCTGGCCGAACGTACCGGCTGCCTGGTGGACGTGCACTGCGACGAAACCGACGACCCACACTCGCGCTTCCTTGAAGTCCTCGCCGAGGAAGCCCGCAGCCGTGACATGGGTGCCCGCGTCACTGCCAGCCACACCACGGCCATGGGATCCTATGACAACGCCTACTGCGCCAAACTGTTTCGCCTGCTGGGGCATTCCGGGATCAGCTTCGTCTCCTGCCCCACCGAAAGCATTCACCTGCAAGGCCGCTTCGACAGTTTCCCGAAACGCCGTGGCGTCACCCGCGTCAACGAACTGCTCGAAGCCGGCATGAACGTGTGCTTCGGCCAGGACTCCATCGTCGATCCCTGGTACCCGTTGGGCAACGGCAACATCCTGCGCGTGCTGGAAGCCGGCCTGCACATTTGCCATATGCTCGGCTACCGTAACCTGCAAAGTGCCCTGGACCTGGTCACCGACAACAGCGCCAAAGCCATGGCCCTGGGCGAGCGCTACGGCCTGGAGCCTGGGCGGCCGGCCAACCTGTTGATCCTGTCGGCCGACAGCGATTATGAGGTGATTCGCAGCCAGGGCCTGCCGCTGTATTCGATCCGCCATGGCAAGGTGTTGATGAAGCGGCGGCCGGCGCAGGTCGAGTTCCTGTAAAGAGTGGGCTAAACGATCGAGTCGATATCCAGCGAGTGCACCCTCCCCCGGTCACCATGAACGGGGGACGGGACACTCGCTACCGGCGAACGCTCACGGTTTTCTCGGTGGCTGAACCAACGCTTGAGACTCGGTTGCAGGCTGGCGGAGTGACTATGACTGCCATACACGTCACGGACCTCGAGACGGCGCCAGCGCAGGCTGTGCAGCCGCTCGCGGCTGGTGTTCAAGCGGTCGATTTCGGCATTGAGAGCCTGATTGTGCTCATGGGCCTGGCCACGCTGGTTCGGCGGACGCCGCTGCTCAAGCTCGCGGTTCTTGTCGCGCAATTGTTGGCGCATGGTCTCCAGCGCATGGTCGAGCAACGCGTATTCCCTCGGTGTGACCAAAGGCCCCTGGCTCTCCAGGGTGTGCTGCCAGCGGCGCAGCGTGGCCCAGGCGGCGGGGATGTAGCTGGCGGTCATGAAATGCTGGTCGGCCTGGAACAGCTGTTTGAGCAAGTTGTCGCGGTCGGGCATATCGCCGTGCAGTTGCAACGCACGATTGCAGGCGGCCTCCTGGATGGACTCACAACCGGGTTTCCACAACACCGACGCCTGCGTGCCATCCTCCAATGTGATCGGCATGAAGTGCTGCTGTTCGCCATGATGTTGGTAGGGATTGCCACCAACCCGCACCAGGCCAGCGGCGAACAACAGGCCCCCGGGCGTAGGGGCACTGAATAACGTCACGGCGCCGGGGATCCAGAGTTTGGCGGTAGTGTTCATCCAGGGCGCGGGAACACTGGGGACGGGATCGTTATGGTTGACGATGCGGTGGTGGACCAGGGCTGAGGCACCGTCGGTGAATTTGGAATCGGCGGCGCGGGGGGCGCCGTAGGTGTAGAGGAGGACATCGTAGTTGACCTCCGGCACACGGCGCAGTCCTTCCGAAAGCAGCAACGCGATAGCGCCGCCCAGGCTGTGACCACATATAACGATTCGTTGTCCTTCGTAAAACTGGTCGAGATAGCGCAATACAAAATCACGCATTGCCCGGTAAGCCAGATAAAACCCCTCGTGCACCTTGCCTACACCGTCGGCGAAAACAACCTGATGGGCGTTGGCGTCACGTAGTACATCGGTATGACTGTAGGTACCTCGCACAGCGATCAAGATCACCTCATCGTGATGCGTGATAAAAGCCTGGGTGTCAGTACCAAACGCCTCATCATCAAAAAAGTGCATGCGTGCCGGGTGTTCCTGATCGTCCTTCAGTTCCGGACGGTTTTGTGGATACAACTCAGGATCAAAGGGCAAGATCTCGAAGCGCTTGGAGTAAGGCACATCCTCATAAACAGGATAAAAACGCTGTGCCTGTTCGGGATCAATTCGCCAGGCTTCTCGGTACCCAGACAACTTGTCGGCAAATAGATTTCCAACAGAGGGATCGAACGGGAACTTGACTTGATCAACTGGCCGTTCAGCAGGGTGTTGACCAAAATCGCAATAACTCAGCGCAGACATCAGCGCCAACTGGTAAAGGTTCAAGGCACAAAACCGGTCATCGATGGAAAGCAGCGGACGCAAGGCCCGCAATGGCCGAACCTCCAATACACTATGTTGATTGGGGAACAGTACGATACCCGACAGCGTCGGCTGAGGCGGACCAAATCCCAGATCAGCCATCATTTTCAGCGCGTGGGGCTGTGGGCGGCAGGCCGTAGATACCACCGCCGGTAAATGAGCGATATGACGAACCAAGTCACTCACTTCAACCTGATAAAACCTATCCGCTTGTTGCCGCGCTGGATTGCCATCAATGCGCCGACCATCAGCGTTGGAAAAGTGTGATTGCTCGGCCCGAGTTTGAAGTTCAGTGATAGGCAGCTTGTAGGTCAGGCGCTTGCTCAGCCGAGCGTAGGGTTCTTCTGTTCCAGAATATCGTTCATCTAACAGGAGAATCACCGGACCACAGTAGAAGTCCTGCAGTTTTGCGAATCCCTCACCGTCCAATCTGCCTTCGTATTGGCACCCTGTACTGTCGTAGGCCGTGAATGAAAGGCCGCCGTATGCCTTCCCACTACCCGCTTCATCTACCAGACAAAAACTCACCCAATGTCCTCGCATTGAGCAAGCCAGCATCTTGTCATTGAAAAAAGGTTGCTTCCATGCGTCCAGCTTCATCAATACTCTCCTTGTTACATGCACGTTGGATAGACGTCACAGATGCGCCCATCCGGCATTTTTATAGGTTTAAAGTCCGTTGTATTGCCGCTGCAATAGGCAGACAAATCTTCGACACTCTTGCCTTTGCAACGCCTCCACCCTCCAGGAACACTTATCCATCTATCATCAAAAGCAGGTAACTCTTCTTCAGTAACAGTCAATACGAGCCTAAGTGTCTTGCCTGATAACTGATCTCGTTGCGCAACAGCACCTGCTGATTTTTTTTGTGGCCGGCCCACCGCATCCAGAGCATTGCATAACAGAATTTTCCTGATCGCGTGGTGAGGCCCCACCGTCCGGAAGTGCCACTGGCATTGCCTCGACAACTCCAGAACATCCGCGTCAAGCTTCATAGGCACGTCAACTTCCCGGCGATCTCGAATGGAGATACCTGCAATATCCCCCCCAACATCCGTATCCCGCTTGCCCCACTTCGCATAAAAATCAAACACCACACTACTCACGACCAGCGGGCAGCCGTCTACTGTTTCAGTCAGCGGCAACTCATAACTCACCCGACTGGCCACGGGTTTGTATTCAGTAAAAAACACCTTGCGCTCAGGACGCCTGCCCCGGCGCTGCGGCAACGTGCAAGTCTCACCAGGGGCGGGATGGTAGTTGGCCGCCGTTTTGACTTTGAACTCCGCCGGCATATCCACCTCCAGCGTAAAATGCTCACCTCTCTTCCCCGTACACCCAGGGAGCCACACCAGGGCAACAACTAACAACGCACCGCCTATCCATCTACTCATGATTGCGCTCCTCCCCACGCCATTGCTCCACCAGCCGTTCAAAATGCTCCCCTGGCGCCTCACCCGCTCGCGGCTGCCAACAGATCACACGGTTGCGAGTCGCCTCCTTCAGCCGTCGAACCACCAGGAATTCCAGCTGCTCCGGCGCGTACCATTGCCAGGCGCGAGCCTGCTCCAGCACTTGGCTCAGCCACGCCCTGGGGTCTTGAAACTCGACCAGTGCGGCAAGGTCTTCACTGTGTTCGGCCAGCAGGTATCGCAGGATATTGGCGTGCAGGATGGCGTCGGCCTGAGGGTTCGGGGTGTTCAGCCATGGCGCCGGCACAGGCACCGGGTAGTGGCCGGGGGCAGGGTTTTCGCCATGGCGCCAACCTCCTTCGTGCCAGTAGCACACGCTGATCAGTGGCCCGAGGAATTCCGGCCACAGCGCTGTGGGCAGGTAGGCCAGGGCACGGGCCAGGGTGCGATTATCGTGAAGACGGTAGAGCGCCTGCTCCCCTTCGGGCCCGACCATCAGCCGCTCGCGCCAATGCGCTGTCACACCGGTCAAGTCGTCGTCAGGCAGGCTGCCCAGCCACCCCCAGTTGGCTTCGGGGTGTTGCAACAGGTCGACCAATGCGGGCTCGCTCATCGGCCCCAGCAGCAGGAGTACGGGGCCCGTGTTCGCCAGTTCTGCCGCGACGGTCTCGCTGTAGAGACAGCGATAGTGCGACAGGTCGCGGGCCGCCAACATGGGCTGGCGGGCCGCGCTGTAACCATCGAGCATCAGGCATATCCGGCGTCCTGCCTGTTGTTGTCGGGCCATCCAGCGGTTGGGAAGCATCGGCATCAAGCCGCCCTCCCGGTCATGTCGCATTGGCCTTCACGGCAGCGTTCGCACAGGGGGCAGAAGTCCGCGCCCAGTTGCCGCGCCAGGTCCATGATGACGCCTTGCACGGCGGCGACTTTCAGGCTGCCGGTAACAGGCGAGGCATTCGCAGCACGGGTTTCGGACGGTGAGCCGCCAAGGCTGATGGGCCGACTGCTGAAAATCCCCCCTGCCTGCAGCACCAGGTGCTCTCCGCCAGCCTTGAGGCTCAGTTGTGCGCCCGCATCGATCACCAGGTTGGCACCGGCCTTGATATGCACCTGTTGTCCGGCTTCGACCACCAGGGTCTGCTTCACATAGGTCCGGCTCTCGCCCTGTACGTCAAGGTGGTCGTTTGCCTGCAACACCACCTTGCGATCACCGGTGATGTGACGATGCTCCTCGTTATCCAGGCGGACCGTACTTAACCCGTGGATGATCTCGTGTCGCTCCCCGGCCACCTCCAGCCGGCTGTCATGGCCGACCTGTTGTTCCAGGTCACGTTGGGCGCGCAGGTAAATAAGCTCCTCGCCGCACCGGTCTTCCAGATGCAGCTCGTTGCCGCCTGCGCCTCCCGGGGAACTGCAGGTACGCAGCACACTACGGGTCTTATGCTGCGGTAACGAATAGGCCGGCAGGCGTAGCGCATTGGGCAGGCAGCCGTTGATCAGCGGCTGGTCGGGGTCGCCTTCAAGAAAGGTCACCAGCACCTCCATGCCGACCCGGGGAATCATCATGGCGCCAAACCCGGCACCGGCCCAACCGGTGGCCACGCGCACCCAGGCGCTGCTTTTATCATCCGTCGGGTCCAGGCGATCCCAATGAAAGCGCACCTTGACCCGGCCATAGGCATCGCAATGCACCTCCTCCCCCGCAGGCCCGGTCACCGTAGCGGTCTGGCTGCCCTTGATGGTTGGCTTGGCATGTTTGAGGGGCGGACGATACACCGCGCGCCAGGGCGTCGCGGTGAAGCGGTTGCGATAGCCCTGGAGGGCCCCTGGCTCAAATACCGCCTCTTCAAGTACTTGCGGTTGATAACCTTCGTGACGCACCGAGGTGAGCAACCACAAGTCATTGCAGGCCGGGTCCGGATGGTCACGCAGGTCGAGGAAATGACCGCTGCGCAATACGGGTTGATCGCTCTGGCCCGATGCCCGATGACGGTCGCTCTGATGGCGCTCCAGGCCTCGACGCGCCAATTGCACACCCCGCGCATGGCCAGTGAAACCAGCGGGGTAGTCATAGTCTTCCAGCGGTTGCGCAGACACCGTGCCGGCCTGTTCCTGCAGGCGCAACGCTGGGTGTTCGAAGTCATGATCGCGGCGCACCGTTTGCCGGCTGCGGGTTTCCAGGCGCCTGTCGAAACGCTGGACGCCCCGCGCCTCGGTCGTCGGATCAGACGAGGCGCAGTAACGCTGCTGTGGCAAGCGTCGAAACACCGTCTGGTCATCCCCGAATACCAGCAGGTGGTTGTTCACGCTGTGGCGGAAATGGTAGTGAATCCCCTCTTCTTCACATAGGCGCTGGATGAAGTGCAGGTCGGTTTCCGCGTATTGCACGCAGAATGTGCGCGGCGGATAGACCACCGGGCCGAGCTCAAAGGCATAGGCGTCGGCCAGGATGCCATGGTGCTCGAGGACGGCCATGATGATCTGCGGCACACTGCGCTGCTGGAAGATGCGTTGGTCGCGCCGGTAGGCCAGGCTGGCCAGGCGCGGTGCCAGGGTGAGGTGGTAGCGGGTGAGCCGAACACCCGGATCAGCCCGGCCAATGGCGTAGACCTGCCCATGCAGGCCTTGATCGGCCTCGCCGAAGTCCAGATAGGCAAGTTGGTGAAGCAAACGCTCCAGGTCAAGGGAAGGGTTTTCGCTGACGAGTTGCACCTCAATGAAGTACGGCTGATCGACGGCCTCGCTGCCGTTGAAAGCCAGTACTTGAAAGTCTGTATTTATGCCTGGAACTATTAATTTGAAACGTGACGAAACAAACGCATTAACCATCCGTTGTTACCCGCCATCCACTTTCTGACTGAAATACCCTCTCTCGCAACATCGATCGAGTTGCAGAGAAAAAGCGCCTGAACGCCCGAAAGCTTAGCGTCTCCGGCGGAAATTCGGCCGGTCGGAAATAAAACAGAATATTCGTACGATGAGGATGGAAGTGTCTTTTGCTAAATATTAAATACAGCCACTCAACCAGTGGTCAACAATAAGAAAAGTACGACACAGGCTTACATCTAAATAACTAACCGCTAAAGAACTAGCCCACATCAATTAAAGCCGACAACGGTTCGCCTACGCTGCGGGGAGTGGTCGCGCCGTCCCAAACAGGCTGACGCCGAGCAAGCGTTCGGCCTGCGTTTGCAAACGCACTGGCGCCGTGCCGCCCGGCATGACCACGGCCACTTCACCGCCCTCAACCCAACCGGCCCGCCACGCCACGCATGCCACAGCGCTGGCGCTGGTGCCCGACGACGCCGTAGGTCCCTCGCCCCGTTCGAAGACTCGCGCCAATACGCGGTTGCCGTGATCACGCGCCGCCCATTGCAGGTTAATGCCGGCGGCACAGGGTTGGCCGCTACCGACAGGTGGTGCGAAGGCAACGGCTTGCAGGGCGAGGAACAATGCGGGCTGGTGCATCGACGGGTTGTCCGGCAATGCCGAAACCTGGTCGACCAGTGTGACGCAATGAGGGTTGCCGACCCGCACAAACTGACTGCAGGCCCATTGCGGATTGATTGCCACCAACGCGTCCACCCGGCTGAACCCATGCGCCTCCACCCGCACGGGCTCGACGCCCACCGCCCCCACGGCCAAGGGCCCGAACTCAGGCTGCCCCAAGGCCAGCCAGAACCCATCAACCTGCCCATACCGTGCGGGCTCGACCGACGTAGCCACCGGCGACGCGGCATCCGATTTGTCGTGATGCACCCGCAGTTCACAGCCCTGGGTCATCAACCCCTGGTCGGTCAACGCCTGCGCAAAGATGGTCAAGCCGTTGCCACTGCGCTCGGCGAGGGAGCCATCGGTATTGACGATCAACAGATCGAACGGCGGCTCAGCCTGAAACGGCCCGACCAGCAGCCCATCACAGCGATGGGCCTTGGCGTCGGCCGGACGCGGCAATGAACCCCAACCGCATTCGGAAGCGATGGCCGATGCCGCCCATGCCTCCCGGTTACTCGCCGCGAGGGCGGCGCTATCGGGCACACCCACACCCCGGCTGCGCAAAAAGGCGGGGTTGACTACCCCATAGATATTGCCGCGTGCATCGTAGAACAGGGTCATGCTGCCGCCTGCCTGAGAACTTTCATCAGCTCGTCCATCCAGTTGCCTACTCACCGGGGCAGCAGCGTATTACAGAATGGTCGAGCTGTGGGAGGTGGGCTGGAAGGTGGTCATCCACCACAAGAAAGCTGGGGTTCATCCATTCTCACAGGAATTACACATCTTCCAGGCCACCTCCTACAAACTCGACAGGCTCTGTGTGGCAGATCAGGTCCACAGCGTTCCGTGTTTGTAAAAAAAGAATTCACCGCCTGGGCAGCAAACCTGAAACCAGGGGAACCCTGACTCGCTCGATACGGCTTGATATGCAAGGATGTCGCGCCGGACATCGTTCATTGAACGCAAGACCAAGGATTTTTCATGACTGCCATCCCCACCCCAGCGCCCGTGGTTCCCGGTCGGCTGGAACAAATGTCGACCCGTATCGCTTTTTTTATCGCTGGCTTCGGCATCGCCGCCTGGGCGCCGTTGGTACCGTATGCCAAGGCGCGCGCGCAGTTGAATGAAGGCACGCTTGGCCTGTTGCTGCTGTGCCTGGGGGTGGGTTCGATCATTGCCATGCCCGTGGCGGGCGCGCTGGCCTCGCGCTACGGTTGCCGACGCGTACTGACCGCCGGGACGATCCTGATCTGCCTGGCCCTGCCGATGCTGGCCACCGTCAGTTCGATCCCCTTGTTGATCGCCGGGTTGTTCCTGTTTGGCGCAGGCCTGGGCACGGTGGATTCCACGGTCAACCTGCAAGCGGTGATCGTTGAGCGCGCCAGCGGCAAAACCATGATGTCGGGCTTCCATGGTTTGTTCAGCCTGGGAGGCATCGTCGGCGCTGCGGGCGTTGCCGGGATGCTGGGGCTGGGCTTGTCGCCCTTGCAGGCGACCCTGGTAGTGATCGTCATCATGGCGGCAGCACTGCTCAAGGCTGGGCCACACTTCTTGCCCTATGGCAGTGAAAGCTCGGGGCCGGCCTTTGCGGTGCCGCACGGCGTCGTGCTGTTTATCGGCTGCCTGTGCTTTATCGTGTTTCTGGCCGAAGGGGCCGTGCTCGACTGGAGCGCGGTGTTCCTCAGCGCCGAACGCGGGCTGGACGAAGCCTATGCCGGCCTGGGTTATGCGGCCTTTGCCTTGACCATGACGGCCGGACGCCTGACCGGTGATGCGATCGTGCGGCGTCTGGGCGCCACCCGCGTCATCATGATCGGTGGTGCGCTGGCCACCACGGGCATGTTACTGGCCACCCTGCTCCCTGCGTGGGAAACCGCCCTGCTGGGGTACGCCCTGGTGGGCGCCGGCTGCTCGAATATCGTGCCGGTGCTGTATACCGCGGTCGGCAAGCAGACCGTCATGCCTGAACATATCGCCGTGCCAGCCATCACCACCCTCGGCTATGCCGGCATACTCGCAGGCCCGGCGATGATCGGCTTTATCGCCCACGGCAGTAGCCTGAGCACCGCCTTTGTGTTGATCGCGCTGCTGCTGGCGGGTGTGGCCATCAGTGGCAAGATCCTCAAGGTATAAGGCCACTCAAGGCAATAAGCCCGGATCGAGGGCTACCTGGCCTTATGCGCCTTGTACTGTTCAAGCCAGCGTTCAAGACTCTTATTGCTGAGCCAACCCTCATACCGGGGCCAACCAAACAGGCGCGTGTGGTTGGCACGCTCCAGCGAACGCAGTAAACCCGGGCGCTCGATAATATTTTTCGCCATGTACACGCAATGTTCGCTGTACTTCTTCCTGGGCAGGCCAGTGCAAGGCTCCAGTATGGGCAGGCCCAGTGAATCAATGGCATCGGGGTCATTCATCACGGTTTTGAGCAGCGCAATTTCCACGTACTCAAGCGCTTCAAAAAAAAACTTGCGATCCTTGGTCGGGTCTTTCAATTGCGTGAAATGACCTTGCAGGGCCTCGACAACCAGGGCATTGCCCTGCCCCTGGAAAGGATCCTGGCTGAAGGCCCCTGGCGTACTGTTGCCCAGCAGCGTCGCAGCGGCCACCCTCAAGCTGTCGCGAGTGATGTACCCCTCGCAATCGATGATTGCGTCGTTAAGAGGCGGACGCTTGAGAATTTCCCTGACCATCAGGATCATGCGGTCCCGCACATTACTCTCCCCTCAACGCTTCAGCAGCGATGCGATGCAAGGACGACTGCGTCAGGCGCCCTTCCTTGAAAAACGAGTGCAATTCACCAAAGTTTTTCTCCAGCTCGCCCGCCAACTGGCTATCGGTGGAGTGAGGACCGGGTGGGACCGTATTCGCGCGCGCAGCCGGTGGATTTTGTAATGCCTGGTAGCGCAACGCCGACAAGGCCCCACGCAACAGCACCGGACGCCGTGGCCGCGCATCCGGTGCGAGACTGGGTTCCTCGCACGGCGTGTGAACAACGGGCGCCGGCAAAACCGGTTGCACCTCTGCCCCTCCCATGGCCGCTGGCCGCCCGAGAGGTATTGCACCATCAATTTTCATGCATTATCTCCAACTTTTTCCAGATCCGAGCTTGTCTGGCGCCCACTGCCAAGGTGACCGAGATCCGCGGATGGATACCAGTCAAGCCACCGATGTGTGGCTGGGCGATCGCAATAGTTCCGGGGGACGAGCGAATAGCGATGACAGCATGTAAACGCACGCACCACGATGGCCGATCAGTCGCGGTCGTGAGGAGGCGCCGCGCGGTTGTTTTCGGCCTTTTGCCCACTGCACATGGACCTCAGCCCAATCATCACCGAGACCATGACACCACGAAGCGACGCCAGGGGTTGAGCGTCCCTTCCAAGTTCCTGGCCGGGCGCAAGCATGCCTCGGGCAAAATCGTCAGCCACTGGCGCCTGGAACCTGCGCTGACCGGCAAAGTCCTTCATGCGCTGGGTCTCATAAGCATGGAGTATTTGCGCGGGGGCTTTGTCGCAAGTGGGCTCTTGAGCCTCCGCATGGGTTTGATCGCTGGCAGACTGTCGGTATCCAGACTGACCAGCGTTGAACGAAGTCGAAGTCATAGGGCCCCCCAAGGGAATGCGCCACGAGGGGTTCGTGGCGATTCTCCCGCTCAATGAATTACTCTGCGGTGCACGTTTATCCGCGGGACATCTGGCGCAATGTGTCCCAGTGAATCCAGCCGTCCTTGCCCCAGTAATCCCCACCGTCCATGTTTTCCTTCACCTCGGAGCGCTTGAGGACTTCCTGCGCAATCCAGGCCAGGCGTCCATGAACCGGATCGCTCGTCGGCCACGAGGCGAGCCCGTGCAACTTGTCGATGCTGATGAAGCCCGGGTTGGCCGGGTCCTTCAATCCCTCGAAATGCTCGAGCATCTCTTGCGCCAACCGCGAGTCATCCTGGTATTTCAAAGGACTTTGGCTGCTGAGGGTCATCTGAATTTTTTGCCGGTCGATCAGGCCATCCAGCGCGCCGGTGGAGCTGTGTCGATCCAATGCGTTCACCACTTCCGGGCGCCTTAACAGCTCACGCGCCAGGCGGATGTTCTGATCCTGGGCGGGGTTACCGGTCAACGGCTTGTTGGCCATGTCCGAAAGACCCTGCGTGGTGACGAACCACGGCGTTTTCGGATCCTTGAAGGCATCGAAGTTGTTCAACAGCTGGCGCGCCAGATCGTCGTTGCTCTTCTGTGAATACACAGGGTCGGGCTTGTGGCCGTAGCAAGGATCAGGCTTGCAGGGCGTGGGGCGCACCGGCGGCTTGCTGTAGCAAGGATCGGGCTTGCACGGCGTAGGCCGCTCTGGTGGCTTGCTGTAGCAAGGGTCAGGCTTGCAGGGCGTAGGTCGCTCTGGTGGCTTGCTGTAGCAAGGATCGGGCTTGCAGGGGACCGGCTTGGGCGGCTTCGGTGGTTTGCCGTAGCAAGGGTCAGGCTTGCACGGCGTAGGTCGCTCCGGCGGCTTGCTGTAGCAAGGGTCGGGCTTGCACGGGACCGGCTTGGGCGGTCGCTGCCCACCGCACCAGCCCTTCATTTTTTGCGTGATTTGGCTGAGGGTCCCAGACGCCGGTGTCTGTCGACTTTCACCCTGCGCCCCGCTCCCACCTTCTCGGTGCTGGGCAAGCTCTTTGTTGGCAAACAATTTGCCAGGTTTGTCGCCGCCCGGGTTGAATGCGATACGTGCGCCTTTTTGCCCATCACCCTGGGAGGTGACAGTGTCCTTGACCTTGGTCTCGGCTTTGGAGGACGACGAATTAGGGGGCGAATGAGACACGGATTTATCGAGGGCTGATACCGCCATTTTTTGAATCTCCAGTCCGGCTGTATTACAGGGTTCACCGGCTTCCAATAAGGGAATGCAGGCAACCTCTGTGTGGCGGACATGTCTGATTCAGTTCCTCCAGTCGGCATCAAATCGCCGACTGATCGGTAGGAGATCGGATCGATACGCGAAAAAAAACACAGCGTGGTGCTGCGACTTTTCTCCTTCCTCCCAGAGTCAGAACCCGACACTGGCCCGTACGAAGAAAGTACGTGGCTCGCCCAGTGAATCGCCCCCGCCTCCGTAGATGTTTTCCAGCCTCGAAGTGAGGCACTTTCGAATGCCTCGGGGCTGACGCCGCCCAGGTGACGGTGACGACATTTCAACTGAAGACAGGGGCACGTAAGAAGACATGGAGGTTCAGATGTAAGCTGTCTGGAGGGCCTATAGATGCCCGTATCCGGCTGCACGGGCGAAGTCGGCCAAATGCCAAATATCACCATTCGCCCCCCAGGTTCCGTCAACAACCTCCTGGATCTGTATAGAGCTCAGCAACTGGCGCTGATCCCCCACTGCCTGGCTCGATTGTATTGCGCCATGCAGTTCACGCACGTAGCGCTGGCGCATCGGCGCATCCAGAACGCCGGCAGGTACCTTGACGACGACCATGCATGGGACAAACCGGGCATGAGGAGCAACGCCCCCACACAGCCATTCATCAGCCTGAACTTCCTCGATGAGCACCCAGCACAACGCACGCTGTTGAGGGGCATCGCCCATATGCTCGTTAACCATTGCCACATCGCTCACGCGTCGAAGCAGCTGTTGGCGCTGTGGCTGATTGAAAGCTCCGGTAGGTACTTTGATCAGAATGTTTGGCATGGCGAAACCTCATTGTTAACTGGAAACGCCATTGGGCCAGTTATCTCTTCAGCGCATAAGTGACCGATTCGTCTGTTTTCGGGCACAATCGGACAATGTACGATTTCACTATCCTCATCTTTCCTGGGGCGTTCGCTTCAAGCGTCGCAGCGACCCTGGACATCCTCGGCACCGCCGCAACACTTGCGCAACGGCACGGCCTTGCCGTGCCACGCTGGCGAGTTTGTGGGCCGCAGTCGGGGCTGGTTGTGCTAGGGCACGGCATGCACCTGTTGGTTGACGAACTGACAACAGACGTCGAGGACAACTCCTGCTGGGTCATTCCAGGCCTTGGCATCAGCGACTTCGACACGCTGCTGCAGCGTCTTGAGGAAGACTGGGTACGTCAGATACTGCCGGCGCTGAAGGCTCATGCGGATAAAGGCAGGGAGATTGCAGCGTCGTGCTCGGCGGTCTTTCTCCTGAATGCCGCAGGATTACTCGATGGTCGACAGGTAACGACCTCCTGGTGGCTCGCCCCTTGGCTGTCGAGCATCGCGTCTGACTGCATTGTCGACCCCAACGTCATGGTGCTCTGCGACCCACCCTTGACGACCGCAGGCGCGGCCTTCGCGCAAACTGACCTGATGCTGCACCTGCTGCGCAGACGCCTGTCGCCGGAGCTCGCCGACTATGTGGGCAAAGCGCTTCTGCTCGACGGCCGACAGCTACAGACCCCCTTCATCAACCCAGCAATCATGGCCCAGGGCAATACACTGGTCGCTAACCTCACCGCCTACATCGAAACATGCCTGCCCCATCCGCCCAGTGTCCCGAGCCTTGCAGCGTACGCCGGCATGTCTGAGCGAACGCTGTCCCGACACCTTCGAAAAGCTACCGGCCTTTCAACCCAATATTTGATCCAGCGTGTGCAACTCAACCGGGCCCGTGTGCTGCTGGAAACCAGCAGATATTCCGTTGAATCTATCGCCGAACAGGTGGGATACCAGGATGCCACGGCCCTACGGCGACTTGTGCGCCGCCTGTTGAACGCCTCCCCAAAACAACTGCGCCAGTAGTCCGCAGACTTGCACGCCAGCGTCAGCCAAGCGGGCGCTGCTTATGCGCTCGGTGCGATGACGGGTTCGCCTATATATCCGACCAACCCTCTCCCTGAATCCAATGAATAGATTTTCATCCTGTAAACACATTCGTTCGTAGCCGCAAGCGGGAAGAACATGTCCATTGCCGCATGGCTATGCCGCAATGGTGCATGCGGTTCGGCTCGTGCGAAACTTCACCGCTTGATGAACCACGAACGGTGCTGAAATGGTGCGTTTGCTTGCTGTCTCGGGAAGTCTGCGTCAGGCCTCCTCCAACTCAATTTTGCTACAAGCAGCGGAGCGTCTATGCCCCGAAGGGGTATCGGTCGCACAGTACGACGGTATCGGTAAATTGCCTCACTTCAACCCGGATCTGCTCGAGGATCCCCCCGAGACAATCATTGAGTTACGCTCAATTATCGGGCAAGCGGATGGGCTGTTGTTTTCATGCCCCGAGTACGCTCGAGGTATTCCCGGCGCATTCAAAAACATGCTCGATTGGCTCGTGAGCAGTGAAGAGTTCCCAGGCAAGCCTGTCGCGCTTTTCAACGCTTCACCCAGAGCCAGTCATGCGCAAGCCGCATTGCGGCTGGTCCTGGATACGATGTCCGCCCGCGTCATCGAGGAGGCGTCGATGTCGGTTAACCTCCTGTCCAGCGAGTTGAGCGCCGAGGGCATCACCACCGACCCGGTGATAGGCCCTCTGATTGTTACTGCGCTCGACGCGTTTAAACGGCACCTCGACAATCAAAACCCTTGATGCTCCTGCATCGCTTGCCGAGTGGTTGGCCGCATGCAGTCGAACTGCTAGCAGCCAGCGCATCTACTGGCCGGATCTTGCATGAACCCACTCGTTTATCGTTTCAAGGGCGCCTGGTGCGTAGGCATGACGACTTTCCATCAGGAACCTCATCGTGGTGAACCAGGACCATTCGCTGGTGAGTTGGGTGTTGTAAGACGCCGCCCTCAGTAGCCCATGAGTTGCATCCGGTATGACTTCAATCCGGTTGGCTGGATGGTTGCCCCCAACTGTCTTTCGATAGAGGGCTGGGTTGGCTTCGGGATCGACATTCAGATCGTCCGCCCCCCACAACGCAAGGAGTGGTATATCGAGTTTTTTCAAGGCGCTGGTCGCATCTTCGTGCACATTTCGCCGTACAAAAGCCCATCGTTCTGGGCTTATACCGTCCAGAAGAGCAGCCGACGGCACCTGCGAAGAGGCAAACAAGCGATCATCGGCGGCGGCCATCTCAGCCATCGTTGTGTCAATGTCACGCTCGGACATCCCAGTGCGTTGCAACCGCGTCCGAGTGTAATAGTCACCTTGCCGTTGCCAGGATACCGCACCGCCGACAAGCACCAGAAAGTCGGCCTCACCCGACGCAAAGCGGGGCAGTACCCAGCCGGCTTGAGAAAACCCAAGCGCACCGACAGGGATTCCTTGCAGCTTACTGCGCAAGGCGGACAACGCGCTGCGCGCGTTCACGTAGCGATCAGCCATGGACTGGCTGAGCCAATTCCCCTGCGACGCCCCAATGCCTGGTTTATCCCACGAAGCAACCGCGATACCTGCATCGAGAAGCGCATTGATGAGGGGATCGTAACCTTGCTGCGACGTGCGATCCTGGGGGCCATCTCCGTGAACCAGAACGACTGCCGCTGTCGCTGCGTGGTCAGGAAGCCAGAGCGTGCCGGCCAGGCGCAGTCCATTTGCGTCGAATGCAAAAGGTTCGCTGGCCCTGCGATCCAGACCATAAGTGTCAAGCCGCGCGAGAACCACCAAAGCGATAGCCACGATGAGACAGACCACGGAAATCAACCTTGCGCGGTAACGCTTCATCCAGACTACGTTGTGCATAGTCACTACTTTTTTCCTTTCAAGCGTTCCGACTAATCGGCTCGAATCTCAGTGCCAATCCCTTAAGCAGCGCATGCATTCAATAATACGCAACCTATTGATTTGTAAGATCGAAAAGCATCATTTTCTTGAGGGCCTTCACTGGGGTCGAGATTCAACCGCGCCGCAACATTAACGCCGCCACGGCACACAGCGTCAAGGCCACACATGCCAGGTAGAACGCATCGCTGTAGGCCATCAGGAACGCCTGGTGATGAATGCCCTGATCCAATATCTGCAAGGCCCATTGCTGGTCCGGTAATTGCGCCTGCAACACACCCTCACCGGGCAAGCGTTGCTGCAAGGCCGGGTCGAACACCGTGACTGACTCATTGATACGTGCCGCATGCACCCGCTCACGCACCACCACCAGTTGCGCCAGCAGCGCCGTGCCGACGGCACCACCCAGGTTGCGCAGCATCGAAAACACCGCCGACGCCGAGCCCGCCTCCGCCTTCGCCAACCCCTGCACGGCGAGTACTGACAAGGCCACCATGATCAGCGGCTGGCCGATGCCGCGCACGACGATCGACGGCACGATCACATTGCTGGCACTGTCGGTCGATAGATGAGCGCCCATCCAGCAGCCCAACGCCATGATGGCGAAGCCCGAAGCGACCAGCAGCTTGGCGCTCAGCCACTTCATCAGCCGTGGCAAGAACGGCGCCATCACCAGTTGCACCAGCCCGTAGAGAATCAGGCTTACCCCGATTTCCCGCGCGTTGTAGCCCTGCAGTTGCGACAGGTAATTGGGCACCAGGAACACCAGGCCGAAGGTGCTGGCGCCGAAAATGAACATCGCCACACTGGCCACCCCGAAGTTGTAATGCCCCAGCAACCGCAAGTTGATAAACCCGTGCCGCCCTCCTAACTGACGGGCAACAAAGCCGATCAACCCCACCACCGCCAACAACGTCATCCACACGATGAACGGCGAGCCGAACCAATCTTTGCGCCCCCCCTCCTCCAGCACGATTTGCAGCGCACCGAGGCCCAGCACCATGCAGGCGATTCCCCACCAATCGCCCTGGCGCAACAGCTTCAGTTGCATGGGCTGACGATCGATGGACCAGGCCACCGCCGCCAGCAACGCGATACCGGGGAAGAGTTGAAGGTAGAAAATCCAGCGCCAGGAATACATGTCCGTCAGCCACCCGCCCATGGAAGGGCCGGCCGCCTGGGCCACGCTATTGGCCAAGCTGAACAGCGCCATGCCCAGCGGCACCTTGCTGGCCGGCAACTCGGTGATGATCAGTTGGAACGACAACGGAATCAGCACCGCCCCGGCCGCGCCCTGCACCACGCGGATCACGATCATGGTTTGCAGGTTTGGCGCCAGCGAACAGGCGACCGACGCCACCAGGAACAGGCCCGAGCCCACCAGCATCACGCGGCGCAGCGAGAACACCTGCACCAGCCAGGCCGTGAGGGGGATCATGATGATTTCCGCCACCAGGTACGCGGTGGAAATCCACGAGCCTTCCTCGAACGTCGCCCCCAGGGCGCCTTCGATTTCCGGCAGCGCGGCGCTGGTGACATGCACGTTCATGCCGGCCATGAAACAACCAAACAGCCCGCCGATCACGGCCACCCAGGCACGCAGCGAGACCTGGGACGAATGCGCCTCAGCCTCCATGGGCACGCTCCCCACGGGTATCGACCGTGGCGATCACCGACATGCCCGGCAGGATCGGCGGGCTCGCGCCGCCCCGCTGCACCAGGCGGATCTTCACCGGAAAACGCTGGACGATCTTGGTGAAATTGCCCGTGGCGTTGTCTGGCGGCAACAGCGCAAACACGGCGCCGGAACCGGGGGCGATGCTGTGGACTTCACCCTGCCAGTGCTGGCCACTGAAGCTGTCCACCGCAATCTCCACCGCCTGCCCCGGTGCCATGTGCTGCAGCTGGGTCTCCTTGAAATTGGCGATCACATAAGCCTGGGTCACCGGTACCACGGCCAACAGCGGCAGACCCGGCGTTGCGTATTGCTGGCGCCGCACCTTGCGTTGCCCGACCACGCCATCAAAGGGCGCACGGATGGCGGTATCGGCCAAGGCATTGCGGGCCAGGGCCAGGCTGGCCTGGGCTTCGCCAATATGCGCCTGGCGCTCGAGCAACTGGGCCTGGGCTTGCTGTCGACGCGCCTGGATAACCTGCGCCTGCGCCTGCTGGCGCGCGACCTGGGCACGCGCCTGGGCCAGCGCCGCCAGGGCTTGGGCCTGGCTGGCGCTCACGGTTTCCAGGTGCTGCGCGCTGGCCACCTGTTGTGCCACCAAGTTGCGATAGCGCTGGTAGTCCAAATGCGCCCGTCGCGCTTCAGCCTCACCGCTGTCGAGGGCTGCACGTGCTTGAACGATGCGTTGCTGTTGTTCGCTCAATTGTGCGTCCAAGGTGTCCAGGCGTGCCTGCTGCGCGGTGACCGCCGCATGTGCTTGCTGCAACTGCGCCTCGGCACTGTGCAGGCGCTCGGTGTAATCCCGTGCATCGATACGCACCAGCACATCTCCGGCCTTGACCGCCTGGTTGTCGTCGACCAGCACCTCGCTGACATAACCGGCCACCCGCGGACTGATTGCCACCCAGTCGGCGCGCACATAGGCATCATCGGTTTCCTCCAAGTATTGGCCCAGGTTCCACCACCAGGCGCCAGCCCCTACGACGCCCAGCAAAGCGGCGACTGAAACAGCGCTGACCAGTGCCCGGCGATGACGCTGCATCAACGTAGGAGGAAGGACTTCAATTGCCTGGTTCATGGGCGAGCTCCGAGGGTATTAACAGTGAGGGAAGACGCTGGATCGTCACGCTGCCAGCCGCCACCCAGGGCCTGGAACACGTCGATCTGACGGTTGATCAATTGCAGGTCGACCTGGGCCAGGCGCGCCTCGAGGCTGACCCGGTTGCGTTCGCTGTCGAGCAGTTGCAGGGCATCCAGCCCACCGGCCTGGAAGCCACGCCGGGCCAGCTCGAAGGCGCGACGGCTGTTATCGAGAGCGTCGGCAACGGCCTGGCGACGCTGCTGTTCGCCCTGGTACAGGGCCAAGGCTTGCTCGACTTGCTTGAGCGCGCCCAGCACCGTGGCATCGAATTGCGCGAGGGCCTGGTGGGTCTCGGCCTGGCGTTGGCTGATACGCGCATGGGCGATCTGCCGGTCGGGAAACTGCCAGGACAGCAAGGGCCCAATGCCGTACACCACAGCATCAGCATTGCCCAGCTTACCCAGGCTGGCAGCCGAAGAGCCCAACATGGCGCCAAAGGTGATACGCGGATAAAGCTGCGCGCGGGCAACGCCCGTGGACGCTGTGGCTGAACGCAACCGCGCTTCGGCGCGACGGATATCGGCGCGCCGTTGCACCAGCGCCCAGCCCTCGCCCACTGGCAACGGTGCCTGCAATTGCGGCGCCTGGGCACAGCGCAAGGCGATCACCTTTTCCGGGGTTTGGCCGCTGAGCGCGGCCAGTTCATACAGCGCGCTCTGGCGCCGGGCAGTGAACATGGGCAAGGGCGCGCGGGTCTCCTCCAGCAAGCCCTGGAGGCGCGCGACGTCCAGTTCGGTGGCGGCACCGGCGTGGCGCAAGCGCTGGGTGATGTCGACGCTCTGCTCCAGCAATTGCACCGAATGGCGCTGCACCTGCGCCTGTTGCGTGTAGACACACGCCTGGGCATAGGCCCTGGCGGTCTGCGCCGCCACGGTCACGCGCCACTCATCTTCCATCGCCCGTGCCACCTGGGCATCGGCGCGGGCGGCGGCAATGCGATAGCGCACCGCGCCCCACAGGTCCAGGGTGTAGCTCAGGGAAAATTGCGGGGTATGGCTCCACTGCCCATCCGCTGACTGGCCAGAGGCCTTGGCCAGGGTCTGGTCATCACGACTGCGCCCATAGTCCAGGCCATAGGACAACGTCGTCGAGGCACGGCGTTCACCTTCAAATTGCTGCAACTGCGCGAGCAATGCATCGACATGGGCACCGGCTGCCTCCAGGTCTTTGTTCTCACGCAGTGCCTTTTCCACCAGGGCATCCAATTGCGGGTCGCGGTACAACTGCCACCAATGGTCGGGCAGCGCGTCACTGGTTTCCACCGACAAGCGTGGCGCGGGCTGCGCGGTGACCTGGGTCGACGGCACGTGGCCGCACGCGACCAACGCACTCAACACAACCGCGAGCGGTGTGCGGTGTAAGGCGACAATCACAGAGCTGGGCATCACAAGGCTCGTTCAAGAAAGGGCCTTGCAGCATAGGCAGTCGCCCCACGGGTTTCGCGCGCGCCCAGGCCATGTGTCGTCGCCGGACAGACACCGGGATGAGCGAATCAGGCCCCCGGGCGGAAATGACTCGGCGGGTAGCCCATCGCTCGCCGAAACATCGCACTGAAGGCGCTCGGGCTTTGATAGCCATGCTCCAGCGCCACCTCCAGAATGGAGACGCCCTGGGCCAGCAATTTCAGGCTCAGGGCCAGCCGCGCGCGCTTGCGCCATTCGCCAAAGCTCATGCCCAGTTCGCGCTGGAAAATCCGGCTCAGGGTCCGTGTACTCATGTTCAGGATGTCGGCCCAGGCTTGCAGGCTGCTGTCATCGGAAGGGTTGCGGATAAAGTGCGTGCACAACCGCGCCAACCGCGCTTCGGCGGGCACCGGCACATGCATCGCGACCACGGGCGCCGTGAGCAGCTCCATGCGGATCAGCTCGATCATCGCCTGCATGCGCGGGCTGTTCTGCCCGGCGATCAAGGTGGCGGCGACGATCAGTTCGCGCAGCAGCGCCGACACTTCAATCACCTGGCACACTCGGCCCAATTCGGGCTCGGCATCCGGCGCCAGGAACAGTGTGCGCATATGCACGTCACCGGCCATGCGAATCTCATGGGCCGTCCCCGCGGGCACCCACAGCGCGTGCCCGGAAGGCACCAGCCAGCTGCCTTGCGCGGTGCTGACCAGCATGACCCCGGAGACGCCATGAATCAGTTGGGCTTCGGCATGGCAATGGGCGTGCACCACCTCATCGTTGTGGTAATTGTCGGCATAGGCTTCAAGCCACGGCCTGGGAGACGATTGGGCAGTCATGGGCGGGTCTCGCGTCAACAGGCCCTGAGTCTAGCGAAAAGCACGCTGGCGAAAACGATTGAAAGAGACAGCTGTCGTCGCGCTCAAGACATCCGGTGAACTTCCGCGCCGCGCCGCCAGTCAGCTGAAAGGACTCTGACAATACGGTGGATGGTCGATGCAGATTTCATTGCAGCAACAAGTGGCCCTGGTCACCGGCGCCAGCTCCGGCATCGGTGCCGGTGCAGCCAAAGCCCTGGCCGCTGCCGGTGCGGCCGTGGTGCTCAACTACAACGCCCAGGCGGCACCCGCCGAGGCCCTCGCCGCACAGATCAATGCCGACGGCGGCCGGGCGATTGCCATCGGTGGCGATGTGTCCAAGGAGGCCGACGTGGAACGCCTGTTCGCAAAGAGCCTCGAAGCCTTTGGCCACCTGGACATCCTGGTGGCCAATTCCGGCCTGCAAAAAGACGCGAACCTGGTCGACATGAGCCTCGACGACTGGAACACGGTGATCGGCGTCAACCTCACCGGCCAGTTCCTCTGCGCCCGCGCCGCCGTGCGAATTTTCCAGCGCCAGGGCGTGCGTGATGGTGTGTCGCGAGCGGCGGGCAAGATCATCCACATGAGTTCGGTGCACCAGTTGATCCCCTGGGCCGGGCATGTGAACTACGCCGCGTCCAAGGGCGGCGTGGAGATGCTGATGCGCACCCTCGCCCAGGAAGTCAGCGAGCAACGCATCCGTATCAACGGCATTGCCCCAGGAGCGATTCGCACGGCGATCAACCAGGCGGCCACTGAGGGCGCGGCTGAAAAAGAGCTGCTCAAGTTGATTCCGTATGGGCGTGTGGGCGACGTGGAAGACGTGGCCAATGCGGTGGTCTGGCTGGCCAGTGACGCCTCGGACTATGTGGTGGGCAGTACCCTTTTCATTGATGGCGGGATGAGCCTTTATCCGGAGTTTCGTGGCAATGGTTGATTTGAACAAAGAGCCCCAAAGCGCCATCGATGCCCACGGCATTATCGGCGACATGCGCAGCGCCGCCCTGGTGAACGACAAGGGCAGCATCGACTTTTTCTGTTGGCCTGAATTCGACAGCCCATCGATTTTCTGCTCGCTGCTCGACACCCCCGAGGCCGGCATTTTTCAACTCACCCCGAACCTGCCCGAGGCCCGCCGCGAGCAGATCTACCTGCCCGATACCAACGTGCTGCAAACCCGCTGGCTCAGCGACGAGGCGGTAGTGGAAGTGACCGACCTGCTGTGTGTCAGTGAAGCCGTCGACGACCTGCCCCTGTTGATTCGCCGGGTGCGAGTGGTCAGCGGAACGGCAACGATTCATCTGCGCTGCGCTGTGCGCCATGACTATGCGCGGGCGCGAACTCACGCCAGCGCCGATGAAAACGCCGTGCTGTTCACCGCTGATGGCCAGCCTGGGCTGCGCCTGGCGGGCAGCCATGCGCTGCAACTGGATAACCAGGCCGCCGTGGCGACGTTTACCCTCGGCCAGGAAGAAAGCGCCGAATTCATCCTCGGTGGCGAGGACGACCCCCGGGTCACCAACGCCTGCACCGACCTGTACCTGCAACGTACCCTGAGCTTCTGGCGCGGCTGGATCGCCCAATCGAATTACCGCGGACGCTGGCGCGAAATGGTCAACCGCTCGGCGCTGGCACTCAAGCTCCTGACCTCGCGCAAACACGGCGCAATCATCGCCGCCGCCACCTTCGGCCTGCCGGAAACCCGCGGCGGCGAGCGTAACTGGGACTACCGCTACACGTGGATCCGCGACGCCTCGTTCACGGTCTACGCCTTTATGCGCCTGGGTTTCATCGATGAAGCGAACGCCTACATGCGCTGGCTCAAAGGCCGGGTCAGCGACTGCTGTGGCCAACCGACCAAAATCAATATCCTCTACGGCATCGACGGCCGCCAGGAGCTGCCCGAGGCCACCCTTGATCACTTCAGCGGCCATGGCGGCGCGACCCCGGTGCGCATCGGCAATGAAGCCTTCGACCAGGTGCAGTTGGACATCTACGGCGAGTTGATGGACGCGGTGTACCTGGTCAACAAATACGGCGAAGCCATCTCCCACGAAGGCTGGAAACACACGGTGGAAGTGGCCGATCAGGTCTGTGAAGTCTGGAACCAGAAAGACGTGGGCATTTGGGAAATGCGCGGCGAGCAGCATCACTTCCTGCATTCGCGGCTGATGTGCTGGGTAGCCCTGGACCGCGCGATCCGCCTGGCCTCCAAGCGTTCCCTGCCGGCCCCGTTCGCGCGCTGGGACGAGACACGCCAGGCGATCTACGCCGACATCTGGAGCAACTTCTGGAACGAAGAGCGCGGGCATTTTGTGCAGCATATCGGCAGCACCGCGCTGGACGGTTCGATGCTGCTGATGCCGCTGGTGCGCTTTGTCGCCGCCACCGATCCGCGTTGGCTGTCGACGCTGGAAGCGATCCAGGACAGCCTGGTACGCGACGGCATGGTGTACCGCTATCGCAACGACGACAGCCAGATCGACGGCCTGCAAGGCACCGAAGGCGCATTTGCCGCCTGCTCGTTCTGGTACGTCGAATGCCTGGCCCGCGCCGGCCAGGTGGAAAAGGCCCACCTGGAGTTCGAACAGTTGCTGCGTTATGCCAACCCACTGGGGTTGTACGCCGAAGAGTTCGACAGCCAGGCGCGGCATTTGGGCAACACCCCCCAGGCGTTGAGCCACTTGGCGTTGATCAGCGCGGCGACATTCCTGGATCGCAAGTTGAGTGGAGAGAAGACGGTGTGGCAGCCCTGAGGTCGCCTGTGTGTGCTGGGGGTGTTGGCGCAGGAGTGGCGCTTGTCGCCCACGGCCCCACTGACAGTGAGCCGGTACCCCTGCTGCACGGCTTCCCCTATCACTCCATAGGGATCTAAACAACGCTGGCTCAACGCTGAATGCCCGGCAGATGAGGCTGTTGTGGCGAGCGGGCTCGTCCCGCGTTGGGGCGCGAAGCGGCCCCATTACAGGCGATGTGTTTTTAACTGACACACCGCGGTGCCTGGTTTTGGGGCTGCTACGCAGCCCAACGCGGGACGAGCCCGCTCGCCACAGGGAGATGTGTCAGGGGCTGAAAAGTTGTGTAGATACCGGCGTTGGCCAAGGATCTGCTGGAACTCATGGATGGGCTGGCGATCCCCCTGGAGGACGACGACGTGGCGCACTTCAGCGGTGTCTATCGCCGGCAGGTGCTGGCCGGTGTGGGCCACAATATCCCCCAGGAAGCGCCACACGCGACCCTTGAAGCGCTGTTGGAATTGCTTGCCTAGGCCACTGGCGAAAAACGTTCGCGATAGGCCTGTGGCGTCACCGC
This sequence comes from Pseudomonas sp. MPR-R2A5, assembly GCF_058793055.1. Classification (NCBI taxonomy): domain Bacteria; kingdom Pseudomonadati; phylum Pseudomonadota; class Gammaproteobacteria; order Pseudomonadales; family Pseudomonadaceae; genus Pseudomonas; species Pseudomonas sp. MPR-R2A5. The sequence continues at coordinate 47,180 of NZ_JBXAFK010000042.1, forward strand.
CAAGGCCCGCAGGAAGCTGCGGCGCAGCGTCTCTTCACAGCCAAAGCCGCACTGCACGGCGATGCGCTTGATCGATGCCGTACTGTCCGCCAGTTGCCGGCGGGCAGTCTCAACACGGATCAACTCGACGGCACGCGCCGGGGTTTGCCCGGTTTCGGCACGGTAGTGGCGCACGAAACTGCGCTCACTCATGCCGGCTTGGGCGGCCAGGGTCGCGAGGGTCAGGTCGAGGGTCAGGTTCTCGGCGATCCAGGCGTGCAATTCGGCAAAGCGGCTGTCGCCCTTTTGCAACGACAAGGTCACGCTGAATTGCGATTGGCCGCCGGGGCGCTTGAGAAACACCACCAAATGCCGCGCCACTTCCAGGGCGACGGCGCGGCCCAGGTCTTCTTCCACCAGCGCCAGGCACAGGTCGATACCGGCCGTCACGCCGGCCGAGGTCCACAGCGTGCCTTGCTGGATAAAGATCGGGTTGGCCTCGACCTGAAGCGCGGGGAACTTGCGCGCCAGCTCGTCACAACGCGTCCAGTGGGTGGCCACGCGGCAGCCGTCGAGCAAACCGCTGGCGGCCAGCAGAAACGCACCGGTACATACCGAAGCCATGCGCCGGGTATGCCGGGATTTTTCCCGCACCCAATCCACCAGCGCCGGGTCTTCGGCGGCGCCGTACACGCCCCAGCCGCCGGCGATCAGCAGGGTGTCGCAAGGCTGGTCAACCGCAGGCAACGGCTCGGCCACCAGCGCCAGGCCAGCGGAGGTCATCACCGGTTGTGCCTGATCGGCGATCACCGTGACGGCATAGGGCAGCGGCAAACCGCGTTGGCGCGCCAGGTCATTGGCCGAGGCGAACACTTGCAGCGGCCCGGTGACATCGAGCACTTGTGCATTGTCGAAGGCGAGTACGTGAACAAGTCTGGGCATGATTGGCGTGATTCGTGGGCTCAATGGCGTATGCGCCAAAGCCTAGGCCTCTAGAGTGAAGCCGTCCACCCCTTTATCGGAGCGTCATTCATGACTTTGCAGATCGGCTTTGTGTTGTTCCCCGGCATCCAGCAACTGGACCTTACCGGCCCGTACGACGTATTGGGCTCGTTGCCGGACGTACAGTTGCACCTGGTCTGGAAAGACCTGGCTCCGGTCACGTCCAGCACCGGGCTGGTCTTTACCCCGACCATGACCTACGCCGACTGCCCGAACCTGGATGTGCTCTGCGTGCCCGGCGGTTCCGGTGTGGGCCCGTTGATGGAAGATCCGCAAACCCTGGACTTCCTCAAGGCCCAGGCCCGGACCGCGCGCTACGTGACGTCGGTGTGCACCGGTTCGCTGGTGCTCGGCGCGGCGGGCCTGTTGCGCGGGCGCAAGGCGACGACGCACTGGGCCTACCACGACCTGCTCGCCCCTCTTGGCGCGATCCCGGTACAGGAGCGCGTGGTGCGCGATGGCAACCTGTTCACCGGCGGCGGCATCACCGCCGGCATCGACTTCGCCCTGACCCTGGCAGCGGAGTTGTACAGCGAAGCGGCGGCACAATTGGTGCAGTTGCAGATCGAATACGCCCCGGCGCCACCGTTCAATGCCGGCCGCCCAGACACGGCGCCCACCGCTGTGCTGGAAGAAGCCAACAAGCGTACGGTCGAATCGCGCAAGACCCGCGCTGAGATTGTGGCGCGGGCGGCAGCGCGATTGGGTTGACAACGCGGCTCGCGGCCAACGTGGGTTGTGTAGGGGCGCCGGCTTATCGCAGCAGCGATGAGCCGGGGGAGCGTGCTTTTTTTCAACAAGCCATCACGTCGGTCGGGCCATCAGCGCCAGGCGCACGGCCAACACCGTCAGCACCGTGGCCAGGCCCCACTTCTGCAGGGTGGCGGTGCCGGGGCGGCCGCTGAAAAACCGGCTGGCCGCCCCGCCAAACACCCCCAGCACCAGGTGAAACACGGCGGCGATGAAGGTCAGCACGCCGCCCAGCACCCACAGTTGCGTCGCGATCGGGCCTGCTTCGGGGCGCACGAACTGCGGCAGGAACACCACGAAAAACAACAGCGCCTTGGGGTTGAGCAAACTGTTGAGCATGGCCCGTACGCATACACGGCCCAACCGCACGCGTTCGACCTGAGTAGCTGCACCACCGGGCTTTGCCTGCAAGGTCTTGGATACCAGCCACAGCAGGTAAATCACGCCGGCATAGCGAATCAAGTCGAATGACGGAGGCCAACTCGCGACCAAGGCCGTCACGCCCATGGCCGTCAATGCCGTCAGCAGCAGGTCCGCTACGCCGATGCCCAGGGCCGAGGCCGCGCCACCGCGCCAGCCATGGGTCATGCCGTGGCTGATGACGAACGCCATGTTCGGCCCCGGCGATAACAGCAACAGCACAACAGCACCGGAAAAAACCGCCAAGGTTGCGAGATCTATCATGCTCGGCCCATCCACCGGGAAAGCCCGTAGATTAAGCAGCGAACCTGACGCAAACAAAAAATTGTGCTGGATACAATCCCGCACGTACGGGTCATCGACTACAGCATGAATAACGTTTGGACGCTCACACTGCCGGGCACTCACCTGTTCGCCAAACACTATTATCAAACAGTGGGCACCGCTTCCCAGGACAACTTCCTGGATGAACCGCATCATTTAAGCGTAAGTTCCGCAGACAACTTCCGAACCAACGAAAGCCCGGCGGCTGGGCACTTTGTGCTCCTGATCAACCCATACTTGTCCCCTTTTCCTACCTCTCTTTGGAAAAGGTTCTCGCGTTAAACAGGAAAAATCTCACATTTGTTCCTACACTCAAAAACACACGCCATGACCGAGTGCCTGGACAAGGATCGTCAATAAAATGCCAAAAGAATATCGCCTAAAGCGTCTATCACAAGACTTCCGCAACATCGTCAATTCGTTGACATAGCACACAAAGGGACCACTCCTTTAGTCACCACCCCGCACATTCCACTCATATGAATGGGCGGTTGCGTTTTATCCAGAGTTGCCGTCGTTCGACGTTCCCTCAATAAAGTGGCCCGCCGCCTTATTAAATAAAGAACCGAACAGAGAAGTCTGGAGTGCAATGAGGGATGTTTTATGCCAGAGACGTCGTCCGTCGACAGCTTGTTTTTAACACGTGCGGGTTTTGTTGAATTTTTTGTTGTTTTCGTCAAATCGATCCATGGCCTGACGGCTATCCTGCCGCCGTTGGTGCTGGTATTTTTCATCGACCCGATGGCCCCTGAACTGCGCTCCCACTTTCTCGGCCTGCTGCTGTTTTTCGCGATCCTGACCATTATTCTGTTCCAGGCTCTCGGTATTTATTCCGAGGAACTGTTCAGCAATCGACTGCGCTTGCGCACCAAGATAAAGGCCTGGTCGGCAGCGTTTTGCATCCTGCTGTTCATGTACCAGATCCTGCAGTTTTTCCCGCAACTGACCCCGCGCAACCTGGTGTATTGGTACATCACCAGCCTGGGGCTGTTCTGCCTTGAGCGCCTGCTCATGCTGCGCCTGTACCGCCAGCTGATGCGCCACGGCATGTACCTGCAACGCACGGTGATCCTGGGCTTCACCGATACCGCCGTGCACGTCGCCGATCACCTGCAACGCAACGGCGATATCCGCTCGGGCCTGATCGGCTTTATCGATGACCGTACCGAGCGCATTCCCAAATCGTTGAGCAACCTGCCCTTGCTGGGCAACACCCGCGAGTTGGAAAAGCTGATCCGCGCCGAGCAGGTCAACCAGGTCATGATTTGCCTGCCCTGGGCGGCCGAACAGCGTATCCATGGGCTGGTCAATCGCCTGCGCCAGATGTCGGTGAACGTGATGCTGGTGCCCGACATGGCCGCCTTGCGCTATGGCCACAGCCGCATCAGCGAAGTGGGTGGCATCCTGATGTTCAACACCTCGCAGTTGCCACTGCGCGGTTGGTCGCCGGTGATCAAGCGCCTGGAAGACTGCCTGTTGGCAAGCCTGGCCCTGGTGGTGCTGTCACCGTTGATGCTGGCGACCGCGATTGCGATCAAGCTCGACTCCAGGGGCCCGGTGCTGTTTCGCCAGAATCGATTTGGCTACAACAACAACGAAATCCGCGTATTCAAGTTCCGCTCGATGTACACCGACCAGAGCGACTTCACCGCCGAACGCCAGACCACGCGTCACGACCCACGTATCACCCGGGTCGGACGCATTATCCGCAAGACCAGCATCGACGAGCTGCCGCAGTTGTTCAACGTACTGCTGGGCAACATGTCGATCGTTGGCCCGCGCCCCCACGCCACGGCCACCAAGGCCGCCGGTATTCCCTTCGAAGTGGCGGTGAGCGAATACAGCTCGCGGCACCGGGTCAAGCCTGGAATCACCGGCTGGGCGCAGATCAACGGCTACCGCGGTGAGACCGACACGCTGTTCAAGATCCAGAAACGTGTCGAGTACGACCTGGAGTACATCTCCAAGTGGTCGGTGTGGTTTGACTTGTACATCGTCTTCATGACGGTCCCGGCCGTCCTTTCCACCAAGGAAGTCTATTGATGAATCCCCTCGACGGATTAATTCCCTGCATCATTTCCGGTGGTTCGGGCACGCGGCTGTGGCCGGTGTCGCGGCAGAACATGCCCAAACCCTTCATGCGCATGCGCGATGGCCAGAGCCTGTTGCAGAAAACCTTCCAGCGCGCCAGCCGCCTGCCCGGCGTGCAGAGCGTACTCACGGTCACCAACCGCGACCTGCTGTTTCGCACCCTCGATGACTACCGGCTGGTGAACAAGGCGCACCTGCCCCTGGACCTGTTGCTGGAGCCGTTCGGTCGCAACACGGCCGCCGCGATTGCCGTGGCGGCACTGCATGTACAGGAGCATTTCGGCGACGACGCGCCGTTGCTGGTCATGCCGGCCGACCACTTGATCCTCAATGAAACCGCGTTCGCCGCCACCGTGAGCCAGGCCCGCGAGCTGGCTGAAGCCGGCTACCTGGTGACCTTCGGTATCCAGCCCGATCGCCCCGAGACGGGCTTTGGCTACATCGAGCAAGGCGAGGCCTTGAGCGCCGGGTATCGCGTCAAACGCTTTGTCGAGAAACCCGACCTGGCCACGGCCCAGGCCTACCTCGACGGTGGCAAGCACCTGTGGAACGCCGGGATGTTCTGCTTCAAGGCCAGCACCCTGGTCAACGAACTGACGACCTATGCTCCCGACGTCCTGGAAGCGGCCAGCGCTGCGCTGGCGCATAGCCAAAGCCTACAGAATAAAACCTCGCGCCAACGAGAGCTGGACGCCGATGCCTTCGGCAGCGCACCGGACATTTCCATCGACGTGGCACTGATGGAGAAATCCCAGCACGTGGCCGTGGTGCCTTGCGACATCGGCTGGAGCGACATCGGCTCCTGGGAAGCCCTGCGCCAACTCACCCCCAATGACGCCCAGGGCAACCAGGTCAATGGCGAAGCGATCCTGCACGACGTGCACAACTGCTACATCGACTCGCCCAAGCGTGTATTGGGCGCGGTGGGCGTGCGCGACCTGATCATCGTCGACACCCCCGACGCGCTGCTGATCGCCGACGCCCATCGCAGCCAGGATGTGCGCTACATCGTCGCCGAACTCAAGCGCCAGAACCACCCGGCGTACAGCTTGCACCGTACCGTGACGCGGCCGTGGGGCACCTATACCGTTCTGGAGGAAAGCCCCCGCTTCAAGATCAAGCGCATCGTGGTCAAGCCCCTGGCATCGTTGTCGTTGCAGATGCACCACCACCGCAGCGAGCACTGGGTGGTGGTCAGCGGCGCGGCACAGATCACCAATGGCGAGCGCGAGTTCTTGATCAACGCCAACGAGTCGACCTACATCCCGGCCGGGCACAAACACCGTTTGAGCAACCCGGGCATCATCGACCTGGTGATGATCGAGGTGCAGAGCGGCGAGTACCTGGGGGAGGACGATATCGTGCGCTTCGATGACATCTACGGGCGCGCGCCCCTCGACGTGAACAAATGATATGCGCACCGCGTTGATCATCCCGACCCGCAACGCCTCCAGTCATTTGGCGCGCCTGTTGCCCGCCCTGACGATGCAAACCCTGCAACCGGACGAGATGCTGGTGGTGGACAGTGCCTCCAGCGATGACACCGCGGCGCGCTTTCAGGCGTTTGGCGCGCGGGTCGAGGTGATCGACGCCAGCACGTTCAACCATGGCGGCACGCGACGCTGGGCCAGTGAACAGGTGGACGGCGACGCATTGATCGTGATGACCCAGGACGCAATTCCCGCCGACCCGCAGACCTTCGCTAATCTGCTGCACGAGTTGCAGGAAGACCCGCTCAACGGCGTGGCCTACGGCCGCCAATTACCACACCCCGACGCCGGTGTGCTGGGCGCGCAGTCGCGGCACTTCAACTACCCGCCCCAGAGCCGCAGCAAGAGCCTGGCCGATGCGCCGGAACTGGGGATCAAGACCTGCTTCAGCTCCGACTCGTTTTCCGTGTACCGGCGCAGCGCCCTGGAGGCGGTCGGCGGCTTCCCTGTGGATGTGATCGGCAGCGAAGACGCGTTTGTGGCAGCACGCCTGCTGCTCGACGGTTACAAAGTGCGCTACGCCGCCACGGCGCGGGTGTACCACTCCCACGACTACCGGCTGATGGATGAGTTTCACCGCTACTTCGACATTGGCGTGTTCTACGGTCGCGAGCCGTGGATCCGCGAGGCCTTCGGCGATGCCGGCGGTGAAGGTAAACGCTATGTACTGGCCGAGCTGGCGGCCTTGCGCAAGGCCGGTGCCTTGCACCGCGTCCCCGAAGTCCTGGTGCGCAGCGCGTTCAAGTTGCTCGGCTATCGGCTGGGCCAACTGGAGCGCCGCCTCCCCGTCGCCCTCAAGCGGCGCATCAGCATGTTCCCCGGCTATTGGAGGTGAGCATCATGACCTACAGGAGGTCCCCCTTGATGAAACACACCGTGCTCGTCCTGGCCTTGATGGCCCTGACCGCCTGCAACACTCCCGCGCGTATCGTGCCACCGGACGACCAGACCGTCGAAGACGGCAAGCGCGCTCTCGAACAGCTCGCCCAGTTGCCTCCGGCGGTGGAACGCATTCGCGTCGGCGACCAGTTGCGCATCGTGCGTGATGCCGGTGAGATGCCGACCCTGTCGGCGTTCAACGTCAGCACGATCTACGAGCTGACGCTGTACACGGTGCAGAACGACGGCAAGATCAACTACCCGTTCCTGGGGCCGATCCAGGTGGCGCGGCGTACGCCCGCCGAGGTGGCAGAGGAACTGACTGAACGCCTGGCGCCGGTGTACCGCGAGCCACGCGTGACAGTGAATATCAACCAGGCGCCGGGCAACTCGGTAATCGTCGGCGGCGCGGTGAACAACCCCACGGCGGTACAGATCGCCACGGCCAATACCCTGGAACAGGCGATTGTCGGTGCGGGCGGTGTCAGCCAGGCCGGCAACGCGAGCATGGTCGCGCTGCTGCGCGAAGACGCCCAAGGCGCCTACCACGCCTACTTCCTGGACTTCAGCCAGTTCCTCAAGACCGGCACCAGCGGGCGCAAACCCGTAGCCCTGCAACGCGGCGACGTGGTGTTCGTGCCCAAATCCAACGTCGGCGAACGCATCCAGGGAGTGGATACCTACATGAACCAACTGATCCCGTTCACCAAGTCCATTGGGGTTGGCTACAACTACACCCGAACCAGCAGCGGCAGTAACTGAAGGAGCGACATCCCATGATCGAGATCCGTTCTTTTCGTGACCTGCTGCGCCTGTTCTTCATCTTCCGGCGTGAGTTCAAACTGGCCGCGATTGCCGCGCTGGTGATCATCCTGCTGGGCGCTTTTTTACTGCCGGCCAAGTACGAATCCACCGCGCGCCTGCTGGTCAAGCCAGGACGTGATTCGACACTGCCGATCGAGATCAGCAACCGCCAGGCGTTGGTGATGCCCAGCACCCAGCGCGACCCGATTGTCGACGAGGAACGCCTGCTGACCGGGCGCCCGATCGTGCGCGCGGTGGCCGAGCACTACCTGGAAGTGATCAACAACGCGCCACCGTCGGAGGGCTTCTGGAAGCGCACCAAGCATTACATCAAGGAGGGCGTGGGCGCGGTGTTCGATGGCCTGCGCGTGGTACTGGAAACCGTGGGTGTGATTGAAAAAACCACCGCGGTGGAACGCCTGGCCGCCGGCCTGGAAAAGAGCTTTGAGGTGAGCCACGCCGCCGGCTCCACGGTAATGGACATCACCTTTACCTGGGGCGACCCGCACATCGCCCAGGCGGTGGTCAAGGCTTGGGTCGAGACCTACATCAACGAGCGTACCCAGGCCCTGGGGCGCAAGAGCCTGTACACCTTCTATGAGGGCCAGGTGTCCACCAGCGCCGCCGAGATCAAGCGCTACAAGCAACAGATCCTTACGCATTTGAACCAGATCGGCGCGGCGAGCATCACCGACCGCCTGGAAGACTTGTCCGAACGCATCAACGTGCTGCGCGGCGAAGTGTTCAATACCACGCGCCTGATCGCTTCCTCCGACAGCGCCATCGCCAGCACCCGCGCTCAGCTCAAGACCCAGCCCAAGGAAGTGACCACGGTGCGCCAGATCGCACTGAACCCGCAGCAGCAGGATTTGCGTCGCCTGCTGAACCAGAAACTGCTGGAACGGGCCGACATGATGCGCACCTACACGGATAACGCGCCGCCGGTCAAAGCCCTGGATGCCTCGATACGCGCGATGCAGGCCCAGGTCGCAGGCGAAAGCAACACGGTGCAAAGCTCGGAAAACCGTGCGCCCAACACCCTGGAAATCCACCTGCAGCGGGTGCTGCTGGATGAGTCGAGTAACAACCTGGCGTTGCGTACCCAGCTGGTGCAGCAACAGAAACACCTGGCAAACCTTGAAGGCCAGCGCAAGCAAGCCCTGGAGATCGAACCGGAACTGGCCCGCCTGGCCCGCGAGCTGAGTGCCACCGAACGCAACTATGCGCTGTACGTGGATAACCTGGAAAAATCGCGCATCGACCGTGAGTTGGACAACAGCCAGATCAGCAACATCGCGGTGATCGAGGAAGCCACCTTGAACCCCGGCCGCATCTTCCCGAAAACCCTGATGATGTTGGTGTTGGCGATCCCGTTCGCCATTGTCGTCGGCCTGCTGGTGATCTACCTGTGCTACCTGCTCGACCAGCGCATCCACGACGGCGGCCTGGTAGAACGCAAGTTCGGCCTGCCGCTATGGACCACCCTGCCGGAGCTGGACACCAGCACCGCGCAAAGCACCAACGCGTTCAATGCGAGCATCTACCGGCTGTACGGTTTGCTGCAACTGGAGCGCATCGCCGAACGCGGGATGACCCTGGGGCTGACCTCGGCGCGCCACGGCGAGGGGGTGACGTTCGTGGTGGAGCAATTGCGCCGATTGCTGCAGGAAAACGGCATCAGCGTACGCGTCGGCGGCGTGGAGCCGGCGGCGCCTGGTGAGGTGGTGCTGCTGGATGCCTCGGCGCTGCTGGACAACCGCGACGCGTTCATCACGCTGCGGCGCGCGGACCTGATCGCGTTGGTGGTGGAAGCGCAGAAAAGCACGGTGCCGGTGGTGGAGCATGCGCTGTCGATCCTCAATACCGCATTCGGCAAAGTCGACGGCATCATCATCAACCGGCGTAAATTCGAAGTACCGGCCAAGGTGCTTCAAACCATCGCCAAGTACCAGGGGGCACTCTGATGCGCATCGCCCTGCTCGCACCTTTGCCGCCGGAAAAAAACGGGATCGCCGACTACGCGAACCATTTCAAGACGGCACTGGAGCAGTTGGGTGTGGAGGTGTTGACCCCGTTGAGCGGCGTGGCCGGCACTGGCGAAGCGATCCGGCAGGCCGTCGCCGCGTTCGACTGGCGCCGGGTGGACCTGGTCCACGCCGAATTGGGCGGTGGACGCCTGGGCGAGTTCCTGGCCCTGCGCGCACTGCGCCGGGCCTACCCCCACCTGGCACTGACCGCCACCGTGCACGACCCGGAACGCCTGGTCTGGCGGCGTGAGCACCTGCCCTTCCCGCTCAACCTGCTGGCACGTTTGCCCAGCCCCTTGCCGCAGGCGGCCGTGGTGCTGGCAGACCCGTTGACCTTGCGCGAAGAACGCCAGGTTGCCCAGGGCCTGACCCGCCTGGTGACCCTGACCCGACTGGGCGCCGAGTGCCTGAGCCAACGCATGCAACTGCCGGCGGGTAAAGTGGCGGTGATCAACCATGCCAACCTGTCCATTGCCGCGGCCCCTTTGCCGCCGCTGGAGACACTGCGCCTGCTGTATTTCGGTTTTATCTACCGAGGCAAAGGTATTGAGGACTTGTTGCAGGCCTTGGCCGCCGTGTTCCAGCAAGCCCCCGAAAGGCGTGAGCGTATTCGCCTGACCCTGGCCGGTGGCACCGCCGCCGAAATGGCATTTGGCGCAGGCGGCAATTACCTGGAGCAACTGACCCGCCAGATCGCCGACCTCGGCCTGGCGGGAACCATCGACTGGCGACTGAACCTGCCGGCCAGCGAGATTGCCCAGACGATCCAGGCGCACCATGTGATGGTGCTGCCCTATCGCGAATCGAAAAAACTCGGGCTGCTGGGGCGCCAGCGTGGCACCAGTGGCGCGTTGTCCTGGGCGGCCGCCTGTGGGCGCGGCGCGATCACGTCGGATGCGCGGGCGTTTGCCGAAGAAGTCGCCAGCGGCAACGGGGCGATCTATCCCCAGGGCGATGTGGCCGCGCTGAGCGCGCAATTGTTGCGCCTGGCACACACGCCGTCGCTGGCTCGGGACTGGGCCGAACGCGCCGGGGAAATCGGCCGCGAGCGCCTGTGGCCGTTGACCGCGCAAAAGTTTGTACAGCTGTTCGATGAGGCCGTTGCAGGAGCCGACCATGGCGCGTAAACGTACCTGCCTTGCCACCCTGGCCGTGGTCGCCGCCCTGGGCCTGAGCGCGTTTTTGTGGGACCGCCAGGCCGACGCCGAGAGCCATGTGCTCAAGGGCAGCAAGGTGGTGGTGTGGAAGGACTTCCTGGGAGTGAACGCGCAGTTCCTGTGGTTTGCCCCTGAGCGTTACCAGAAGCAGATCGACCGCCTCAAGGCGCTCGGGCTGGAGTGGGTGCGCCTGGACCTGCATTGGGACCAACTGGAGCCGGCCGAGAACCAGTACCAGGTCGCGACGCTGGATCAACTGGTCGGCAAGCTGCAAGACAACCAACTCAAGTCGGTGTTCTACCTGGTCGGTTCGGCACCCTTCGCCACCACCGCGCCCGCCGGTGCGCCTTACCAGGACCAGTACCCGCCCAAAGACCCGAACGTATTCGCCAAACGCATGGCGCTGCTGGCCCAGCGTTACCCCAGCGTCGACGCCTGGCAGGTGTGGAACGAGCCGAACCTGCTGGGTTTCTGGCGCCCTGCGGCAGACCCGGCCGGCTACGCCACACTGCTTACCGCCACCGCCGCCGCGCTAAGGGCGGTCGACCCGAATAAACCGGTGGTGGCCGCCGGCATGGCGTTCTTCGGTGAAATGCCCAACGGCCAGAACCTGTTCAGCGCCCTCGGTGCCCTGGGCGTCGCAAGTTTGAACACGGTGATCGCCTATCACCCCTACACCCAATTGCCCGAGGGCAACGACCCCGCCAACCTGGACTTTATCGCCAAGACCCGCGCGCTCAACCAGGCCCTGCGTAACAGCGGCGTGCAAACCCTGTGGAGCACCGAATGGGGCTGGTCAACCTACACCGGGCCCAAAGACGCCCAGGACCTCATTACCCTCCAAGGCCAAGCGGATTACGTGGTGCGCCGCCTGGCGCTGATGAGCGCGCTGGATTACGACCGAACCTTCCTGTTTACCTTGAGCGACCTCGACCCGCGCGCCAGCGTGCGCGATCAGTCTTATGGTTTGCTCGACATCGACGCCAACCCCAAGCCGGTCTACACCGCCTTGAAACAGTTCCTCGAGGTCAGCGGGCCAACGCTCACCCCCGGCGACCCGCCCACCACCGACGCATGGCCCGACGGTCTGTTCAGCATCGGCTGGACCCGCGCCGACGGGCGCAAGCTGTGGTTCTTCTGGTCGGCCCAGGGGGGTAACGCACACCTGCCAAACCTTGCCAGCGCAACCCTCTATGACCCGCTGCGCGGCACGCAAACCCCGGTGAGCGGCACCAATGGGCTGACCCTCCCGGTCAAGCCAAACCTGCAAATTCTGTTATGGGATTGAGGCCAGCCATGCGCATTTTATGGATCCTGCCCTACTCGCCCTGGCCCGCCACCAGCGGCGGCAAGACGCGCCAGTTCCACCTGTTGCGCAGCCTGGCGGCGCGCGGGCATCGGATCACCTTGCTGCTGCATGACAAGCACCCGGTGTCGCTGGCCGATCGCCAGGTGCTGGAAGCCTTCCTCGAACAACTGATCATCCTGCCGCGCCGCCCATTGCGCAGCGTGAAGACCCTGGTGGCCGGATTGTTGGCGCCCTACCCGTTGCTGGCGAGCGTGAATGGCCTGTCGGGAGCCTTGCAGGACACCTTCAGCCAATTGCTCAATGAACATTGGGACGTGGTGCAGATCGAGCACAGCTACAGCTTCCAGCCCTATGAAGAGGCGCTGGCGCGAAAGTCCCAACCCTTTGTACTGACCGAACACAATGTCGAATCGGCCCTGGGTGCGGCGACCTACGACCGCTTGCCGCGATGGGCGCTGCCGTTTATTCGCTACGACCAATGGCGCTACACCCGCTGGGAACGCCGGGTGATGCGCCAGGCAACGCAGGTAGTGGCGGTGACCGACAGCGATGCCCAGGTCCTGGAAAAAATCGCTGGCAAGCCGGTGCCCGTGGTGGTCAATGGCGTGGACTGCCAATACTTCGCCAGCGCCCGGCCCGACCCGTCGGCGCGTCGCGTGCTGTTCCTCGGCAACTATGAATACGCCCCCAATGTGGATGCGATTGAGTGGGCGCTGGATGAGATCCTGCCCAAGGTCTGGGAGCACTGCCCGGACGCGCGCATGAGCGTGTGTGGTTTCGGCATGCCCACACGCTGGCGCGAACGCTGGCAGGACCCGCGTATCGAATGGCAAGGCTTTGTGCCGAACCTGCTGGCCCTGCAATCGAGCTGTTCGGTGTTTCTCGCGCCGTTGCGTCATGGCGGCGGCTCCAAGCTCAAGGTGTTGGAGGCGCTCGCGGCCGGGTTGCCGTTGGCGAGCACCGATCAGGGCGTGTCGGGCCTCGATCTGGTAGAGGGGTTGGATTACCTCGGCGGGCAAAGCGCGACCAGCCTGGCGGATGCCGTGGTGCGCCTGCTGCAATTTCCCGGCGCTGCCGCGCCCATGGGGGAAGCCGGCCGCACCTACGTGCGCCGCGCCCATGACTGGAGCGTCGCCGCCAGCCAATTGGAAAAGGTGTACGCCACGCTGTCGCCGCTGAATCAAAAGGAGCCCGCATGCGCGTAGGCCTGGATTACCGCACCGTCGGCACCTCGCCGCAATCGGGCATCAGTCGCCAGGTGTATGCGCTGGAAAGCGCCCTGCGCACGCTGCCGGGTATCGAGCTGGAACGCTTTACCGTGGCGCCGCTGGGCGATCAAACCCGCTTGCAGGCCCACTGCCCCGACTGGGGCTGCGCCAAGACCGCAATGCACCAGCCGCACAATCGCCTGCGCTTCGAAGCCGGCTTTTTGCCCCGGGCATTGCGTGAACAGCACATCGATGTGTACATCAGCACCTTCAATATGGGCCTGCCACTGCCGCCCAAGCCCAGGGGGTTGCGCACGGTGGTGCTGCTGCATGACCTGTTCCAGATCACCTTGGACAACTACCACGCCAACCGCTTGAAGGCGCTGATCTACAAGACCAGCGATCGCCTGTCGATTGCCTACGCAGTCCACAGCGCTGACCGGGTGTGGACACCGTCGCAGTACAGCGCCGATGAAACCGTGCGGTTATTTCCCAACGCCGCGGGCAAGGTTCGTGTGCTGCCCAACCAGGTCGATGGCTTTACCGAACGGGCGGCGGACCTGGCCGCCCGCCAACTGCCCGAACGCTACTGGCTGCTGGTGGGCACCCGGGAACTGCGTAAGAACGTACCGTTCCTGGTGGACGCCTGGCAGCAGGCGCGCCGCCAATCCCCTGGCGTGCCTGAGCTGGTACTGGTGGGCAGCCTCGATCATTTGCCCGAGGCCCAGCGCAGCTTGCCGGGGGTTCGCGCCTTGAGCGGCGTGTCGGATGCCGAGTTGCAGGCGCTGTACCGCCAGGCGTCGCGCCTGTGGCAGCCGTCCTATGCCGAAGGCTTTGGCTTGCCGGTGATCGAAGCCCTGAGCGTCGGCACGCCGGTGGCCGTGGCCAGCGGTACCTCACTGGATGAAATCACCCCGCCGTCGGCGCCGCGTTTTTCGCCCACCGATGCACCGGCGCTGGTGCAGTTGATGGTGACGCTGGCCGAGCGGCCCGATGAAGAGCCACCCGAGCAGCGGCGTCAATGGGCTGCGCGCTTCAATCAGCATGCCTATCGCCAGCGCCTCGCCGAATTGATCGAGGAATTGACGTGAGGCTGAACCTGACCGGTCTCGTCGCCGTCCTCTTTGGCGTGCTGTTCGGCGCCCTGGCCCTGCTGTTGTCACCGGCCAAGGCCTTTCTCGCAGTGATCGGCCTGGCGGCGGCGGTGACCATCTTGCGTTTTCCGCTCTGGGGCCTGCTGCTGTTCGCCGCGATGGCAACCTTCATGCCGTACTCGACGGTCAACCTGGGCATTCGCACCACCGTCAGCGAGGCGATCCTGGCCCTGACCTGGGGCGCGGTGATGTGGCACGGGTTTCTGTCGCGCCTGCCCGACACCCCCGGTTTGGCGAGGCGGCCCACCGACCAGATGCTGCTGGGGCTGATGCTGTTCAGCGTGTTCCCGTTTATCGTCGGCCAGGTCATCACCCACGCCGATGCCAGCGGCCTGGCCAACTGGCTGCGTTGGCTGTTGAACCTGTCCGGGGTGTTCCTTGCCGCCAAATTGCTGGTGGACCAGAAGCAGCGTGAATCCCTGGTGATCGCCTTGCTGCTGGGCACCCTGGCGATGCTGGTGCTGTCGATTGCGGTGTTCGTGCGCACACGTTCGGGGGCGGGGATTGCGCCGCTCCTGGGGCTGTTCAACTACGCCAACTACGACATGTTGAAGTTCGGCCTGGAGGCCATGTCATCGCGCATGGGCTCGCCGTGGACTCACCCGAATGCCATCGGCGGGATCATGGCGTTGCTGCTGCCGTTGGCGTTCTGCTATGGCATGACTGAACGAGGCTGGAAACGCGCACTGGGCCTGGCTGTGGCGTGCCTAGGCGCGGCCGCGTTGCTGTTGGCCAGCAGTCGGGGGGCGATGGTCAGCCTGGCGTTGGTGCTGATGTGGATGGCCACGCGTCGCGTGCCGTATACCGGCCGCCTGTTGATGATCGGCGCGGCGCTGACGGTGGCGCTGGTGATGGCGTATCCGCCGTTGCAGGAGCGCCTGGCGACGATTTTCTCATCGGACAACGCCAGTACCGAAGTGCGTTTCGATGAATACCGCCTGTTCCCCCAGGCGGTTGCCGCGTACCCGCTGGGTATCGGCTTCAAGGTCGACCCACCGGTGCCGGGCACGCACCTGCTGGGGATCTCCAACCTGTGGCTGAACTACATCTACAAGATCGGCCTGGTGGGCATGTTGCTGTTTGTCGCCGTGACCGTGCGCTGGTGGCGCGAAGCTCGCCCGGAAAAAGGCCCGATCCGCCTGACCAAGGACAATGCGCTGTGGTTAGGCACCACCGCCGGGATTCTCTCAGCGCTGGTCAGCGGCTTGTTTGACCACTACTTCAGCTTTGCGGTGGTGATGGTGGCGTTGTTCTGGCTGATGGTGGGGATCAATGTGCTGGAGGCGCGCCGGTTGTTTCCGGCGCGCCTGCCGCCGCTCAAGGGCGTGGCTTATCGCAAGCCGCTGCTCGATGGCGTGCGTCCCTGATGCTCGGCTCTGCGGCGTGGCTGACCCTGGCGACCTTGCTCGGCCTGTGCCTGGGGTTCGCCCGCGAATGGTTGTTGGTGGCGGCCTGGGGCGCAGGGGAGCGCAGCGATGCGTTCCTGATCGCGCTGTTCTTGCCCGAGGCGTTGCGCATGTCGTTGGCCGGGGGCGTGTTAAGTGCCGCCGCACTGCCGTTGTACCTGGCGCGCAAGGCCGCTGAGCGGCTGGCTTGGCTGGCGGCATTGTTCCCAGCGCTGCTGCTGATTGCCCTGTGCACCAGCCTGCTGCTGACGCTGCTGGCGCCCTGGCTGGTGCAGGTACTGGGCCCGGGGTTGGCGGCGAGCGCCACGACGCTGGCTGGCAGTAACCTGCAGATTGTCGCCTGGTGCGTGCCTGGGCTGATGTTGCATGGGTTGTTCAGTATTCCGTTGCAGGCCAGCGAGCGCTTTGTGCTGGCGGGGCTGGGCTCGCTGCTGTTCAACCTGCCGCCGGTGATTTATCTAGCCCTGGCAGGCACCGCGACGCAGCCGCACACGCTGGCCCTGGCGTGCCTGGCGGGCAGCCTGTTGATGCCGTTGGCGCTGTTGCCGTCGGTGTGGCGCCAGGGCTGGCGACCGTGGCGCTGGCAGTTGTCGGTTGCACCGCTGCGGGAGTTGGGCCAGCGCATCGGGCCATTATTGCTGAGCAATGGTGCCAGCCAGGGCCTGGCGCTGATCGAGCGGCTGGTGGCGTCGCTGCTGGGCGAAGGCGCGGTGACGTGGGTCAACCTGGCACGCAAGCTGATGAACCTGCCGTTGATTGCGCTGATGAGCCTCAACCAGGTGCTGCTGGGCATGATGAGCCGGCGCCAGGGCGATGAGCGCCTGGCCCTGCTCAAGCGCGGCCTGGAAACCGCCAGCATGTTGACCCTGCCCGCTGGCGTCGGCCTGGTGGCCGCGGCGCCGAGTCTGGTGGCGTTGCTGTTGCCCAGGCAATCGGCCGACTCGCCGCTGCCCTGGTTGCTGGCATGGTTCGCCGCGCCGCTGGTGTTCGGGGCATGGAACGCCTTGCTTGCGCGGTATGCCTATGCCGCTGGCGATACGCGCCAGCCGCTGCGTTGCGAGGTGCTTGGCAGCCTGGTCAATGTGCTGTTGCTGGGTGCCCTGCCCTTTGTGTTCGGACTGGCGGGTATTCCGTTGGCGGCACTGGCCGGGGTGATCGGCACCGCGCTGTTGCTGATGCAGCGCCAGGGGTTGCTCGGCGCCTTGCCGTGGGTGCGACACGGGTTGCTCAGTACGCTGGTGATGGGGCTGGCGGCGCTGTGGCTGTTTCGGATTGACGGCGTGTGGCTGCAATTGGCGCTGGGCACCCTGGCCGGTGCCACAGTGTTGTTGGCCATGGGCCTGTGGCTCAAGCCGTGGCGCAAGGCATGACGCCAATTGTGGCGAGCACGCTTGCTCGAGGGTGCGAAGCGCTCCCAGGAATGTGGGGTTTATGAATAGGGGGTGGTCAGGTGAAACATCGTTGGATTCAAATGGATATCGCCAAGGGCATTGGCATCCTGATAATCGTCTACGCCCATGGCTGGTTCGTCGCCTCGTCCCCGGACCTGCTGTACCCGATCCTGGCGTCGTTCGTGCTGCCGCTGTTCTTCTTTTTGTCCGGGGTATTTTTCAAGCCGGAGCAAGCCTTCACGCAGATGGCGGTCCGCAAGTCGGACGGCCTGCTCAAGCCGTTTTTCTTCACCCTGCTGACCTACGTGATCGTGCGCGACCTGCTGCGCGGCCAACCACTGCTACCGGATATCGGCGGTGTGCTGTATGCCTCGGTGGACACTATCCCCTGGCAAGCGTTGTGGTTCCTGCCGCATTTCTGGGTGGCGATCCTGTTCAGTTGGGTCGTGCTGCGGCTGATCGAACGCCTGTCGCTGGCGGTGAGCTGCGTGCTGATGCTGGTGCCCTTGCTGATCGGCATCTGGATGTTGCCCTTCTTCTGGCAACTGCCAGTCACCGTCGGAGGGCAAACCTGGGTGCTGCCCGGCTTACCGTTCAGCCTCGATATCACCCTGATCAGCAGCACGTATTTCATTTACGGTTACCTGCTGCGCGACAGGTTACGCAGGCATCAGGGCTCGCTGCTGACGCTGCTGATTTCGGTGGTGCTGTTCGCAGCGGTGTTCATCTATAGCCACGACACCATGGACCTGGCGCAACGGCGCTACGACCACTGGCTATGGACCAGCTTGCTGGCGGTGATTGGCGTCTACCTGTGCTGGGCATTGGCGCGGGTGCTGATGGTGTCGCCGCTGATCACCCGGGCGATGACCTACATCGGCCAGTCGACCCTGATCCTGTTGATCTTCCATGGGGAAATCCAGCACAAGACCTTCGACCTGATGGAGCGCCTGGGCCTGCCTGCATTTTTTGCGGCGTGCGTGGGATTTGTGGTGGCGGTGGGGGCGCCGTTGCTGATTGGGGAAGTGATCAAGCGGGTGGCGTTCTTGCGGTTTTTCTACTTTCCGTTTGCCCTGCGCAAGGCGTAATAAAACCCGTAGGCGCGAGCGCCCACAGGTTTTTTGGATCAGTCATCCAGTTGTTGCGGAGCAGGCTTGCTGCCGGACTTGGCTGGCTTGGCTGGCTTGGTGCCCTTGGCCGGAGTGGGCGCCACAGGTTCGGGCTCTGCGACGGCAGCGGCTTCTTTTTCAGCCTGGGGCATCTGGTCGATGGCGCTGAAAAACGCCTTCAGGTCGAGGGTATCCGGTGGCACGGTCTTCTCGACTTTCTTCTCGCCGTCCTTGCCGATCAGGATCACTTTGGTGCCGCTGCCGGCACCCAGTTTGAGGGCACGGATCAGCGCATTGGTTTCAGGTGGAGTGAGCTTCTTGTTGTCCTTGGGATCCTTGGCGAACTTCTCCCCTTCGGCACCGATGCTGCCGAACTTGATGGTGTAGAACACCATGTTGCGCTCTTCAAACGACTGCTTGGTGGCAGGCTCGTCCAGTTGTCTCTTCAGGTCTGCCAAGGTGGCATTACCGGAATCAAGCTCCACCACCACCAGTGGCCGGGCTTTGCCCAAGTCCTGCTTGAGCGGGTTGATATCATCAGCAGCCAACAGCGGCCCCGTAAAAGCCATCAAGGTAGCCAGGGTCAGCGACCGGATGAGCATGCGCACCTCCTTTGAATTCCATGCAGGGTTCTTGAGTTTCATGTCTGCGACAGTCAAATTCAAGGATGATTCCTACGTCACTTTAAGAAAGCGTAGGTCAGGGCGCCCGCTACGCAAGGGTTTTGGCCTGTTCAATGCTCATTGTTTCCTTTGATTGCGGAAACATTACGAGACCTTCCACTCTGGCCAATGTCGCGCAAAGACAGGCGCGACAATGGGGTCGGCATCCACCCGCACCAGGGTCTGGGCAAAGCCTGGAGCCAGGGAGTTCAGGGCCTCCCGCGCCTCGTCCCAGCGCGACACCGCCGCCGCCATGATGCCCAGGGCATTCGGTGCCTGGTTCGGGGCAAACAACTGGCCCGCGAACTGATTGGCAAACACCACCCAGGCATGGTGCAGGTAGCGACGCGTGCCGCTGGTCAATTGTGCTTGTGCTGCCGGGTCCGCATCCCCCAGCCAACGCTGGGGGTAGTCGAGGATGCCGATGGCCGAGTAGCAATTGGCAGCGATGTATACCAGGCCCCTGATGATCTGGGCACGGTCGCCGCTGAGCAGGTGCGAGTCGGGATACTCCAGGCCCAGGTGGATCAGGATCGCCGCACTTTCGGTCAACACCTGGTCATCGGGCGTGACCAGGATGGGGATCTGCTTGAGCGGGTTGATGCGAGCCAGGGCTTCGCTGCCCGCACCGTCCTGCCAGGAACTGGCGTCCACCCGTTGCCAGGGCACCGCGCAACGTTGCAGGGCGATTTCGATCATGCAGGAGCCCGACTCGTCTGTGCCATAGAGCGTGTACATAGGTGCTTCCTCCTTATCGCAGCAGCTTTGCCTGCAAGTTGGCCTTCACCTGCGACCATTCCGAATCAATGATGCTGAAGCGTACCGAGTTGCGCTTGCGCCCGTCGGGCATGATGCGTTCGTGGCGCACGATGCCTTCCTGGACGGCGCCCAGGCGCAGAATCGCGGCTCGGGATTTTTCGTTGAGTTCGTCGGTGGTGAATTGCACGCGCACGCAATCGAGGACTTCGAAAGCGTAAGTCAGCAGCAAGAGCTTGGCTTCGGTGTTGATCGCGGTTTTTTGGGTGGACTGCGCCAGCCAGGTATGGCCGATTTCCAGCTTGCGATTGGCCCGGTCAACCTTCCAGAACCGCGTGCTGCCGACGATCCGGCCGGTGTCCCGGCGCACGACGGCAAATGGGATAACCGTGCCGGCATCACGTCCGGCCAAGGCCGTGTCGATGTATTGATCGACCGTGTGCGGGCCCGGTACATGGGTGACCTTGAGGTTCCACAGCTCGCCGTCGGCGGCTGCGTCGAGCAAGGCGGCCGCGTGTTCACGCTGCAGGGGCAAGAGCTCGACCGTGTGGCCGGTCAGGGTGATGTGGGTCATGGGGCGGCGCCGTCGGATGGTCGTCAGAGAACAAGAGTGCAGGCTCTCACCCGGACGAGGCAAGTGTTTTAGAACAGGCCCATTTGCCCACCGACCAGGGTGCTGAAATCATCATTCACGAACGGCAAAATAGCATCGGCCACCGGCTGTAACTGGCGGGTAACGTAGTGGTCGTAGTCGATCGGCGCCTGGCGCACTTCCAGTGGTTCGGGGCCATTGACGCTGATCACGTAGCTGATCCAGCCGCCGCGCTGGTATTGGCGTGGGCGGTTCAGGCGGTCGTTGTAGTCGTCGGCCAGGCGCGCAGCACGCACGTGAGGCGGAACGTTGCGTTCGTAGTCATCGAGCTGGCGGCGCAGGCGCTTGCGGTAGATGAGCAATTCGTCGAGCTCGCCGTTCAATGTGCGCCGCACGTAGTCGCGCACATAGTCCTGGTGGGGCTGGCGATGGAAGATGCGCTGGTAGAGTTCCTGCTGGAATTGCCGGGCCAGGGGCGACCAGTCGCTGCGCACGGTTTCGAGGCCCTTGTAGACCATCTCCTCGCTACCATCGGCGCGCACCACCAAGCCGGCGTAGCGCTTCTTGCTGCCCTCCTCCGCGCCACGGATGGTGGGCATCAGGAAGCGGGTGAAGTGGGTTTCGTACTGCAGTTCCAGGGCGCTTTGCAGGCCGAACGCATCGTGCAAATGCGTGCGCCACCATGCGTTGACGTGCTGCACCAGTGCCCGGCCGATGCGGCTGGCATCGGCCTGGGAATGAGCGCTGCCGAGCCAGACAAAGGTGGAGTCGGTGTCGCCGTAGATCACTTCATAGCCCTGGGCTTCGACCAGCGCGCGGGTTTGGCGCATGATCTGGTGGCCGCGCATCGTGATCGACGAGGCCAGCCGTGTATCGAAAAAGCGACAACCGCTGGAGCCGAGTACGCCATAGAAGGCGTTCATAATGATTTTCAGCGCCTGGGACAGCGGCGCATTGTGTTCACGCTTGGCCTCTTCGCGACCTTCGGAAACACGAGCAACGATGGACGGCAGGCAATGCCGGGTGCGGGAAAAGCGCGCACCGCGAAAGCCTTCCACGGACTCGCTGTCGTCCGGGTGCTTGAGGCCCTCGATCAGGCCCACCGGATCGATCAGGAAGCTGCGGATAATCGACGGATAGAGGCTTTTGTAATCGAGCACCAGTACCGATTCGTAGAGGCCGGGGCGCGAGTCCATGACAAAACCGCCAGGGCTGGCCTGGGGCGGCTTGTCGCCCAGGTTCGGCGCGACGAAACCCTGGCGGTGCATCAGCGGCAGGTACAAGTGCGTGAAGGCGGCCACCGAGCCACCGTTGCGATCGGCCGGCAACCCGGTGACGCTGGCGCGTTCGAGCAGGAACTTGAGCAGCTCGGTCTTCTCGAAAATCCGCGTGACCAGCTCGCAGTCCTTGAGGTTGTAGCGCGCCAGGGCGGGCTTGTCTTCGGCGAACATGCGGTTGATTTCGTCCATGCGCTGGTACGGCGTGGAGATGTCCTTGCCCTCGCCAAGCAGGGTTTGCGCGACGTTTTCCAGGCTGAAGGATTCAAAGCTCCAGGTAGCGGAGCGCAGGGCTTCGATACCATCGATGATCAAGCGCCCCGCCGCCGCGGCGAAATAGTGATTGCGGCTGCCATGTTCGCGCCAGGCCATGGGCTCGGCGCCACGGCCAAGCAGCAGCGGCACATTGAGGCGCTTGGCATGTTCGTGGAGCACGCGCAGGTCGAACTGCACCAGGTTCCAGCCGATGATGGCATCGGGATCATGGGTGGCGAGCCATTGATTGAGGCGTTCGAGCAATTGGGCGCGGGTCTCGCAGTAGTCGAGCTTGAAGTCGACTGCGTCGGTGTTGTTCGGTGGACCGAGCATGTACACCTGGCGTTCGCCGCAACCTTCGAGGGCGATGGAGTAGAGATCGCCCTGGGCGGTGGTCTCGATGTCGAGGGATACCAGCTTGAGCGAGGGGCGGTAGTCCGGCGCAGGTTTCATCTGCGCGTCGAGCAGCGTGCCGCTGGCATCCGGCGTGCCGCCGAACCACACCGGGGCGGTGATGAAGCGCTCCATCATGTAGCGCTCGGGGGGCCGTACATCGCCTTCGTAGACATCCACTCCGGCGGTGCGCAGGCGTTTTTCCAGATCCATCGCCTGACGGTGCTGACGGGTGTACAGGCCCAGGACCGGGCGGTGATGGAAGTCGCACAGTTGCAACGGCCGCAACTCGATATCGCGCTCATCCTTGAGCAACCAATCCAGCGGCTTGCGGTGGGCCTCGGGAATGAACATCACCGAGGTTTGCACGGGGAGGCGGATAAACCGTGGCCCAAGGTCCGTGGCCAGCCAGAAGCTGACCTCCGTGCCCCCAGGGGTGTCGCGCCAATGCCGGGTCAGGACAAAACCCTGCTGTAAATCCACCGTACCGCACCTCAGGAATCGCTTTCAGGGCGTGATTCTACCTGTCATACGTCTAAACGCCGAACGTTTGCGGCGAACAACCGGTGATCAGAGGGTGGCCACGGTGTCGGCAGCCATCGACGTCTACAAGAAGCTGGAAACGGGCATCGCCCATGATGCCCGTTTGGGTCAAGCCTGCCGGGCTTGGCTGAGATAGTTTTCGATATTGCCCATCTGCTCATCCCATCCACGGGAGTTCATCTTGAAGGCTTTCTGACGGCGAGCCTCGGGAATGGCGTCGAAGCCCGACTCAACGACCCGCAGCAGAATACCAGGCGCACGGTCTTCAATCGTGAACTCCACCAGGGTGGGTGTCTCCTGGTCGTAGTCGACAGTCTTATCGACCGCGAACGGATGCCACCAGAAAGAGAACAACGTTTGCGGCAGGATGCGCTCGATCTTGGCTTTCCACACCACATGTTCGTAACCAGGATAGGTAATCGGTGCTTCGATGGTCTCCCCGGCAACAAAGGTCTTGCCCTTGAGGGCAATGCCAAACCAGCGACCGAATTGTTCGGCATCGGTCAGTGCCGCCCACACTTGTTTACGTGAAGCGTTCAGCAGGACTTTTCGTTCTATGCGATCTAATACATGCATAAGTCACCTCCTCCATTGACAGTAGGCGACATCGACCAATGCGCAAACTTCGGTTGTGCGCGATGATGATGACCCCATCCTTGACCCGGCCATAGGTTATGACTGACCCGTTGAATGGAAGTTGCTTCTGTAAAGGCGTGCGCTATCAAGTGGACAGCCTGGACATGCCCATCAGCCACTGCCACTGCGACAGCTGCCGCAAAGTGCATGCGGCTGCGTTCGTGGCCACAGCCGGCGTGATGCGCAAGCATTTTCGCTGGACGCAAGGTGAGGACCTGCTGTCGTCGTTTGAATCTTCGCCGGGCAAGCACCGGCATTTCTGCTCGCGCTGCGGCTCACATCTGATCGCTGAACGTGAGTTTCAGCCGCATGTGATTGTGCGGGTGGCGACGCTGGATGATGATCCGGGCATCAGGCCCACCTCGCACATCTGGACGGCCCATGATGTGCCGTGGCTGACTTATGAGGGCGTGGAACAGTGGGATGAGTGGAAGACCTGATTCGTCAGACGTGCGGGTCGCCCGGCGCCTTGCTCGGGGTCGCATATTGCGGCTTCAAGTGGCCTTCTTGGTCGAGTAGCCAGGCGTCCATGATCTGGCGCACTACAGGGCCTGCCACACGTCCGCCCGCCTCGCCGTTTTCGATCATCACCGAGATCACGATTTTCGGGTGTTCCGCTGGTGCGAAGCCGACGAACAAGGCGTTGTCGCGATGGCGCTCCAGGGTCTTGTTGCGGTTGTAGCGCTCCCCCTGCTTGATTGCCACTACCTGCGCGGTACCGCTCTTGCCAGCAATACGATATTGGGCGCCAAGCGCAGCAGCCCGGGCGATACCGCGCGGGTCGTGCATTACCAATTGCATACCGTGGTTGACCTGCTCCCAATCGCGCGGATCCTTGAGGACCACGTTGGGCATGGGGTTCTCATCCACCGGCGGCACGCCATTGATGGTCTTGGCCAAGTGCGGTCGGTTCCACACACCTTTGTTGGCGATCAACGCGGTGGCTTGAGCCAGTTGCAGCGGCGTGACCTGCATATAGCCCTGGCCGATTCCGAGGATCACGGTTTCACCCGGGAACCAGGGTTGGCGCCTTGTTGCACGCTTCCAGGCCTGGGATGGCATCAAGCCAGCGGACTCTTCGAACATGTCCAGTGAGACCTTCTGGCCAAGGCCGAATTCGGCCAGATAGTCGTGCAAGCGGTCGATCCCCAGCTTGTGGGCAAGGTCGTAGAAGTAGGTATCGTTGGAGCGCATGATGGCCGCGTCCATGTCCACCCAGCCGTCGCCACTGTGGTTCCAGTTGCGGTATTTATGGTCAAAGTCCGGCAGTTGGTAGTAACCGGGGTCGAAGACGCGGGTTTGGGCTGTGACGACGCCACTGTCGAGACCGGCAATCGCCACTTCCGGCTTGATGGTTGAGCCTGGGGCATAGAGCCCGCGCAATACGCGGTTGAACAGTGGCCGGTCGATCGAGTCGTGCAGCGCGGCGTATTCCTTGAAGCTGATACCGGTAACGAACAGATTCGGGTCGAAGCTCGGTTTGCTGACCATGGCCAGTACTTCGCCGGTTTGCGGGTCAAGGGCGACCACCGAACCACGACGATCGCCCAGGGCTTCTTCAGCCGCTTCCTGGAGTTTGACGTCCAGGCTCAGGACGATGTTTTTGCCGGGGATCGGGTCCGTATGCTTCAGCACGCGCAATACCCGGCCCTGAGCATTGGTCTCGACTTCTTCATAGCCGACATGACCATGCAGTTCAGACTCGTAGAAGCGCTCGATGCCGGTTTTACCAATGGATTGCGTACCGCGGTACTCCACCGAATCCAGGGCCTTGGATTCTTTTTCGTTGATACGGCCGACATAGCCGATGGAGTGAGCGAAGTGCGCACCCAGCGGGTAGTGGCGAACGAACTGTGGCTCCACATCGACCCCGGGAAGCCGGAATTCATTCACCGCCAATACGGCTATCTGCTCTTCCGTCAACTCGTAAAACAGTGTGACAGGGACGAAGGGGTGGCGTGCTTGCTTGAGTGCCTTATCGAACACGGCACGGTCTTCGGCGGGCAGGTGCAGCAGGTTGACGATGGCGTCGAGTTCACCTTTGAGATCCGTGGTGCGCTCGCGGGTAATGGTCAGGTTGTAGCTGGGACGGTTGTCAGCCAGCACAACCCCGTTGCGGTCATAAATAAGGCCGCGGGTGGGCGTAATGGGCAGGACATGGACCCGGTTGTTTTCAGAAATCGTCGAGTGATAGTCGAACTGCACTACCTGCAGGAAATACATGCGGCCCACCAAGGCACAGGTGATGCCAATCACCAACAGCGCGCAGGCGAGCAGACGTTTGTTGACCAAACGGTTTTCTTTTTCGTGATCTTTAATCGGTATGGGTTCAGGCATTTCTACAGCATCTCGTTGAAGAAGGTCGACGCCGCGTCCTGCGGATGAAAAATCAATCCTTGTGAAAATGTGCTGCACCATACCAAAAATGAAGAAACACTTTGCATCGATTTCCCCAACGGCACTCTGGAAGAGTTGTTTTGTGTAGTTGAGTCAAAATTCAGATGGGTATCTATGCTCCAACAGCCAGGCGTCACTCGGGCCAACATGCCATCAGGATGGTGGGATGCCAACCCGAGGGTGCGCGTCAGCGTTGTCGTCCTGCATGAGCACGCTTGCGCCTGCGCTTTTCGACCGCCCAAAACAAAACCCCATCTGCTTTCGCAAATGGGGTTTCGGAATTTAATCTTGACGATGACCT
>NZ_JBXAFK010000043.1:0-72776 GCF_058793055.1 Pseudomonas sp. MPR-R2A5
AGTGCTGACTCGCTCATGATGATGGCCTCCAAAAACAAAACACCCTGCGAAAGCGTAGCCCTCGCAGGGTGTGGGGGGGACCATCTCATTAGCCCGCAGTGTGGGCGGGCGAAAAACCAACGAAGAGCGTTAGGCGAGGTGACGCTCAGCTACCGCGATAGGTGGAGTAGCTGTAAGGCGAAATCAACAAGGGCACATGGTAGTGATCCTGTTCGGCGTTGATGCCGAAGCGCAACACCACCACGTCGAGGAAAGCCGGCTCCGGCAGTTGCACGCCCCGGGCGCGGTAATAATCGCCGGCACTGAATTGCAGCTGGTACACGCCGCTGCGGTAGTCATCACCTTGCAGCAGCGGCGCGTCGCAACGACCGTCGCTGCTGGTCAGGGCGGTGGCGAGCCGTTCAAGCTTCTCGCCCTCGACGCGGTACAGCTCAACCTTGATTGCGCTGCCGGGGCAGCCATGTGCGGCGTCCAAAACGTGTGTGGTCAAGCGTCCCATGGCGTTTGTGCGCCTCCCGAAGTCAGTAGAAGAGGAAACCGCACTTTTTCAGGGCATCAAAAAAGTCGGCGACGGCTGATTAAGACACTTTTTAAAAAAATTGTACACAATAAATATCACAACGCTTTTGATCCCCCCGCCGACATTGCTCGACGAGTCGATTCGTCAGTAATCCTTGCTTTTAAACGACCTTTTGTCCATTAGCTGACCAGTCAGGCAAGTTTCTTGCTACACCCTTGAAGGAGAGCGATGCGGAAAAAATGCAGAAATGCAGGCTTACAAAGTTGGCAATAAGTTGTATACAATCACTCATCGCTGTGACGCCACCCAGTCTTTTCACTGCCCGGCCGCCACACCTATTGCTACCACGAACAAGAAGGAAGACTGCAGTGAGCGCTGACTACCCACGCGACCTGATCGGTTACGGCAGTAACCCTCCTCACCCCCACTGGCCGGGCAAGGCACGCATTGCGTTGTCTTTCGTACTCAACTACGAAGAAGGCGGCGAGCGCAACATCTTGCATGGCGACAAAGAGTCAGAAGCCTTCCTCTCGGAAATGGTCTCGGCCCAGCCGCTGCAGGGCGAGCGCAACATGAGCATGGAGTCGCTGTACGAATACGGCAGCCGTGCCGGCGTGTGGCGCATCCTCAAGCTGTTCAAGGCGTTCGACATTCCGCTGACCATCTTCGCCGTGGCCATGGCCGCCCAGCGCCACCCGGATGTGATCCGCGCCATGGTCGAAGCCGGCCACGAGATCTGCAGCCACGGCTACCGCTGGATCGACTACCAGTACATGGACGAGGCGCAGGAACGCGAGCATATGCTCGAAGCTATCCGCATCCTCACCGAACTGACCGGCGAACGCCCCCTGGGCTGGTACACCGGGCGCACCGGCCCGAACACACGGCGGCTGGTGATGGAGGAAGGCGGCTTCCTGTACGACTGCGACACCTACGACGACGACCTGCCCTACTGGGAACCGAACAACCCCACCGGCAAGCCGCACCTGGTGATCCCCTATACCCTGGACACCAACGACATGCGCTTCACCCAGGTGCAGGGGTTCAACAAGGGCGATGACTTTTTCGAGTACCTCAAGGACGCCTTCGACGTGCTGTATGCCGAAGGTGCCGACGCGCCGAAGATGCTTTCCATCGGCCTGCATTGCCGCCTGATCGGCCGCCCTGCCCGTCTGGCCGCCTTGAAGCGTTTTCTCGAATACGCCAAGGGTCATGAGCAGGTGTGGTTCGCCCGCCGTGTCGACATTGCCCGCCACTGGCAGGAAACCCACCCCTATACGGGAGTGGCGAAATGACCACGTTCCAGACCCTGAAACCTTCGACCTTGAGCCGCGACGCATTCGTCAAAGCCTTCGCCGATATCTACGAACACTCGCCATGGGTGGCCGAAAAAGCCTATGACCTGGGCCTGGATGCGTCGATCGACCAGATCGAAACCCTGCACCAGCGCATGAGCGATATCCTGTTGAGTGCTGATCACCAGAGCCAATTGGCGTTGATCAACGCTCACCCGGACCTGGCAGGCCGTGCGGCCGTCCAGGGCCAGTTGACCGAAGCCAGCACGAATGAACAAGCTGGCGCCGGTATTCACCAATGCACGGCCGAAGAGTTCTCGCGCTTCACCGAGCTGAACGATGCCTACAAGGCCAAGTTCAAGTTTCCCTTCATCATGGCGGTAAAAGGCAGCAACCGGCACCAGATCCTGGCCGCGTTCGAAACGCGCATCCACCACTCGGCAGACACCGAGTTCAACTGCGCACTGGCCGAGATCAACAAGATCGCGCTGTTCCGTTTACTGACCCTCTAAACGACCATCCCCAGCCACTCTATCTAAGGCAGACAAGAAGAATGAAAGCTTACGCTGTACCTTTCGAGAAGTTCGTCAACCTGGCCGACGCCCGCCTGGGCACCAAGATCATCTCCGTCACCGATGACTGGTTCGCCGACGCCAACCGCCTGTTCCAGCCGACCCCGGCCGTGTGGAAGGAGGGCGTTTTCGATGACAACGGCAAGTGGATGGACGGCTGGGAGTCGCGCCGCAAGCGCTTCGAAGGCTACGACAGCGCAGTGATCCGCCTGGGCGTACCGGGTTCGATCAAGGGCGTGGACATCGACACTTCATTCTTCACCGGCAACTACCCGCCGTCGGCGTCCCTGGAAGCCTGCTTCCTGGCCTCGGGCGAGCCTGACGACAACACCCAGTGGGTAGAAGTACTGTCGGCCGTCGAGCTGCAAGGCAACAGCCACCACTACCACGAAATCAGCAACGACCAGGCGTTCAGCCACCTGCGTTTCAACATCTACCCGGATGGCGGCGTGGCCCGCCTGCGTGTGTACGGCGTGCCGTTCCGCGACTGGTCCGCAGTGGGCGATAACGAACAGGTCGACCTGGCTGCCGCCTTGAATGGTGGTCGCGCCCTGGCCTGCTCCGACGAACATTTCGGCCGCATGAGCAACATCCTCAACCCGGGCCGTGGCATCAACATGGGCGATGGTTGGGAAACCGCGCGTCGTCGCACGCCAGGCAATGACTGGGTGATCGTCGCGCTGGGCCACCCCGGCGAGATCGAGAAAATCATCGTCGACACCCTGCACTTCAAGGGCAACTACCCGGACACCTGTTCGATCCAGGGCGCGTTCGTCAAGGGCGGTACCGACAGCCAGATCGAAACCCAATCGCTGTTCTGGCGCGAACTGCTGCCGTCTCAAAAGCTGGAAATGCACGCCGAACACACCTTCGCCGAGCAGATCAAGGCGCTGGGGCCAATCACCCATATCCGCCTGAACGTGTTCCCGGATGGGGGCGTAAGCCGCCTGCGTGTGCTGGGTAAAGTTTCGAAGTAAGCAGTGAACCTCTGTGGCGAGCGGGCTTGCCCCGCGTTGGGCTGCGAAGCAGCCCTGAAACCAGGCACCGCGTTGTATCGGTAGAAACGCGCTGACTTGATGGGGGCTGCTTCGCAGCCCAACGCGGGGCAAGCCCGCTCGCCACATGAACTGAATGACACAACACAGAATCCGGATAAGAAGACAGCCATGCGCACACTGATGATCGAACCGCTGACCAAAGAAGCCTTCGCCCCTTTCGGAGACGTTATCGAAACCGACGGCAGCGATCACTTCATGATCAACAACGGCTCGACCATGCGCTTTCACAAGCTGGCAACGGTAGAAACCGCACAGCCTGAAGACCACGCAATCATCAGCATCTTCCGCGCCGACGCGCTGGATATGCCGCTGACCGTGTGCATGCTGGAGAGACACCCGCTGGGCAGCCAGGCCTTCATTCCGCTGCTCGGCAACCCCTTTCTGATCGTGGTCGCGCCACTTGGCGATGCACCTGTATCAGGCTTGGTCCGCGCCTTCGTCACCAACGGCAGGCAGGGCATTAATTACCATCGCGGCGTCTGGCACCACCCGGTGCTGACGATCGAAAAGCGGGATGACTTCCTGGTGGTTGATCGCAGTGGCACAGGCAATAACTGCGATGAGCATTTTTTCAAAGAGGATGAGCGGTTGATCCTCGCCCCCCACCAATAAGAGAAGGCCGGATCACCCGACAACAAGGGTGACAGGCGAGAGGTAAAGACTGTGGAAGCACATCTGTTGGAATGGCTGAACCTTAGCGTGCGCTGGGTTCACATGATCACTGGCGTCGCCTGGATCGGCGCTTCGTTCTACTTTGTCTGGCTGGAAAACAACCTCAACCGCGTCAACCCCAAGAGCGGCCTGGCCGGCGACTTGTGGGCGATCCACGGTGGCGGTATCTACCACCTGGAAAAATACAAACTGGCCCCGCCAACCATGCCGGACAACCTGCACTGGTTCAAATGGGAAGCCTATTTCACCTGGATGTCGGGCGTCGCGCTGTTGTGCGTGGTGTTCTACCTCAACCCGACGCTGTACCTGCTCGCCCCCGGCAGCAGCCTGAGCGGCACCGAAGGCGTATTGCTGGGCATTGGCTCGCTGTTCGCCGGCTGGTTCATCTACTCCTTCCTCTGCGACTCGGCCCTGGGCAAGCGCCCTGCCCTGCTCGGTTTCATCCTGTTCGTGCTGTTGATTGGCGCCGCGTACGGTTTCAGCAAAGTGTTCAGCGGCCGTGGCGCGTACCTGCACGTGGGTGCGGTGATCGGCACCATCATGGTCGGTAACGTATTCCGCATCATCATGCCGGCCCAGCGTGCGTTGGTGGCAGCGATCGCGGAGAACCGCACGCCCGACCCGGCCCTGCCGGCCAAGGGTTTGCTGCGCTCACGGCACAACAACTACTTCACCCTGCCGGTGCTGTTCATCATGATCAGCAACCACTTCCCGAGCACCTACGGCAGCCAATACAACTGGCTGATCCTCGCGGGTATCGCGGTGGCAGCGGTGTTGGTGCGGCACTATTTCAACACCCGGCATAACAGCCAGAAGTATGCCTGGACCTTGCCGGTGGGGGCGTTGGCGATGATCTCCCTGGCCTACGTGACCGGGCCCAAGCCCGTGGCAGAAGTGGCCAAGGCACCCGCCGCGATCGAGTACCAACCGTTGCCGGAAACCGCCTTGGGCGGCGGCGTGAAATCCTCCGCGCCAGCCGCCCCCGTCGCGGCACCCGCCCCCGCCCAGGCGACGATTGATTTCGACAAGGTGCATGGGGTGATCCAGGAACGCTGTGCGGTATGCCATTCGGCCAAGCCCACCAGCCCGCTGTTCAGCACCGCACCGGCAGGCGTGATGTTCGATACACCGGCGCAGATCCAGCAACAGGCGGCGCGTATCCAGGCGCAGGCCGTGGCGAGCCAGATCATGCCGCTGGGCAACATCACCCAGATGACCCAGCAGGAGCGCGATTTGATCGGCACCTGGATCAACCAGGGGGCGCGCACCAACTGACGGATTCACATAGTTCCAATGTGGGAGGGGGCTTGCCCCCGATGGCGGTGCATCAGTCACAGATACGTTGAATGACACACCGCTATCGGGGGCAAGCCCCCTCCCACATTTGGACATGCCGTGTTTTGAAGATTGCGTTCCACACAACACAACAATAAAAAGATCCGAGGTGTTGCATGACCGAGTTAGTCGAACCGCAGATTCCTGCCGCACCCGCCATGGTGCGGCTGCCCCTCTTGCAACTGATTCTGGTAGGCCTGCAACACGTCTTGCTGATGTACGGCGGCGCCGTCGCGGTCCCCCTGATCATTGGCCAGGCCGCCGGCCTGAGCCGTGAAGAAATCGCCTTCCTGATCAACGCCGACCTGCTGGTGGCGGGTGTCGCGACCATGGTCCAGTCGTTCGGCATCGGCCCCCTGGGGATTCGCATGCCGGTGATGATGGGCGCCAGTTTCGCCGCGGTCGGCAGCATGGTCGCCATGGCCGGCATGCCGGGTATCGGCTTGCAGGGGATCTTCGGCGCGACCATCGCCGCCGGGTTCTTCGGCATGCTCATCGCGCCATTCATGTCCAAGGTGGTGCGCTTCTTTCCGCCGTTGGTAACCGGCACCGTGATCACCGCCATCGGCCTGTCGCTGTTCCCTGTGGCAGTGAATTGGGCAGGCGGTGGCAGCGCCGCCGCGACCTTCGGCTCGCCCATCTACCTGGCCATCGCCGCACTGGTGCTGGCCACTATCCTGCTGATCAACCGCTTCATGCGGGGCTTCTGGGTGAATATCTCGGTGTTGATCGGCATGGCGCTCGGCTACGGCTTGTGCGGCCTGCTCGGCATGGTCGATCTCAGCGGCCTGGCCCAGGCGCCATGGGTACAGGTAGTGACACCGTTGCACTTCGGCATGCCCACATTCGAGCTGGCGCCGATCCTGTCAATGTGCCTGGTGGTCGTGATCATCTTTGTCGAATCCACCGGCATGTTCCTCGCCCTGGGCAAGATCACCGGCCAGGACGTGACCCCGAAGATGCTCCGCCGTGGCTTGCTGTGCGATGCCGGCGCATCGTTCTTCGCCGGGTTCTTCAACACCTTTACCCACTCCTCGTTTGCGCAGAACATCGGCCTGGTGCAGATGACGGGCGTGCGCTGCCGTTCGGTGACGATCATGGCCGGCGCCTTTCTGATTGTGCTCAGCCTGTTGCCCAAGGCCGCCTACCTGGTGGCGTCGATTCCGCCAGCAGTACTCGGCGGCGCGGCGATTGCCATGTTCGGCATGGTGGCGGCCACCGGGATCAAGATTCTCCAGGAAGCCGATATCGCCGACCGTCGCAACCAGTTGCTGGTGGCTGTCAGCATCGGCATGGGCCTGATCCCGGTGGTGCGCCCGGAGTTCTTCGCACAACTGCCGTTGTGGATGAGCCCGATCACCCACAGCGGGATTGCCATGGCGACCCTCAGCGCGCTGGCGCTGAACGTGCTGTTCAATATCCTCGGCGGCGCAGAGCGCCCCGCCGTCGCCCATACGCATTGATGCCTTTGTTAGTCCAAAAATAACAACAGACAAGGAACATCCCATGCATACCATTCACCTGGGGCCGGCCATGTGCCGTGCCCCATTCTCGCCCCTTGCGCGCTCTAACAGCGCACTTGAGCCAAGGCTTTGGAGCCAGTATTCTCCGCGCCCGCTCGAATCGACTCAAAAAAAAACAGCGAATGTAAAAGCTGACTGCAAGGCCAACTTATCCCGGCCCTGCAACAGCGACCAATGTGCACAAACATCCCCTGAATTCGACTGCATTCCGTGCAGCCGACGGGGATTTTTTGGTTTTTCAAACACGTTGGCGCAGCTCTTGCTAAAAGCATCAAAGCTGACCGAATAGACGATTTTTGCAGCGAACCAAAAGGCGCCACACCAGAGCGCCTGCGTAGAAGAAAAACCATAAAACTTTAA
Source organism: Pseudomonas sp. MPR-R2A5 (assembly GCF_058793055.1). Taxonomy (NCBI): domain Bacteria; kingdom Pseudomonadati; phylum Pseudomonadota; class Gammaproteobacteria; order Pseudomonadales; family Pseudomonadaceae; genus Pseudomonas; species Pseudomonas sp. MPR-R2A5. The sequence goes on from NZ_JBXAFK010000043.1 coordinate 7,336, forward strand.
CTCGGGAGCAACCGAATGAAACCTATGTTCAAGGGCCTGATGCTGGCGGGATCGCTGCTGGCCGGTGGCCAAGCCGTGGCCGGTGACTTGTTGCAGTGGCAGAACAACAGCCTGACTTACCTGTGGGGCAAGAGCTTCACGGTTAACCCGCAGATCCAGCAAACCGTCACCTTCGAACATGCCGACGCATGGAAGTACGGCGACAACTTCTTCTTCCTCGACCGCATCTTTTATAACGGCAAGGAAGATGGCAACGTCGGCCCGAGCACTTACTACGGCGAGTTCAGCCCACGCTTGTCGTTCGGCAAGATCCTGGACAAGGACTTGTCCTTCGGCCCGATCAAGGATGTGTTACTGGCCTTCACTTATGAGTTCGGCGAAGGCGATAACGAATCGTACCTGCTCGGCCCTGGCTTCGACCTGAACATCCCAGGCTTCGACTACTTCCAGCTGAACTTCTACCAGCGTCAGACCGAAGGCAATCGCCCGGGTGACGGCGTATGGCAGATCACTCCGGTATGGGCGTACACCCTCCCCGTTGGCAACTCCGACATCCTGATCGACGGTTTCATGGATTGGGTGGTGGACAACGACAAGAACGCCCGTGGCACTTACCACGCCAACCTGCACTTCAACCCACAGGTCAAATACGACCTAGGCAAGGCGCTGCATTGGGGCGATAAGCAGTTGTATGTGGGTTTTGAATACGACTACTGGAAGAACAAGTACGGGATCGAGGATTCCGGGGCGTTCAAGACCAACCAGGACACGGCGAGCTTCCTGGTCAAGTATCACTTCTGACCGAACATCGCAGGTCAAAATGTGTCAGGGGCAAGCCCCAATGCCAGTCAGTTAAGCGTACAGCGCCTTCTGTAGGAGCGATAACTGACTGGTATTTGGGCTTGCCCCTCCCACATTCAGATAGGCGGCAGGCCTAAGAACCGGGTGATTTCTTCACGCTTGGCCAACGCATCTTTCCTGCCCAATTCAATCAACTCGCTGCAATACCCCGCTTCGAACAACAAGTAACTCAGCACCCCTGCCCCACTCGTCTTGGTCGCCCCCGGCCCGCGCAGGAACAGGCGCAATGCCGCGGGCAATTCCTGACGATGCCGCGCCGCGATTTCATCGATCGGCTGGCTCGGCGCAATCACCAGCACGTCCACCGGGGCCAGGCCGCGGGATGCGCTGTCGGCAGGCTGGAAATGGCTGAACTGGTTCAAACGCTCCAGCAACTCGATATCACTTTCCAGGCTGTCGATGAACGTGCTGTTGAGCATATGCCCGCCAATCTGCGCCAGGGTCGGTTGCTGGCCCGTGAAGACGCGCGGTGTCGCCGCCTCGTTGCCCCGTGGGTTGCCACTGACCCCCACCACCAGCACACGGCTGGCCCCCAGGTGCAAGGCCGGACTGATGGGTGCCGACTGTCGCACGGCGCCATCGCCGAAATATTCCTGGTCGAGTTTCACCGGGGCAAACAGCAAGGGGATCGCCGAACTGGCCAGCAGGTGTTCAACCGTCAGTTGGGTCGGCACGCCGATACGGCGGTGGCGCAACCAGGCGTCGATGGTGCCGCCGCCCTGATAGAAGGTCACCGCTTGTCCGGACTCATAGCCGAAGGCAGTCACCGCCACCGCGTGCAGATGCTTCTCGCGGATGGCCTCATCGATGCCCTCCAGGTGCAGCTTGTCGTGGAGCAGCTCGCGCAGCGGCGAGCTGTTGAGCAGCGCCACCGGCACTTGGGCACCCAGGCCCAGCAGGCTGTGAAAACAGAAACGGCTGGCCTGGTGAATCACCCCCGGCCAGTCGCTGCGCAGCACCCGATGGCTGCGAAAGCCCTGCCAGAACGCGGTAAGACGCTGGATCGCCGCCGTGAAGTCCATGGCGCCGCTGGCCAGGCTGACCGCATTGATCGCCCCGGCCGAGGTGCCGACGATGACCGGAAAAGGATTCGGCGCCCCCAGTGGCAGCAACTCGGCAATCGCCGCCAACACCCCCACCTGATACGCCGCTCGCGCTCCGCCGCCGGAAAGAATCAAGCCTGTGACCGGTTCAGCTGGGCGCATTGCATCACTCCATGTGGGGCCAACAGGGGAAGGTCAGGTGTTATCGACGACGTTTTTCGTACAGCTTGGGTTCGCCCGGTGGCCGGCTCTTGAAGCGGCGGTGGGTCCACAGGTATTGCTCGGGGCATTCACGCACCGAGGCTTCGACCCAGCGGTTGATGCGCAGGCAGTCGACTTCGTCGCTTTCGCCCGGGAAGTCGGTCAACGGCGGGTGGATCACCAGGCGGTAACCGCTGCCATCGGCCAGGCGCTCCTGGGTGAACGGCACCACCAGCGCCTTGCCCAGCTTGGCGAACTTGCTGGTGGCGGGCACGGTGGCGGCCTGGATGCCGAACAGCGGCACGAAGATACTTTGCTTGGCGCCGTAGTCCTGGTCCGGCGCGTACCAGATGGCGCGGCCGGCGCGCAGCAGCTTGAGCATGCCGCGCACGTCTTCGCGCTCGACGGCCAGGGAATCGAGATTATGCCGCTCGCGACCACGGCGCTGGATAAAGTCGAATAAGGGGTTGCCGTGCTCGCGGTACATGCCATCGATGGTGTGCTTCTGTCCCAGCAAGGCTGCGCCGATTTCCAGGGTAGTGAAGTGCAGGGCCATGAGGATCACGCCCTTGCCATCCAACTGCGCCTGCTTGAGGTGTTCCAGGCCCTCGACGTGAGCCAGGCGCGCCAGGCGCTGGCGCGACCACCACCAGCTCATGGCCATTTCAAAGAACGCGATGCCGGTGGAAGCAAAGTTTTCCTTGAGCAGCTTTTTGCGCTCCGCGGCGGATTTTTCCGGGAAGCACAGCTCCAGGTTGCGCGCGGCGATGCGGCGACGCTCGCCGGCCACGCGGTACATGCCCGCACCCAGCAGGCGACCAATGGCCAGCAACGCGCGATACGGCAATTGAGTGATCAGCCACAGCAGGCCGAGTCCCAGCCATAACAGCCAAAAACGCGGGTGAAAAAATACAGCACGAAAACGCGGGCGATCCATTACAGATTCCGGTAAAGACAAGGGCCGCGCATTCTACAACGGTTCGACTCGGCTTGCGGCCAGTGGATGTTCTCGTTATAAGTCTCGACACTTTTCGTGACAAGCCGCTTTTGCCGACCATGAGCCAAACCGAACCGCTAGACCAAGATCCCGTGTTCCAGCTGAAAGGCAGCATGCTCGCCATCACCGTGCTGGAACTGGCCCGCAATGACCTCGATGCCCTGGACCGCCAGCTCGCCGCCAAGGTCGCCCTGGCGCCGAACTTCTTCAACAATGCCCCGCTGGTGCTGGCCCTGGACAAGCTGCCGGCCGGCCAAGGCGCGATCGACCTGCCCGGCCTGATGCGCGTATGCCGCTCCCATGGCTTACGCACCCTGGCGATTCGTGCCAGCCGTATCGAAGACATTGCCGCCGCCATCGCCATTGAACTGCCAGTACTGCCACCGTCCGGCGCACGCGAGCGTCCACTCGATCCGACGGAAGGTGAAGTGAAGAAAAAACCGGAAAAACCGGCGGAACCGACGATCAAGCCGACAAAGATCATCACCTCCCCCGTACGCGGCGGGCAGCAGATTTACGCCCAGGGCGGCGACCTGGTGGTGATCTCATCGGTCAGCCCCGGCGCGGAACTTCTGGCCGACGGAAACATCCATGTATACGGCCCGATGCGCGGACGTGCGCTCGCCGGTATCAAGGGTGACACCAAGGCACGTATTTTTTGCCAGCAATTGACCGCTGAACTCGTGTCCATCGCAGGCCAGTACAAGGTTTCAGAAGATTTGCGCCGCGATCCGCTGTGGGGGGCTGGTGTACAGGTCAGCCTGTCGGGCGATGTGTTGAACATCATCCGTCTTTAACGGATACTGCCGCATTTTCCAAGCATCTCTAGACTCTGATAGCACAGCGAAACTGGCAAGACTTGCGTAGGAATAATTGGAAGTTGGCGTTTCCCCTCCGGGAACCCCATCTTTTCCCTACAAAGGCTGTCCGCCTGCAGCGAGTTCCAAGAGATGTTTTTCAGGGGCTGAAAAGTCCTTTTTCCTTAGGGGTGAAACACCTTGGCCAAGATTCTCGTGGTTACATCCGGCAAGGGTGGTGTGGGTAAGACCACCACCAGCGCCGCTATCGGTACCGGCCTCGCACTGCGCGGCCACAAGACAGTCATCGTCGACTTCGACGTCGGTTTGCGTAACCTCGACCTGATCATGGGCTGCGAACGCCGCGTGGTGTACGACTTCGTCAACGTCGTCAATGGTGAAGCCAACCTGCAACAGGCCCTGATCAAGGACAAACGCCTTGAGAACCTGTATGTACTGGCCGCCAGCCAGACCCGTGACAAAGACGCACTGACCAAGGAAGGCGTCGGCAAAGTCCTCGCCGAGCTGAAGGAAACCTTCGAATACGTGGTGTGTGACTCCCCGGCCGGTATCGAAACCGGTGCTCACCTGGCGATGTACTTCGCCGATGAAGCCATCGTGGTGACCAACCCGGAAGTGTCCTCGGTACGTGACTCGGACCGTATGCTGGGCCTGCTGGCCAGCAAGTCCAAGCGCGCCGAAGAGGGTCAGGACCCGATCAAGGAACACCTGCTGCTCACCCGCTACAACCCTGAGCGTGTCAGCAACGGCGAAATGCTCGGCGTTGAAGACGTGAAGGAAATCCTTGCAGTGACCCTGCTGGGCGTGATCCCGGAATCCCAGGCAGTTTTGAAGGCATCCAACCAAGGCGTGCCGGTGATTCTTGACGACCAGAGCGACGCCGGCCAGGCGTACAGCGATGCGGTCGATCGTCTGCTGGGCAAGACCGTGGAACATCGCTTCCTCGATGTTAAGAAGAAGGGATTCTTCGAGCGTATCTTTGGAGGCAACTAAACAATGAAATTTCTCGACTTCTTTCGCGCCAACAAAAAGCCAAGTACCGCGTCGGTAGCGAAAGAGCGTCTACAGATCATCGTGGCGCACGAACGCGGCCAACGCAGTACACCGGACTACCTGCCAGCCTTGCAGAAGGAATTGGTAGAGGTGATCCGCAAGTACGTCAATATCGGCAACGATGACGTGCATGTCGCCCTGGAAAACGACGGCAGCTGCTCGATTCTGGAACTCAATATCACCCTGCCTGATCGTTGATCGAAAGGGCGGTCGCCACGGCGGCTCCGTCACCCTGATGCCTTTGCGGGCATCGGGTGGTCGAGCCGCCGTTGGCGTTTGTTACGAGGCTGTTTAATGCCGTTGTCCAACATCCATATTCTTCATCAGGACGATGCCGTCCTGGTGGTGAACAAGCCGACTTTGCTGCTCTCGGTGCCTGGCCGCGCCGATGACAACAAGGATTGCCTGATCACCCGCCTGCAGGAAAACGGCTACCCCGAAGCCCGCATCGTCCATCGCCTGGACTGGGAAACCTCGGGCATCATCCTGCTGGCCCGGGACGCCGATACTCACCGCGAGCTGTCTCGCCAGTTTCACGATCGCGAAACCGAAAAAGCCTACACTGCCCTGGCCTGGGGCCAGCCGGCACTGGACAGCGGCAGCATCGACCTGCCCCTGCGCTATGACCCGCCGACCAAGCCGCGGCATGTGGTCGACCACGAATTCGGCAAACATGCGCTGACCTTCTGGAAGGTGCTGGAACGTTGCGGCGACTGGTGCCGCGTCGAGTTGACGCCGATCACGGGGCGTTCCCACCAGTTGCGGGTGCACATGCTGTCCATCGGCCACCCCTTGCTCGGCGATGGCCTGTACGCCCATGAACAAGCCCTGGCCGCCTGGCCACGCCTGTGCCTGCACGCGAGCATGCTGAGCTTTACCCACCCGCAAAGCGGCGAGCGTTTGCGCTTCGAGTGCCCAGCCCCGTTCTAAAGCTGCAAACACAGTAAATGTGGGAGGGGGCAGCCCCCGATTGCGGAGTGTCAGTCACTGTATTTGTTGACTGGGCCACGGCAATCGGGGGCAAGCCCCCTCCCACATTTGTGCTGTGCACTTCTTGCCATCGGACGGTAAACTCCGCGCATTGCTGTCTGGAGCTATTTATGCGCGAAGCGTTGAATCAAGGCCTGATCGACTTCCTCAAGGCCTCCCCTACTCCTTTCCATGCCACCGCGGCCCTGGCCCAGCGCCTCGAAGCCGCCGGTTTCCAGCGTCTCGACGAGCGCGAAACCTGGGCCACCGAAGCCAACGGGCGCTATTACGTCACCCGCAACGATTCCTCGATCATCGCCTTCAAGCTCGGCCGTCACGCGCCACTGCAAGGCGGCATCCGCCTGGTTGGCGCCCACACTGACAGCCCGTGCCTGCGGGTCAAGCCGCAGCCTGAGCTGCAACGCCAGGGCTTCTGGCAGTTGGGTGTGGAAGTCTACGGCGGTGCGCTGCTGGCGCCGTGGTTCGACCGCGACCTGTCCCTGGCCGGGCGCGTCACCTTCCGCCGCGACGGCAAGGTCGAAAGCCAACTGATCGACTTCAAGCTGCCCATCGCGATCATCCCCAACCTGGCCATTCACCTGAACCGTGAAGCCAATCAGGGCTGGGCGATCAACGCCCAGACCGAGTTGCCGCCGATCCTCGCGCAGTTTGCCGGCGATGAACGCGTGGACTTCCGCGCCGTGCTCACCGAGCAACTGGCCCGCGAACACGGCTTGAATGCCGATGTGGTGCTCGACTACGAGCTGAGCTTCTACGACACCCAGAGTGCTGCCGTGATCGGCCTGAACGGCGACTTCATCGCCGGCGCGCGCCTGGACAACCTGCTGTCGTGCTACGCCGGCCTGCAAGCCTTGCTCACCAGCGAGACCGATGAAACCTGCGTGCTGGTGTGCAACGACCACGAAGAAGTCGGTTCCTGCTCGGCCTGCGGTGCCGACGGCCCGATGCTGGAACAGACCCTGCGCCGCCTGCTGCCTGAAGGTGATGAATTCGTACGCACCATTCAGAAATCGCTGTTGGTTTCAGCCGACAACGCCCATGGCGTGCACCCGAACTACGCCGAGAAGCATGACGCCAACCACGGGCCCAAGCTGAATGCGGGCCCGGTGATCAAGGTCAACAGCAACCAGCGCTACGCCACCAACAGCGAAACCGCCGGTTTCTTCCGCCACCTGTGCATGGCCGAGGAAGTCCCGGTACAGAGCTTCGTGGTGCGCAGCGACATGGGCTGTGGCTCGACCATCGGCCCGATCACTGCCAGCCACCTGGGCGTGCGCACCGTGGACATCGGCCTGCCGACGTTTGCCATGCATTCCATCCGCGAGCTGTGCGGCAGCCATGACCTGGCGCATTTGGTCAAAGTACTCGGCGCGTTCTACGCCAGCCACGACCTGCCCTGATCCAAAGGCTGAATGCAGTTAAACAGGTGGGAGGGGCGGTGCGATGATTCGACTTGCCCCCTCCCACATTTGGCTTCGCGTACACCTGATCTATATCACCTGCATTTCCCACAATCCCACCTAGACTTGTCACTATTCCCACTCTGACAAGGCCATCGCCTCATGATCACCATGTCCTCCTTCCACGCCATGCTCATCCCTATCCTGATCGGCATGATCATGCTCGCGGTTGGTTTTAACTTTCGTGACAAGCCCCTGGGTGTGTTCGGCATGTGGATCGGCATGCTGTTGATCCTGGGCACCGTGGTCTACAAGATCCTCGCCAAACTGGCCGAATGACAAATGCACTCGCATTGGGCATAGCGGCCTCGTACACTCGGTCAACTCGTCGTTTCCAAGGTTGACCGCCTCCGTGCTTTCCCGTCTGTTCGCTCTGCCCTGCTACCTGCTGATCGCCCTGCTCACGCTGCTGCCGCTCGCACCTGCCCAGGCCGTGAGCTTGCCCGGCTTGCTGAGCAGCACCAACAAGACCCAACCCCAGGCCGATGTGCCCCTGGGGCAGTCGTTGGACGAGGTGATCAAGACCCTGGAAAACGACCAGCAGCGCACCCAACTGCTGAGCGACCTGAAGAAGCTGCGCGAAGCCACGCAAAAAGCCCAGCCGGCCGCCGAACAAGGCGTGCTCGGGTTGATCGGCAGCACGCTGTCGGACCTCGAGCAACAATTTTCCGGGGACGACAGCCCGATCAGCCGCTGGTCCAACGAGGTTGACCTGGCCAAGGATGAACTGAGCGCACTGATACTGCCGGCCAATGAATGGCTCCCCATCATTTTCGGTTTCGCCGTGATCCTGGCGGTGTGGAGCCTGCTCGCCGCCGCGTTGATCTGGCTCAGCCACCGCGTGCGCGAGCGCTTCGGCCTGCCCGAGGAATTGCCACAACACCCGCGCACCTGGGACATGCTGCGCTTCGCCCTGCGCAAGCTGGGGCCTTGGCTGATCGCCCTGGTGATCACCGTGTACCTGAGCTATGCACTGCCGTCGTCCCTGGGCAAATCCCTGGCAATGGTGCTGGCCTACGCACTGGTGGTCGGTACGTGCTTCTCGGCGATCTGCGTGATCGCGTTCTCCCTGCTCGACGGCCCGCACCGCCACCGCGCGTTGTATATCCTGCGGCACCAGGCGTTCCGTCCACTGTGGTGGATCGGTAGCTTTGCCGCCTTTGGCGAAGCGTTGAGCGACCCCAGGCTGGTCACGGCGCTCGGCCAGCATTTGGCTCATACCGCAGCGACCGTGGCCAATGTGATGGCTGCGCTGTCCACCGGTGTGTTTATCCTGCGTTTTCGCCGGCCGATTGCGCACCTGATCCGCAACCAGCCGCTGTCCCGACGCCTGACCCGCCGCGCCCTCAGCGACACGATCGAAATCATCGGCACCTTCTGGTTCATCCCGGCCCTGCTGCTGGTGGGTATCTCGCTGTTCGCCACCTTCGTCTCGGCCGGCGACACCAGCACCGCCCTGCGCCAGTCGCTGCTGTGCACCGTGTTGCTGGTGCTGTGCATGGTGATCAACGGCCTGGTCCGACGCCACGCGCTCAAACCGCAACGCGGGCACAAGCGCCATGCGCTGTACTCCGAGCGCCTGAAAAGCTTCGTCTACACCCTGGCCCACCTGGCGGTATGGCTGGCATTTATCGAGCTGGGGCTGCGAGTCTGGGGCTTGTCGCTGATCCGCTTTACCGAAGGCGATGGTCATGAAGTCGCCGTCAAGCTATTCGGCCTGGCGGGCACCCTGCTGTTCGCGTGGCTGATCTGGATTCTCAGCGACACCGCGATCCTCCACGCCCTCACCCGCTCGCGCAAAGGCCTGGCCAATGCCCGTGCGCAGACCATGATGCCGTTGATCCGCAACGTGCTGTTCGTGACCATCTTTATCATCGCGGCCATCGTTGCCCTGGCGAACATGGGCATGAACGTCACGCCACTGCTGGCCGGTGCCGGTGTAATCGGCCTGGCCATCGGTTTTGGTGCGCAGTCGCTGGTGGCGGACTTGATCACCGGCCTGTTCATCATCATCGAGGATTCCCTGGCCATCGATGACTACGTCGACGTCGGTGGCCACCTCGGTACCGTCGAAGGCCTGACCATCCGCACCGTACGCCTGCGCGATATCGACGGCATCGTCCACACCATCCCATTCAGCGAAATCAAGAGCATCAAGAACTACTCGCGGGAGTTCGGCTACGCGATCTTCCGGGTCGCGATCCCCTACAACATGGACATCGACAGCGCGATCAAGCTGATACGCGACGTCGGCCATAAAATGCGCAACGACCCGCTGCAGCGTCGCAATATCTGGTCGCCCCTTGAGATTCAGGGCGTGGAGAGCTTCGAGTCGGGCAGCGCGATCCTGCGCGCACGCTTCAAAACCGCGCCGATCAAGCAGTGGGAAGTGTCGCGGGCGTTCAACCTGTCACTCAAGCGCCATCTGGACGAAGCCGGGCTCGACCTGGCCACGCCGCGCTTGAGTGTGCAGGTGGTGACAGGGGCTGCGGGTGGGCTGGAAAAAGACAAGAACGTATAAGGGGTACAGGCCTGTTGTGGGAGCAGACCTCTGGTGGGAGCGGGTCTGTTGTGGCGAGCGGGCTTGTTGTGGCGAGCGGGCTTGCCCCGCGTTGGGCTGCGAAGCAGCCCCAATCAAGAAGCACTCGGTGTATCAGGTACAACTCAGCGGCTGGTCTTGGGGCCGCTGCGCAGCCCAACGCGGGGCAAGCCCGCTCGCCACAACAAGCCCGCTCGCCACACATCAAGCCAGCCTTCCACATCAAGCCCGCCTTCCACATCCAGCAGGCTTGCCCCAGGTTTTGTGTCAGCCCAGCGCGGCGCCGTCCATCTTCTGGCGCAGGCTCAGCGGGCGCATGTCGGTCCAGGTTTCCTCGATATAGGCCAGGCACTCTTTCTTCAGGCCGCTCTTGCCCACGGTACGCCAGCCTTCCGGCACAGCCTTGTAGTCGGGCCAGATGGAGTACTGTTCTTCATGGTTGACCACTACTTGGAACAGGATGTCGTCGCGGTCAAATACTGAGGTCATTGCGGTTCTCCGTCGCTCAAAGGCTGGCTGCGCACCACGCGCAGCGCTGATATCTGTAGAAACGTACCAAGACGTTGAAAAATTAGAGGCTGGCGACCGCCGCCGCCAATGCACGCCCGAAGATCTCGGCGACGCGGTCGATTTCCACGGCCGTGATCACCAGCGGCGGCAGGAAGCGCACCACGCCGCCATGTCGGCCACCCAGCTCCAGGATCAGGCCGCGCTTGAGGCATTCACGCTGTACCAGCGGTGCCAGTTGGCGATGCACCGGTGGGTGGCCCTGGATATCGAGGGGGCCGTGCGGGTCCACCAGCTCTACGCCGAGCATCAACCCACGGCCACGGATATCGCCCAACTGCGGGAAGTCGCGCTGCAGGAGGCGCAGGTGCTCGCCGAGGCGCTCGCCCATCGCCGCCGCATGGCCGGCGAGGTCATGGTCCTTGAGGTAGCGCATCACCGCCGACCCCGCCGCCATGGCCATCTGGTTGCCGCGGAAGGTTCCGGCATGGGCGCCGGGCAGCCAGGTGTCGAGCCAGTCGCGGTACACCACCACCGCCAACGGCAGGCTGCCGCCGATGGCCTTGGACATCACCACCACGTCCGGGATGATCCCGGCGTGTTCAAAGGCGAACATTTTGCCGGTGCGGCCGAAACCGCTCTGGATCTCATCGACGATCAACGCCACGCCGGCCTGCTCGGTGATACGGCGCAAACCGCGCAGCCAATCGAGATCGGCCGGGATCACGCCGCCCTCGCCCTGCACCACTTCGACGATCACCGCCGCCGGCAACAACACCCCGGCTTCCGGGTCGGTGAGCAGGTTTTCCAGGTAATGCAAGTTGACCCGAACCCCTTGCGCGCCGCCCAGGCCGAACGGGCAGCGGTAGTCGTAGGGGAACGGCAGGAACTGCACGCCATTACCGAGCAACGCCCCCAGGGGTTTCTTCGGACCCAGGCTGCCCATCAGGCTCAAGGCACCCTGGCTCATGCCGTGGTACCCACCCTGGAACGACAACACCGTGCTCCGGCCGGTCGCGGTGCGCACCAGTTTCAACGCGGCTTCCACCGCATCGGTGCCGGTGGGGCCGCAGAACTGGATCTTCGCTTCACGGGCCAATGCTGGCGGCAACAGACCGAACAGGTCCTGCACGAACTGGTCCTTGACCGGCGTCGTCAGGTCGAGGGTGTGCAACGGCAATTCATCGCTCAGCACTTGCTGGATGGCGGCGATCACCACCGGGTGGTTATGCCCCAACGCCAAGGTGCCGGCGCCCGCCAGGCAGTCGATGAAGCTGCGCCCTTCCACATCCTCCACGTAGATCCCCTTGGCGCGCTTGAGCGCCAGGGGGATACGCCGTGGGTAACTGCGGGCATTGGACTCCTGCTGGCGTTGACGGGCCAGCAGCGGCGTTTCTTCGAACTGGTAGAGCGTTTCTGCGGGTGCCGGGCTGACAAGCGCCTGGGCGTCTTCGATACGGCTGGTAGCGACTGACATCTCTCGATCCCTCAATACGCTGATGATGGTGACCAAACTGCCGATCCGTTGGCGTCTGGCCCAAGGGCATGCGCACGGATTTCCTGTTCTGGAAACGCACCAGCGAGAGGAGGATTTAGGAGAAGTGATTGTTGACTGAGGCATGAGGATCAAAATGTGGGCGGGGCAAGTCGAATCGTCGCCCCGCCCCTCCCACCTTTGAACGGTGCGGGGCTTCAAAGCCCAAGGTACTTTTCATTCAAGGCATACAGAATCGCGCAGGTTTCGACATCCAGGAACCCGCAGTAATCCCGCGGCCGAAAGTGCATCTGAAATGCGCGGGTCCTCAGTTCAAACCCATGGCGGTTCTGCGCCGGCTTATAGCCGTAGCGCTGGAATGCCCGCTCCACCTCCACTTCAGGCGGTAAGCCGAGACAGAACCGGCGCTGGTACATGGCTCGCGTCGACTCGTCAAACCACGCCCCGATTCCCGCCTCGAACAAGCGGCGCCACGGCAGCCGGGGCCCCGGATCGCTCTTGCGCCCATAGGCCACATCAGAATGCCCGAGCACGTCGGTCGGCCCGATCTGTGGGTAACGCTCGAGAATGTCACGCAGCAACTCGATCAACACCTCGACCTGCTCCTCGGCGTAACAGGGAAAGGTAAACCCACTGGCGTCATCCCGCGCCTGATTGACGATTTCGATGCCAATCGAGCGACTGTTGAGGTTATCCCGCCCCCCCCATTGGCTCACCCCGGCATGCCAGGCACGCTTGTCCTCGTCCACCAGGCGAAACACGCGCAATTCGTCATAGCCGGCCGTGCGGTAGCCGGGCTCATCGGGGTCGGGCAGCAAGTAATGCGCACTGACCCCGTTCCGGGTCAGGGTGTGCAAGGAGGAGGCGAAGGGTGCCGCGGTGTAATGCAGGATCACTTGGCGCACAGGTTCGCCATTGCGTTCGTTGAAGTCCCGGGAGGGAAAACTGGTATCGATCACCAACATAAGAGCTGTCCTTTTCAACACAGGCCGAGTCATTCAGCCCGTTCAAGCGCAAAAAAATTACCGCCATCCTGAAGGGTTGAACCTCAGGAGGGCGGTAACTATGTGTGACACTTGAAAAAAGGGTGATCAGCGCCGCAGGGGCATGCCCAGGTCAACTCGCAGGCCATCCGGCTGGCTGTCGAATGTCAACGAGCACGAACAGCGCTGCACGATCGCTTGCACGATCGCCAGGCCCAAGCCGCACCCTTCGCTGTTGCCATTGCGCCAGAAACGCTGGGTCAGGTATTGCAGGTCTTCGGCGGATATCTGCGTGCCATGGTCACGCACACGAAACACCACCTGGTCGGCGGTGGTGGATACATTGAGTTCCACCCGGGTAGCCGCCGGGGTGTGGCGCAGGGCGTTGTCCAACAGGTTGCGCAGGGCCGCAACCGCCAGGCCCACCGGCATTTCCACCGGGGCACTTGAGAGGTTGTCCGGCAGGATCAGGTCGATCCGCGAATTGTCACCGGCATTCGCGTCCTGGATCGCCAGCCGTGCAACCTCCTCGGCACTGGATTGCATGCCATCGTCAAACGACAGGCTGCCCTCCACCCGCGCCAGCAGCAGCAATTGTTCGAGGGTGCGGTGCAGACGGTCGGCGCCCTCCTCGGCGTGGGCCAGGGACTGGTCGCGGGCAGCGCCCTCGGTCATGCGGGCCACTTGCAGGTGGGTCTTGATCGCCGTCAGCGGGCTGCGCAACTCGTGGGCGGCGTCGCCGGTGAGGCGGCGTTCGCGCTCGATGGTCTTGGCGATGCGTTGCAACAGTTGGTTTTGCGTGTCGAGCAGCGGCTTGAGCTCGCTGGGCAGCGGGTGGATCTGCAACGGCTCAAGGGAGTCGGCACTGCGGCGCATCAACGCGTCACGCATGCGGTTGAGCGGCAGCAGGCTCTGGCCGATGCCCAGCCACAGCAGGCACAAGCAGCCCAACAGGGCCACGCCCACCGGCACCGAGGCCGCCAGCAGGATCGACAGGTTCAAGGCTTCCCGCTCCACCTGGCGGTCGGCGGTGGTGATGAACAGGTCGCCACGGGCCAGGGTGAAGCTGCGCCACGCCGCGCCGTCGATGATCTGGTCACGGAAACCACTGCGGTGGGATTCCAGGCCCTGGTCAGGGGTAGTGTGGCTGCGCGCCAGCACCTCACCGCGCAAGGAGCTGACCTGGCATGCCATGCCCCCCGGCACGTTGAGTTGTTCGGCACTGAAATGCTTGCCCTCGGCGGTGCTCGCCAGGCCGGGCATTTGCTCCATCAAACCAGCGACCATGCGCGCGGACGCCACCAGGCGCTGGTCGAGGGAAAACATCATTTGGTTGCGCAGATCATTGAGCATCCAGGCAGCCGCCAGGGCCCAGATCAGCACAAAGGCGGCGCCGAGCTTGAACGTCAGCCGCAGTCGCAGGCTCATCACGAAACCTTCTCTCCCGTCTCGGCCGGGCCGCCATCCGCCGGCCCCAGGCGATAGCCCAGGCCGCGCACGGTCTCAACGATGCCATTGCCCAATTTGCGCCGCAGGTGGTGGATGTGCACGTTGAGCGCGTTGCTCTCCAGCTCGTCGTTGAAACCGTAGACGCTGTCCTTGAGCTGCTCGCTGGAGAGCACTCGGCCTTTGTTGTGCAGCAGGGCTTGCAGCAACGCTTGTTCGCGGCGCGACAAGTCCACAGGCTGCCCGCCCAGGAAGGTCTCGCGGCTGCTGGGGTTGTAGGTCAGTTGGCCATGCTCGATCAGGTTGACGCTACGCCCGGCCACCCGCCGCAGCAGAGTTTGCAGGCGCGCGGCGAGTTCGCGCAGGTCGAAGGGCTTGAGCAGGTAGTCGTCGGCACCGGCCTGCAGGCCGTCGACGCGGTTGGTTACCGAGTCGCGCGCGGTGAGGATCAGCACCGGGATCTCCAGGCCCTGGCTGCGCTGTTGCTGCAACAGCTTGAGGCCGTCTTCGTCGGGCAGGCCGAGGTCGAGCACCATGATGTCGAAGGTAGCCGCCTTGAGCATCGCCCGCGCCGCTGCCGCCGAGGCCACGCGCTCGACCGTAAAGCCCTGGGCGCCGAGGCCGGCCACGATGCCGCTGGCGATCAGTTCGTCGTCTTCACAGACCAGTACGTGCATGCTGAACCCTTCATGAAAGATGGGGGTGATTAAAAGTGCTGCGGATTAAGCAGCGATTATGCCGCGAAAAGAAGCCCCCTCAGACATTCCCTACACTTTAGAATAGCGCCCGGTTAATCATCGGTTAATCAACACCACACATTGTGTGCCTCACTTGCATCGAACTAAGGCTTGACCATGCGGCATTTGTTTATCGTTCTGCTGGCGTTATTCGCAGGGTTCGTCCAGGCCGCGCCGGGCAACCCATTCGAGACCAAACCCGACTTCCTCCCGGTGGGCAAAGCCTTCACTTTTACCTCCGAACGCCTGGAGTCCGGTGAAACCCAGTGGTATTGGCAGATCGCCGACGGCTATTACCTGTACCAGCAGCGCATGAAGTTCGACGGCCTGGCTGAAAAGCCGCCGCTGCCCCAAGGCGAAGCCCATAGCGATGAGTTCTTCGGCGAGCAGCAAGTGTATCGCCAGGGCCTGGAAGTGAAGATCCCCGCCGGGACCACCGGCAAGGTCAAGCTGGGCTGGCAGGGCTGTGCCGATGCCGGCCTGTGCTACCCGCCGCAGTCGATCACCGTGGACCTGGGGGGCAACCCCGCCGTGGCCGCTACCGCCGAAGCCCAGGACCAGAGCCTGGCCAGCGGCCTGCAACAACGCAGCCTGGGCTGGAGCCTGCTGGTGTTCTTTGGCCTGGGCCTGCTGCTGGCGTTTGCCCCTTGTTCATTGCCGATGTTGCCGATTCTCGCCGGGTTGGTGGTCGGCAGCGGTGCCAGCCCGCGTCGTGGCTTTGCCCTGGCCGGCAGTTATGTCGTGTGCATGGCGCTGGTGTATGCCGCGCTGGGCGTAGTCGCCGCCCTGCTCGGCAGTAACCTCGCCGCGCTGCTGCAAACCCCGTGGATTCTGGGCAGCTTCGCTGCGTTGTTTGTGATCCTGGCCCTGCCGATGTTCGGCTTCTTTGAACTGCAACTGCCGGTGGCCCTGCGCGACCGCCTGGACAACGTCAGCCGTAACCAGAGTGGCGGCAGCCTGATCGGCGCCGGAGTACTCGGCGCCCTCTCCGGCCTGCTGGTCGGCCCGTGCATGACCGCGCCCCTGGCCGGTGCGCTGCTGTATATCGCGCAAAGCGGCAATGCCCTGCACGGCGGCCTGATCCTGTTCGCCATGGGCATCGGCATCGGTGTGCCGCTGTTGCTGCTGGTGACCGTGGGCAACCGCTTCCTGCCCAAGCCGGGCACCTGGATGAATGTGCTCAAGGGGATCTTCGGCTTCCTGTTCCTGGCCACCGCCATACTGATGATTCGTCCGGTCGTCGATGAAGCCCTGTGGCTGGGCCTGTGGGGTGTACTGGCCTTGGCCATGGCCTATTGCGGCTGGCGCCTGGCACAGGATTTCGGGCGTGTCGCCATGCTGTCCGGCGCCGGTTCCGTGGTACTGGGGTTGTGGGGCGGCCTGCTGCTGGTGGGCGCGGCAGGTGGCAGCGATGACCTGTGGCAACCGTTGAAGGTCTACAGCGGCTCGCGCGCTGTCGCCGGCCCTACCGCCCACGACGCGTTCATGACCATCAACGACCCAGCCGTGCTGCAAAGCCAGCTCGACAGCGCCAAGGCCCAGGGCCAATGGGTGCTGGTGGACTACTACGCCGACTGGTGCGTGTCGTGCAAGATCATGGAGAAACAGGTATTCGGCAAACCCGAAGTCCTCGACGCCCTGAAGGACGTGCGCCTGCTGCGCCTGGATGTCACCGCCGACAACGCCGCCAGCCGCGAGCTGCTCGGCCGTTACAAGGTGCCAGGGCCGCCGAGCTTCGTGTGGATCGGCCCTGACGGCGAAGAACGGCGTGCCCAGCGCATCACCGGCGAAGTGGATGCCGCGGCCTTCCTGCAACGCTGGACCCAGACCCGGGGCGCCCTCTGATGCTGACCCTGACCATCGGCACCTTCGCTATCGCCCTGAATCACATCCTGCTGATCAGCGCGCTGATTCTCGCCACCCTGGTGGGCTGGCGCGTGGCCAAGCGTGGCGGGGAAAACCCCGAGTCGGTGCTGTTCAGCCTGTTCCTGCTGGGCATGCTCAGCGCGCGGGTCAGCTTCGTACTGATGTATTGGAGTTACTACAGCAACGACCCGCTGCAGATGGTCGACCTGCGCGACGGCGGCTTTCTGGCCTGGCCGGGCGTGATCGCGCTGATCCTCGGCGCGCTGCTGTACGGCTGGCGCCGCCCGGCCCTGCGCAAGCCGCTGAGCGCCGGGGTAATCACCGGCCTGGTGTTCTGGGGCATGACCAGCCTGTCCCTCAGCGTGTATGAAAAAGGCACACGACTGCCAGACATCACCTTGCGCAACGCCAACGGCGAGGTGGTGCAATTGGCCGACTATCAAGGCGGGCCGCTGGTGATCAACCTGTGGGCCACCTGGTGTCCGCCCTGCCGTCGCGAAATGCCGGTACTGGAAAGCGCCCAACGCATGCGCCCCGACGTGACCTTCCTGTTCGTCAACCAGGCCGAGAGCATGCAAAGCGTCAGCACCTACCTGGCCACCCAGGGCCTGAACCTGGACAACGTGCTGTTCGATGCCAGTGGTCGCCTGGGCCAGGCCGTGGGCTCCATGGCCTTGCCGACCACGCTGTTCTACCAAGCCGATGGACGCCTGATCAACAGCCACCTCGGTGAACTGTCCCAGGCCAGCCTGGCCCGTGCCATGGAACCCTTCGACTCCGCCCCCGCCGCCACGGCCCCCTCAAGGAAACCGACATGCCCCGCCTCCGCCACCTGCTGACCCTGCTGCCACTGAGCCTGGCCGCCACCCTGGCCCAGGCCGAAGACTGGCCGGCACCGATCAAACAGATCGAAGCCAAGGGTGCCAAGATCATCGGCAAATTCGATGCACCCAGCGGCCTCACCGGCTACGCCGCGCAGTATCAGAACCGTGGCATGGCCCTGTACCTGACCGCCGACGGCAAAAGTGTGATCGCCGGCAACCTGTACGACGCCCAGGGTAATGACCTGAGCAGCGCGCCCCTGGAAAAACTGGTGTACGCGCCGATGGCCAAGGAAGTCTGGGCGAAGATGGAAAAGAGCCACTGGATCCAGGACGGCGACAAAAACGCCCCCCGCACCGTCTACCTGTTCAGCGACCCCAACTGCCCGTACTGCAACATGTTCTGGGAACAGGCGCGGCCATGGGTGAAAGCCGGCAAGGTGCAGCTGCGACATATCATGGTGGGGATTATTCGCGAGGACAGCCCAGGCAAATCCGCTGCGCTGCTGGCCAGCAAAGACGCGCCCAAGGCCCTGGAAGAACACGAAGCCGCCGGTAAAGGCAGCAAGCTCAAGCCGCTGGAGAAAATCCCGGCGGATATCCAGGCCCAACTCAATGCCAATATGCAGTTGATGGATGACTTGGAGTTGTCGGCAACCCCGGCGATTTTCTACCTGGATGACAAGGGTGGCTTGCAGCAACAGCAAGGCGCGCCGTCGCCGGATAAGTTGGTGAAGATTCTTGGACCGAAATAAGCCGCGCCTGGGCTGACGCCATCGGGAGCAAGCCCCTCCCACACTCGAGCCCCTTCCTTCAGGATGAACCCGGTCACTGTGGGAGGGGGCCTGCTCTCGATGAGGCCCGAGCAGGCTGCGAAAATTACAAGCCTTCCAGCTCCGCCATCAAATCACTCAAGCGATCCACCTTCTGCGCGCTGATCTCATTCGCCGCCAGCCCATCGATGTACTCGGCCAACGCCGCCACCGTGCTGCACTCGAACATCGCCCGCAGCGGCACATCCCGTTGCAGGGTTTTCTGCACCCGCGAGGCAATCTGCGTGGCCAGCAACGAATGCCCGCCCAGTTCGAAGAAGTTGTCCTGTACCCCTACCCTTTCAACTTTCAGCACCTCGGCCCAGATCGCGGCCAAGGTGGCTTCAAGTGCGTTGCGCGGCGCCAGGTAGTCCTGGCTGTGCAATTGGCCGATCTCCAGGGTGGGCAGGGCCTTGCGGTCGAGCTTGCCGTTGGCGTTGAGCGGCAGGCGGTCCAGCCATAGCCAATGCAGCGGCACCATGTACTCCGGCAGTTCGGCGCGCAGGCGTTGCTTGATGCGGTCCAGGCGCTCGCCTGGGTTCAAGGTTTCATCGGCGGCCACCAGGTAGCCGACGAGGTGTTTGCCGTTGCCCCCCTCCTGCACGCCGACGGCCGCGTCGCGCACGTCCGATTGTTCGTGCAGGCGTGCTTCGATTTCCCCCAGCTCGATGCGGTAACCGCGAATCTTCACTTGGTGGTCGATACGCCCGACGTACTCCAGCACGCCATCGCTGCGACGGCGTGCCAGGTCGCCGGTGCGGTACAAACGCTCGCCCGCCGCGCCGAAAGGGTTCGGCACAAACACTGGGGCGGTGCGCAACGGGTCGCCGACATAGCCACGCCCCACACCGGTACCGGCTACGCACAACTCGCCTACCGCGCCTTGGGGCACCAGTTCCAACGCACCGTCCAGCAGGTACAAGCGGTTGTTGTCGGTCGGCGTCCCAATCGGCAGGTAAGTGCCACGGGTCGAGGCCAGGTCGACGCGGAAGAACGCCACGTCGTCCGAGCATTCTGCCGGGCCATAGGCGTTCACCAGCCCGATCTGCGGATAACGCAGCAACCACTGGTGCGCCAGCTCCGGCGGCATGGCCTCGCCGGTGGGCAGCATCCAGCGCAGGCCATCGAGGCTGATGCGCTCCTCGGCCAGCATGCCCTGGATCAGCGACGGCACGCTTTCCAGCACCGTGATGCCTTGAGTCTGAACATGCGCCAGCAAGCCTTGGGGATCGTGGGCGATGGTGTTCGGCACAATATCCACCCGCGCCCCGAACAGCGGCGCGGCAAGGAATTGCCACACGGAAATATCGAAGCTTTGCGAGGCCGTCTGGGCGATCACATCCGTCTCGCTCAGTTGCAGGTAAGGCACTTTGCTCAACTGGTTATTGAGCATGCCGCGCTGCTCGACCATCACCCCTTTGGGCAAACCGGTGGAGCCCGAGGTGTAGATCACGTAGGCGAGGTTGTCCGGTGCGCTGTAGACACCAGGGTTGGCACCCCGGGACGGCACTTCCTCCCATACCAGCAACTGACAGTCAAAACCATCCAGCAACGCGATGGCCTGCTCGCGGCACGCCTCGGTGCACACCAGCAACGGCGTACGGCTCAGGTCGATGATGCTGCGCAAACGCTGGCTCGGCAGGCCGGGGTCCAGCGGCAGGTAACCGGCACCGGCCTTGAAGCTGCCGATGATCATGCCCAGCAAGTCAAGGCTACGCTCGGCCAGCAACGCCACCGGTTGGTCCAGGCCGACACCCGCCGCGATCAGCGCGTGACCGAGCCCGTTACTGCGACGGTTCAATTCGTCATAGGTCCACTGTCGGTCCAGGCAACTGGCGGCAATGCGCTGTGGATGGGCGGCGACCTGCGCTTCGAACAGTTCGACATAACTGCGTTCCAGCGGGTAGTCATGCTCGCTCTGATTGCAGCCGTCCACCAGGAACTCGCGCTCCTGTTCGCCCATCAACGGCAGGTCGGCCATGTCGCCATGGAAACCCTGTACCAGCGCCAGCAGCAGGCGCTTGAACTCACCGAGCATGCCCTGCACGGTGGTTTCGTCGAAGTAGCGCTGGTCGTAGGACAGGTGCAACCCCAGGTCATCACCCGGATAGCACACGGCCGTCAGCGGGAAGTTGGTGTGGGTGCGGCCGGAGTCCGAGGTGGCATTCAGGCTTTGTGCGCGATCCAGTACCGAGACTTCCACCGGGGCATTTTCAAACACGAACAGGCTGTCGAACAGCGGCTGGCCCTTGGGCAACTCGCTGTGTTCCTGGATCGTGACCAGGGGCAGGTATTCGTACTCGCGCAGTTGCATGTTGCTGTCGAGCAGAGCGCTCAACCACTGGCGCACGCTGCAACGCTGGTCGTCCTCGGGCACCTTCACCCGCAGGGCGATGCTGTTGATAAACAGGCCGACGGTGCGTTGCATCTCGGGCATGTCCACCGGGCGCCCAGCCACGGTGACGCCGAACAGCACGTCACGATCGCCGCTCAAGCGGCGCAGCACCAACGCCCATGCAGCCTGGGCGAAGGTGTTGACGGTGAGTTGATGGGCCTGCGCCAACTCGCGCAGCTGCGCACCGTCGCGGGCCTCGAGACGGGTGTAGCAGTCGCCCACCACCATGCCACCGCTATGGCCGGCATGTTCACGCAGGAATGGCCGGTCGCTCGGGATCGGCGTGGTGCGCTCGAAACCTTGCAGGTTCTGCTGCCACCACTGGCGTGCTTCGCTCAGGTTCTGGCGTTGCAGCCAGGCAATGTAGTCGCGATAACGCGGCGGCGTGGCCAGTTGTGCCTCGCGCCCTTCGCCCAGGGCCATGTAGATCTCGAAGAAGTCATTCATCAACAACGAGCGGCACCACGCATCGATGAGGATGTGGTGGTTGCTCATCATGAACCAGTAGCGCTCGGCGCCGACGCGGATCAGGCGCAGGTGGAACGGCGCCTGGTTGAGCAGATCGAAACCGGCTTCGCGCTCCTTCTTGAGCAGCGCTTGCAGACGCGGCTCCTGCTCGCTTTCTGGATCAGCACTCCAATCCAGGTACTCAATCGGCGTACTGCCCGGCTGATGGATCACTTGCAGCATGTCTTCGCCAACGTTCCAACAGAACGAGGCACGCAAGGCTTCATGCCGGGCGATCACCGCCTGCCAGGCCTGGGCGAAACGCTCAGGGTCCAGGGTGCTGTCGATGCGGTAGCGGTCCTGCATATAGTAGAGACCCGTGCCCGGTTCCAGCAGGGTGTGCAGCAGCAAACCCTCCTGCATTGGCGTCAGCGGGTAGACGTCTTCGATGACGCTGGCGGGTACCGGCAAGCTGTCCAGTTGCGCCTGACTCAAGTGCGCCAGGGGGAAGTCCGACGGCGTGAAACCGCCAACATCGTCCCTGAGGCAGTGCGCAATCAGGCTGCGCAGTTCGGCCAGGTAGGCATCGGCCAGAGCCTGGAGAGTCTGCCGATCGAAGCGTTCGCGGCTGAAGGTCCAGCGCAGCACCAGCTCACCGCCGTACACCTGGCTGTCGATGCTCAGTTCGTTGGGCAACGGTGCATCCGGGTCATGGGCCAGGCCGGCCGACTCGTCCAGCGGGTGGAACAGCGCATCGGCGCCAAAGCTCTGGTCGAATTGACCGAGGTAGTTGAAGGTGATGCCGGCGCTGGGCAGCCCGGCCAGGGTCTGCTTGCACAGGTCGTCCGCCAGGTAACGCAGCACGCCATAGCCGAGGCCCTTGTGGGGGATGCCGCGCAGTTGCTCCTTGATCGCCTTGATCGAAGCGCCCTGCTCCGCCAGTGGGGTCAGGCGCAGCGGATAAGCACTGGTGAACCAGCCGACGCTACGGGTCAGGTCGATATCATCGAACAGGGTTTCACGACCATGGCCTTCCAGCTGGATCAGCGCCGAATCATGCCCACTCCAGCGGCACACCACACGGGCCAGCGCGGTCAACAGCAGGTCATTGACCTGGGTGCGGTAGGCGCTGGGGGCCTGTTGCAGCAACTGGCGGGTGTGTTCGGCATCCAGGCGAACGCTGACGGTATCCGCATCCCGATTACGCAGCGCGCCTAGAGGACGCGTCACCGGCAATGCCACGGCCGGGCCGGCCAATTGAGCCTGCCATACCGTCAATTCCTCGCGCAGGGATTCACTGTGGGCATAAGCCTGCAAGCGCGCAGCCCAGTCACGCAGGGCGCTGGTCTTGGCCGGCAGGCTGACGGACTGGCCTTCGCTCAGTTGGCGATAGACGTTTTGCAGATCCTCCAGCAGCACCCGCCACGACACGCCATCGACCACCAGGTGATGGATAGCGATCAGCAGGCGCTGTTGCCCTTGCGGGCCATCCACCAGCAAGGCGCGCAACAGCGGGCCGTGCGCCAGGTCGAGGCTGCGCTGGGTCTCGGTGAACAGCGCGGTGCACTGCGCCATATCGTGCACGTGCGCCTGCATCAGCACGCCGCCCTGGGGCACGGCCAAGTGCTCGGCGTGCCATTGCGCGTCGCGCTGGCTGAAGCTCAGGCGCAGCGCGTCGTGGTGTTCCAGCACCGCCAACAGCGCTTGCTCCAGGCGATGGGGCTCGAGCAGTTGCAGGGGCTTGAGGACAAGCGCCTGGTTCCAATGCTGACGTTCGGGAATCGGGGTATCGAAGAACCACTGCTGGATGGGCGTCAGGCCCGAGCTGCCGGTGAGCACGCCCTGCTCGGCCGTCACTTGCTCGACGAGCGTGGCAACCGCCGCCAGGGTTTGCACGGTCTGGTGCTGGAACAGGTCGCGGGGGCTGAAGTGAATCCCCGCCTGCCGCGCACGGCTGACCACCTGGATCGACAGGATCGAGTCGCCGCCCAGTTCAAAGAAGTTATCGTCCAGGCCGACTTGCGGCACGTTCAACACGGCGCACCAGATCGCGGCCAGGGTGCTTTCCAACGGGTTGCGCGGGGCCACGTACTGTTGGCGATTGGCCTCAGGGTCCGGTTGCGGCAAGGCACGCCGGTCAAGTTTGCCGTTGGCGGTCAACGGCATGCTGTCCAGCACGATCAGGTGCGCGGGCACCATGTAGTCCGGCAGTTGCGCCTTGAGATGCGCCTTGAGCGCATCGCGTAATGCGCCGTGCTCGGCATCGCTGACCAGGTAGGCCACCAGCTGTTTGCCGCTGGGCGAATCCAGCGCCAGCACCACGGCCTCGCGTACGGCGTGGTACTCCAGCAGGCGGGTTTCGATCTCGCCCAGTTCGATACGGAAGCCACGAATCTTCACTTGATGGTCGATCCGCCCCAGGTACTCCACCAGACCATCGGCGCGTTGGCGCACCAGGTCGCCGGTGCGGTAAAGACGCCCGCCGTCACGCGCGAAGGGATCGGCCACGAAGCGTTCGGCGGTCATGCCCGGACGCTGGTGATACCCCTGGGCCAGGCCGGCGCCACCGACGTACAACTCACCGGTCGCACCTTGCGGCACCAAGGCCAGGTCGGCGTCGAGAATGTACGCCACGCGGTCCCCGATGATGCTGCCGATCGGTACGCTGCCGGCGCCCTCCTCCAACTGCTCGGGCGCGAGGCTGGCCAGCGGCATCACCACGGTTTCGGTCGGCCCATAGGCGTTGAAAAACACCTGCGGCTGAAACGCCGCACGGATGCGCTGCAAGTGTTCGCCGGTCAACGCCTCGCCACCGGTGATGCACATGCGCACCGGCAACGTCTGCTGCTGGGTCGCCAGCCATTGCGCCAACTGGCTGCCGTAGCTCGGCGTAAAGCCGAGGATATTGATGCGATGGGTACGGATCAGCGCGCAGATCTCTTCTGCATCCCACTGGCCCTGGGCCCGCAATACCACCCGCGCACCGCAGAGCAACGGCACCAGCAAACGTTCGGTAGCGGCGTCGAAGTTGATCGAATAGAAGTGCAGTTCGCAGTCGTCCGGGCGCATGCCGAAGCGCTCGATCACGGCCTGGCAGTGCATGGCGATTTCGCCGTGCGACACCACCACGCCCTTGGGCTTGCCGGTGGAACCGGAGGTGTAGATCAGGTAGGCCTGGTGCTGCGCCAGGCTGATAAAGGGCAGTTCATCGGCCGGGTAATTCTCCAGCACCGGAAGGTCATCTTCCAGGCACCAGCAGGCCACGGTCGCCGGCAGTTCACCCAGGGCTTCGAACATCGCTGCATCGCTGAGCAGCAGGCCAATGCCGCTGTCTTCGATCATGTAGTGCAGGCGGTCCAGCGGGTATTCCGGGTCGAGCGGCACATAGGCACCGCCCGCCTTGAGGATCGCCAGCAGGCCGATGATCATTTCCAGGGAGCGCGGCAACGCCAGGCCGACGCGTACCTGCGGGCCGACACCACGCTCGCGCAGCATCCAGGCCAGGCGATTGGCGCGGGCGTCCAGCTCGCGGTAGCTGAGGGTAACGCCGGCGAAGGTCAGCGCGGGCGCATCGCCACGGGCTTTTACCTGTTGGCTGAACAGCGTGTGAATGCACTGATCAAGGCGGTGCTCGCCCGCTTCGACGCCCAGGCTGTCCTGCAACGCGCGCTGTTCCGTGGCGCTGAGCAACGGCAATTCGCTCAGACGCTGCTCGGGGCTGGCGATCAGCGCTTGCAACAGATTGCGCCAATGCTCGGCCATCCGCGCAATGCGCGGCTCATCGAACAAGTCGGTGCTGTAGGTCAGGCAGCACCCCAGGCGATGGTCAAGGTCGGTGACTTCCAGGTTGAGGTCGAACTTGGTCGCGCGCGCATCGTTGGCCAGGTACTCGACCGTCATGCCGGCCAGTTGGCGGCTCTGCTGGAACTCCCAACGCTGCACGTTGCACATCACCTGGAACAACGGGTTGTACGCCGCACTGCGCGGCGGTTGCAAGGCTTCGACCAGATGGTCGAACGGCAGGTCCTGATGGGACTGGCCCTCGATCACGGTGTGACGCACCTGTTCGAACAACTCACCCACGGTCATCTGCCCATTGAGCTGGCAACGCAGCACCTGGGTATTGAGGAACGCGCCGATCAGCCCTTCGCTTTCCGGGCGGATGCGGTTGGCCACGGGGGCGCCGATGCGCAAGTCGGTCTGGCCGCTGTAGCGGTAGAGCAACACGGCCAGGGTGGCGGTCATGGTCATGAACAGGGTCAGGCCGCGTTCGGCGTTGAAGGCGCGCACGCGGGCCGCCAGGTCATCGCTCAATTCGAAACGGTACAGCTCGCCACGATGGCTTTGTACCGGTGGCCGTGGGCGGTCGCCGGGCAGTTCCAGCAGCGGGTGCTCATGACCCAGTTGCGCGGTCCAGTAATCCAGCTGGCGTTGGCGTTCGCCGGCTTCCAGCCATTGGCGTTGCCACACGCTGTAGTCGAGGTATTGCACGGGCAACGGCGCCAGCGGCGAGTAGCGCTCGTCGATAAAGGCTTCGTACAACGCGCTGAGTTCACGGGCAAAGATGTCCATGGCCCAGCCTTCGGTGACGATATGGTGCAGGGTCAGCACCAGGTAGTGCTCCTGCTCACCGGCCTTGACCAGGCACGCGCGCAGCAGCGGGCCGGTTTCCAGGTTGAACGGTGTGTGGGCTTCATGGTCGGCCAGCTGCTGCAAGCGTTGCTGGCGCTCGGTTTCGCAGAGCGCCGAGATGTCCTGCCAGCCCATGCGCACGCCGGACTGCGGCGCGACCTTCTGATAGGCCACGCCATCGACACTCGGGAAGGTGGTGCGCAAGGTTTCATGGCGCATGATCAAGGCTTGCAACGCCGCCTCGAAACGCCCCACATCCAGCACCCCGCGCAGGCGCGCCATGCCGCCGACGTTGTAGGCCGGGCTGTCCGGCTCCATCTGCCAGAGGAACCACATGCGCTGCTGGGAGTAGGACAACGGCACCGGTTCGCTGCGGTCGACCTTGGCGATGGTGGTTTGTTGGTTGCGTTGCCCCGACGCCTGGATCAGCCCGACCTGTTCAGCAAAAGCGCCCAACTCGCTGGCTTCGAACAACGTGCGCAACGGCAGCTCGACGTCACAGGCCTGGCGGGTACGGGAGATGATTTGCGTGGCCAGCAGCGAGTGGCCGCCCAGGGCGAAGAAGTCATCGTGCAGGCCGATCTTCGGCAGGCCAAGGACCTCGCGCCAGATCGCGGCGATCTGCTGTTGCAGCGGCGTTTCAGGCTCGACGTGCTCACGGGTTTGCCACACCGGCTCCGGCAAAGCGCGGCGGTCGAGCTTGCCGCTCGGGCTCAGAGGCATGGCGTCCAGACGCATCAGCAGGGCGGGCACCATGTACTCCGGCAGCTCGGCGGCCAGGGCATTTTTGACCTGCTGTTCGTCCAGCTCGGCATGGGCGGTGTAGTAGCCGATCAACTGTGCGTCACGCACCAGCACCACGGCCTGGGCGATGCCGTCCAGGGCGAGCAGGCGCGCTTCGATTTCTTCCGGCTCCACCCGGAAACCGCGGAGCTTGACCTGTTGGTCGAGACGGCCGAGGTACTCAAGCACACCGTCGGCGCTCCATCGGGCGCGGTCACCGGTGCGGTACAGGCGCGCACCTTGGTGGTCGGCGACAAAGCGCTCAGCGGTCAACCCAGGACGACCGAGGTAACCCCGCGCCAGGCCAATGCCACCGATGCACAGCTCACCCGGCACGCCAACGGGCACGGGGTTGAGCTGCTTATCCAGCACGCGACAGATCACATTGCCCAGCGGGCGGCCAATCGGCGAGCGCTCGCCATCCTCCACGCGGCAGTGCCAGTGCGTCACGTTGATCGCGGTCTCGGTCGGGCCATAACGATTGTGCAATTGCACCGCCGGCAACTGCGCCAATACGCGGTTGCGCAGCTCGGCGGGCAAGGCTTCACCACCGGAGAACAGGCGGCGCAGGCTGGTGCATTCGGCCACCAAGGGTTCATCGATAAACAGCTGCAACAGCGGCGGCACGAAGTGCAGCGTGGTCACGCCGTGTTCCTGGACCAACTGCGCGATACGGTGCGGATCACGATGCTCGCCAGGTCCAGCCAGCACCAGGCGGCAGCCGGTGATCAGCGGCCAGAAGCATTCCCACACCGACACGTCGAAACTGATCGGCGCCTTTTGCATCAGCACATCCGTGTGGTTGAGCTGATAGGTGGCTTGCATCCATTGCAAGCGTTCGGCCAGGGCCGCATGGGTGTTGCCCACGCCCTTGGGCTGGCCGGTGGAGCCGGAGGTGTAGATCACGTAGGCGAGGTTGTCACCCTCCAGGTGCAGGCCCGGGGGCTGGGTCGGCCAACTGTCGAGGTGCAGGCTGTCCATGGCGATCACGCACACGCCATCGGCCGTCGGCAGGTGTTCGAGCAAGGCGGTCTGGGTCAACAGCAGGTGCGCGCGGCTGTCCCGGAGCATGTAGGCCAGGCGCTCGGCGGGGTAGTCCGGGTCCAGCGGCACATAGGCACCGCCGGCCTTGATGATCGCCAGCAGGCCGATCAGCAACTGCGGCGACCGCTCGGCAGCGATGGCCACGCACACGTCCGGGCCAACGCCTTTGTCGCGCAGGTAATGGGCCAGGCGGTTGGCCTGGGTATGCAGTTGGGCGAACGTCAGGCTGCCGTCCTGCCAGACCAGCGCGGTGTTATCAGAGACAGAGGGGTTGAGCAGTTCGGGCAGCCATTGTTGAGCGGGGGCACACGGCGCCTGGCTCCACGCTTGCTGTTCGTCCTGCTGCATCAGCTTGAGGTCGCCGAGGGCACGCTGCGGATGCTCGCAGATCGCGTGCAGCAGGTGGATGAAGTGTTCGGCCAGGCGCTGGATCGTCGCAGGCTCGAACAGTTCATCGGCGTAGTCGAACGACAGGCCCAGGCGCCCATTGCGGTCTTCTTCAGTGTGCAGTTGCAGGTCGAACTTGGCTTCGCGGCTGTGCCACGGCAGCTCGTCGGCAAGCATGCCCGGCAGGCGGCGCAAGACACTCAGGTCGCGTTGCTGGTGGTTGAACATCACTTGGAACAAACCCTGTTCGCGGGCCTGCGGGAACGCCTCCAGCAGTTGTTCAAAGGGCAAGTCCTGATGCGCCTGGGCGCCCAAGGCGGCCTGGCGTGTCGCGGCCAATAGCTGGTTGAACGGCAAACGCCCGTCCAGTTCGGCGCGCAGCACCAGCGTGTTGATAAAGAAACCGACCAGGCCCTGGGTTTCCTGGCGTGGGCGGTTGGCGTTGGGCACGCCAATGCGGATATCGCGCTGGCCACTGTAGCGATAGAGCAAGGTCTGGAACGCCGCCAGCAACAGCATGAATGGCGTGGACTCATGGGACTGGGCAGTCTGGCGAATCGCTTCGCTGAGGCTGGCGCCCAGGCGCACGCTGTGGCGTGAAGCAGTGTGGCGTTGCTGCGCCGAGCGCGGGTGGTCGGTGGCCAGGCTCAAGGCCGGATGCTCCTCCCCCAGTTGCGCTTTCCAGTACGCCAGTTGGCGCTGGCCTTCGCCTTCGGCCAGCCATTGGCGTTGCCAGCTTGCGTAGTCGGCGTACTGCAAAGCCAGGGGTGGCAACGCCAGGGTTTGGCCCTGGGCAGCGGCGGCATACAGTCGCGAGAACTCGTCGATGAGCAGATTCAGCGACCAGCCGTCAGCAATGATGTGGTGCAGCGTCACCAGCAGTTGATGATCTTCATCCTCCAGGCGTACCAGGGTCACCCGCAGCAGCGGGCCGTTTTCCAGGTCGAACTGGGTACGCGCTTCGTCCTCGCGGATCTGTTGCGCGCGGGCGTCACGTTCGGCGGCGGGCAGGTGGCTGAGGTCGATGACGTGCAGATCGAAATCGCTGTTGGCGTCCACACGCTGGAAGGCTTGGCCATCGCGCTCATAGAAACGTGTGCGCAGGGCTTCGTGGCGCTGGATCAAGTGCTGGAAGCTGGCACGTACCGCGTCCTCATCCAGCTCGCCACGCAAACGCAGGGCGCCGGGGATGGTGTAGGCGCTGCTCAGGGGATCCAGTTGCCAGGTGATCCACAAGCGATTCTGGGCCAGGGATTGGGGCAGGTCTTCGTCGCGCGATAGGGTGTGGATCGCGCCTTGGGCAACGCCACCGTCCTGTTGCAATTGCGCGATATGCGCGGCAAAGCCTTCCAGGGTCGGGGCTTCGAACAGCATGCGCAGGTTCAGCTCCAGGCCGAGGTCTTCGCGCAGGCGCGCGACCACCTGGGTGGCGGTGATGGAGTTGCCGCCGAGCAGGAAGAAGTGATCGTCGGCCGCCACGCTCGCCACGTGCAACTGTTCGCACCAGATCGCCGCGATCCGGCGTTGCAACTCCGCCCCCTGCGCCGCATTAGGCGCCGGCGCATGCAGGTCGGGGAACTGCGCATAGCTATCGAGGCTGCCATCGGCATGACGCACCGCGCAGGCCGCGCGTTGCAGCTTGCCGCTGGAGGTCTTGGGCAAGGCACCGGGGTTGAGCAGCAGCACCACGCACGGCGCCTCTTGGTAGGCCTCGGCCACGGCCTGGCGGATGGCTTTGATCAGCGCTTCAGGCGGCAAGATCTTCTGCACGCTGCGGCTGATTTCCGCCGCAATGCCAATACCTTCCTGGCCCTGATCATTCACCGCGAACGCCGCAACGCGACCCTTGCGCACCACTTCCACTTCGCGCTCGATGGTCTGCTCGATGTCCTGGGGATACAGGTTGTGCCCGCGCACGATCAGCAGGTCTTTCAGGCGGCCGGTGATGTACAGCTCGCCCTCGCGGATAAAGCCCAGGTCACCGGTGCGCAGCCAGGTGCGGCCGGCGTGCTGTACGAAGGTCTTGGCGCTGGCTTCGGGGTTGCGCCAGTAGCCATGGGCGATGCTCGGCCCGCTGGCCCAGATTTCGCCGACGCCGTTGTCGGCCAGTTCGCTCAAGGTGTGCGGGTCGACGATCAGCACCCCATGGTCCGGCTGGCTCGTGCCGCAACTCATGATCGCACTGCCCTGCCCTGGTTCGGCGCGGTTGGCGGCCAACGCCTGTTCGTCGACACGCAGCGCGGGGATGCCATGGCCACGGCGGCCACCGGCGACAAAGAGGGTCGCTTCGGCCAGGCCGTAGGAGGCGAAGAAGCTGTTCGCGGTGAAACCGCAACGGGCGAATTTCTCGGCGAAGCGTTCCAGGGTGTCGAGGCGGATCGGCTCGGAGCCGGAATAGGCCACGCGCCACTGGCTCAGGTCGAGACGCGCCAACGCCGACTCACTGACCCGCTCACTGCATAAACGGTAGGCGAAATCCGGGCCGCCGCTGATGGTACCGCCGTACTCGCTGATCGCTTCCAGCCAGCGCAGCGGACGGCCAAGGAAGTACGCCGGCGACATCAGTACGCAGGGCACGCCGCTGAAAACCGGTTGCAGCAGGCCGCCGATCAGGCCCATGTCGTGGTACAGCGGCAGCCAGCTGACGATCACATCGTCCGGGTTCACGTCGATGCCGAAGCCTCGGCGGATCAGCACTTCATTGGCAACCAGATTGCCGTGGCTGACTTGTACACCCTTCGGCAACGCGGTGGAGCCAGAGGTGTATTGCAGGAAGGCAATGTCGTCGGGTTGCAGGTCGGGGGCGCGCCAGCTGTCCGCGATTTGTGCGTCCAGGGTGTCGACACTCAACACCGGCGGCGCGTTTTCGAGCTGCGCCAAGCCATCGCCGAGGCTGGCGATGGTCAGCAGCAGGCGCGGCTCGGCGTCGGCGATGATCGACAGCAGGCGCGCCTGGTGATGCCGGCGGGTGGACTCCGGCGGGTAGGCCGGCACTGCAATGATGCCGGCGTACAGGCATCCGAAGAACGCCGCGACATAGTCCGGGCCGCTGGGGAACAGCAGCACCGCACGCTCGCCCAACGTTGCGTTGGCCTGGAGGGCGGCGGCGATGGTGCGGGCGCGCAGGTCCAGGTCGCGGTAACTGAGCACGATGCTCTGTTCGGCGGACTCGGCGAGAAAGCGCAGGGCCACTTGGTCCGGGGTCTGCTCGGCACGCTGTTGAAGGGACTGGACCAGGGTGCGGGGAAGTTCGAAGGCGTCCATCTTGGGGTTCCTGCCTGAAATCGGCTTACGGGAAATTCGGGAATGGGAGGGGGCGTTCAGCCGGCGGCCAGTTGCCGCGCCGTGCCATTGCGCCAGCGGGCCAGGTGCTCGTCGGCATAACGCCGCAGGCAGCGCAGCACGGCGCTTTCGTGCTGCACGAGAAAGAAGTGGTGGCCGTCGAACATATCCAGGGAAAAGCCACTGGCGGCGTCGGCCTGCCAATCGAGCAATTGGTCGGCGCGCACACTGTCCTGCTTGCCGCCGAACACATGGATCGGCATGTCCAGCGGCGTGCGCTGGCCATAGGTGAAACTGCCGCACAGCAGGAAATCGGCGCGCAGGATCGGCAGCATCAATTTCATCAACTCGGGATTGGCCAGGGCTTCTTCGGCGGTGCCTTGCAGTTCGCGCAGGCGGGCGATCAGTTGCTCATCGGTCTTTTCAATGGCGTATTCACTGACATCACGGCGCGCGGGCCCGGCGGTGCCGGAGGCGAACAATGCCAGCGGCGCAGGCACATGGCGCTCGTTCAGCGCATGCGCCAGCTCGAAGGCCAGCAGGCCACCCAGGCTGTGACCGAACAGCGCGTAGGGGCCGTCCAGGTCGCGACTGATTTCATCCGCCAACTGCGCGGCCAATACCTTGATATCACGCTGCAACGGCTCGTCCATGCGCATGCCACGCCCGGGCAACTCCAGCGGGCACACTTGCAACCACTCCGGCAGGGCGCGGCGCCAGCGCACGTAGACCATGGCGCTGGCCCCTGAATAAGGCAGGCAAAACAGGCGCAGTCGAGTCGGCGCACTCATCGCCGGTGGCCCCCACACTGAATCACGCTGTATGCACGATAGAAACCCATCTCGCCCTCCTGCGGGTGCTGATCCTTGGCCGTTTTACTAACGGACCTGTCACCCAGAAGAACGGACGGCACCGGCAAATAATTAGTCGCCGGGGGCGAGCGAGACGTGGCTCACACCTTCCGCAAAGGCATAAGATTAGTTCGCCTTCTCATTTGACAATCATTATCATTAAGCATAATTTGTTGCCCGATGTGTAGGAGGCCTCAGCAAGGACGCCCTCCCCTAACCTCTTTAGCGACAAGGTGATTTCCATGACGGAACAAGTATCCACAGGCAGGTGCGACTCACCGCTGCTCCAGGCATTCGTCGACAATCGGCTGATCCTGGTAAAGATCGCAGCACGAATTACCGGGTGCCGCTCCCGGGCCGAAGATGTGGTGCAGGACGCCTACTTCCGGCTGCAATCGGCACCGACGATCACCTCATCGTTCAAGGCCCAGTTGAGTTACCTGTTCCAGATCGTGCGCAACCTGGCGATCGATCACTACCGCAAGCAAGCCCTGGAGCTCAAGTACTCGGGCACGGAAGAGGAAGGCTTGAATGTGGTGATTCATGGCGCATCACCGGAAACCACCCACATCAATTTCAACACCCTGGAAAACATCGCCGACGCCCTGACGGAGCTGCCCCAGCGCACCCGCTACGCATTCGAGATGTACCGCCTGCACGGCGTGCCGCAAAAGGACATCGCCAAGGAACTGGGTGTGTCGCCAACCCTGGTGAACTTCATGATCCGTGATGCGCTGGTGCATTGCCGCAAAGTGTCGGGCAACCATAGCGATACGTTTGCGCGGCGGGTCTGACTGAGGCCACCCCCACCCTGGCCAAGGTCAGGGCACGGCCATCACATCAATGCGATACGGCTCGAAAATCTTCAACATCTCGCCGTTATCGCGTAAACGTTTGAGCAGTTCGGCAAACGCCGGCCCGCTGATCGGCGCCTTGGGTCGCAGCAAGGCGTAATGGTGGTACACCTGATCAATGCGCTCCGACACCATCAACTGCCCCGCCATCTCGGCATTGCGCACCATGAAGTCACTCAGGTATGAGCGCGTGACCAGCGCGATATCGGCACGGCCACGGGCGACCATCAGCAGGTTGCTGTCATGGGAGTAGGTCAGCGTCGCGTTGAAGTGCTCGGCCATGTACCTGGGGTCGGCGTTGAAGTTGGCGAAGGCGTAGTGATAACCGCTGAACACCGCCAGGCGCTTGCCGGTCAGGTCGTTGAAATAGCTTTGATCGCGGTCGGGTTCATGCTGGGCGACGAACACTTCGGCATCTTCAAGCCCCATGTCGACACTGGTGTGGGGAATCTTCTGCCAGCCCCAGTCCGGGTTTTCGAAGATCGCCATGTCCACCCGGCCTTGCTCGAAATCCCGGAAACGCCGGGGGATGGAGGTGGGGACCAGCACAAATTGGTAGTCCGCCTGCGCGGCGTTCAGCGCTTCCACCAGTTGCGGCAGCAAACCGGTGTCTGCGCCCTGCTCAGGACGTACGGTGTAGGGCGGGAAATGCGCGGCGCCAATCCTCACCAATTGCGCGGCCGAAGCTGGCATCCACCCTGCGGTGCCCAGTGCCCATAAAGAAAGTCCTGCAGCCAGCCGCCATGGCGAAAACATCGAGGCACACACCGTTCACTATTCTGATGGCGATAAGCTAGGCGTTTTTGTCTGGCGAGACAACTTTTCCACCGCCAAATTAACAGCTTGCGCCTTAATCGGCCTTCAACACCATCAACAAAGCCTCTTCGGCCAATTGTTCAAGGGTCAGGCTGCCCTCGGCACGGAACCAGGTGGTGGTCCAGGACAAGGCTCCCGTGAGAAAGCGCCGGGCAATAAACACATCGCCCTTGATATAGCCGGCGGCCTTGGCCTCGCCCAGCACCTGCAACCAGAGTTGCTCATACACATCACGCAGGGCCAGCACCTGGGCCTGGCCTTCGGCCGACAGCGAGCGCCATTCGTATACCAGCACCGCCATCGCCTCGCCGCTGCCGCCCATGATCGACTGCAATTCGCAGCGAATCAGCGCCAACACACGCTCGCGCACGTTCGTCGCCTCTTCCAGCGACGCCCGCATCAACGCGGTGTTGTAGTGGATGGTTTCCTCCATCACCGCGCGCAGGATCTCATCCTTGCTCTTGAAGTGATGAAAGATGCTGCCGGACTGAATGCCCACGGCGCTGGCCAGGTCGCGCACGGTGGTGCGTTCGAAGCCCTTGTTGCGAAACAGGTGAGCCGCGGTTTGCAGCAACTTGCCCCGGGCACTGTCGGGGTCGGTCAATTGGCCGCCGTCGACCATGGTGCGCATCACCCGCAGGGCTTTGTGCTCATCCATGCTGCTCTCCTCTACTTCTTTGACGTCTTGGGCGGCAATTTAGGCCGTGGCCGCCACCCAAGCAAGCGCTTGGCTAAAACTTGTATCCGAAGTTTACAAACCAAGCGCTTGCTTGGTAGGATCGAAGCCAGCCATTCGAGGAAGGATTTCTCATGAGCAAGACGGTTCGTATCGGCTGCGCCAGTGCCTTCTGGGGCGACACCTGCACTGCCGCTGCCCAGTTGGTGCACGGCGGCAAGCTGGATTACCTGGTGTTCGACTACCTCGCGGAAGTCACGATGTCGATCCTGGCCAGCGCCCGGATGAAAGATCCCCAGGCCGGCTACGCCACGGACTTTGTCGAGGTCCTCGCGCCGTTGCTGGGCGATATCCAGCGCCAGGGCATCCGCGTGATCAGCAATGCCGGCGGGATCAACCCGCACGCCTGCGCCGCCGCCCTGCAAGCGGCCTGTGACAAGGCCCACGTGCCACTGAAAATCGCGGTGCTGCTGGGCGATGACCTGCACGCCCAACTCCCGCACCTGCAAGGCATCACTGACATGTTCAACGGCGCGCCCCTGCCGCCCCTGTGCGTGTCTGCCAACGCCTATCTGGGCGCACCGGGCATTGCCCAGGCGCTGAAGCTGGGCGCCGATATCGTCATCACCGGCCGGGTGGTCGACAGCGCGGTGGTCAGTGCGGCATTGGTGCATGAATTCAACTGGTCCTGGCAGGATTACGACCGCCTCGCCCAGGCCGCCCTGGCCGGGCATATCATCGAATGCGGCGCCCAGTGCACCGGCGGCAACTTCACCGACTGGCGCGACGTGCCGGACTACGAACACATCGGTTTCCCCATTGTTGAAGTCAGCGCCGACGGCCAGTTCACCGTCAATAAAGTCGAAGGCAGCGGCGGGCTGATCAGCGAACTGAGCGTGGCCGAACAACTGCTCTACGAAATCGGCGACCCCCGCGCTTACCTATTGCCTGACGTGATCTGCGATTTCAGCCAGGTCAAATTGCAACAGCAAGGCAAGCACAGCGTGCGCCTGCATGGCGCCAAGGGCTTGCCGCCCACCGATCACTACAAAGTCAGCGCCACCTACCCCGATGGTTTTCGCTGCACCGCCAGTTGCCTGATCGCCGGGATCGACGCGGTGGCCAAGGCCGAGCGGGTCAGCCAGGCGATCATCCACAAGACCTCGGAGCTGTTCAGCCAACAAGGCTGGGCGCCCTACACCGAGGTGAATATCGAATTGCTCGGCAGTGAAGCCACCTACGGCGCCCACGCCCAGCGCCATGACTGCCGCGAAGTGGTGGTGAAGATCGCGGTGCGGCACCCGAGCAAGCAGGCACTGGCGCTGTTCGCCCGCGAGATCGCCCAGGCGGCCACCGGCATGGCGCCGGGGCTGACCGGCATCGTCGGTGGGCGGCCGACGGTGTATCCGCTGATTCGACTGTTTTCATTCCTGGTCGATAAGTCTGCGTGTGCGTTGCTCATCGACGTCCAGGGCCAGCGTCACACCTGCGAACTGCCCACCCGCGATGCGCTGGGCACGCCCTCCGCCCCCGTCGACCCGCCCATGCCCGAGGGCCGTGCCGACGCCAGCGTGCCCCTGGTGAAACTCGCCGTGGCGCGCTCTGGCGACAAGGGCAACCACAGCAATATCGGGGTGATCGCCCGCGACCCGGCGTACCTGCCGTGGATCGCCGAGACCCTGACCCCAGCCGTGGTCGTCGACTGGATGAGCCACGTGCTCGACCCGCTCCACGGCCGTGTCGAACGCTGGTACCTGCCGGGCAGCCACAGCCTCAACTTCCTGCTGGAAAATGCCCTGGGCGGCGGCGGTATCGCCAGCCTGCGCATTGACCCGCAAGGCAAGGCCTTTGCCCAGCAACTGCTGGAAATCCCCATCGCCGTGCCGCAACACATCGCCGATCAATGCCAATAAAAGGAATGTCGCCGTGGCCTTCGACTCGATCTTCAAAGCCAACCTGTTCCAGGGTCACACCGTGATTGTCACCGGCGGCGGCAGCGGCATTGGCCGCTGCACCGCCCATGAACTGGCAGCCCTCGGTGCCCAGGTGATCCTGGTCGGGCGCAAGCCGGAAAAACTGCAAAAGGTCGCGGCGGAAATTGCCGAAGACGGCGGCAGCGCCCACGGGCTGGCCTGCGATATTCGCGATGAAGAGGCGGTGAAAGCGCTGGTCACGCAGGTCCTCAATGACCACGGCCCGATCCATGGGCTGGTCAACAACGCCGGCGGCCAGTACCCGTCGCCGCTCGCGTCGATCAATCAAAAAGGCTTCGAAACCGTACTGCGCACCAACCTGGTCGGCGGCTTCCTGATGGCGCGCGAGGTGTTCAACCAGTCGATGAGCAAACACGGCGGCGCCATCGTCAACATGCTCGCGGACATGTGGGGCGGCATGCCCGGCATGGGCCATTCGGGTGCGGCGCGTGCGGGCATGGACAACTTCACCAAGACCGCAGCATTCGAATGGGGTTACGCCGGGGTGCGGGTCAACGCGGTAGCGCCGGGCTGGATTGCCTCCAGCGGCATGGACACCTACGAAGGCGCGTTCAAGGCCGTGATCCCGACCCTGCGCGAACACGTGCCGCTCAAGCGCATCGGCACCGAGTCGGAAGTGAGTGCGGCCATCGTGTTCCTGCTCAGCCCCGCCGCGGCCTTCATCAGCGGCAGCACCCTGCGCATCGACGGCGCCGCCAGCCTGGGCAACCGCGCCTGGCCGCTGCACAAGGCGCACCCACCGAGCGCGCCGTTCAATGGTTTCCACCGCGCGTACCTGCCGGACGTGCTCAAGGCGGAGCAATAAACCATGCCCGTGATTGAAAGCTCGATCGATGCCCACAGCCCGCAGTTCGCACAGAACCGCGAAGCCCTGCTCGCCACCATCGCGCAGTGGCGCCAGTTGGAAGATGCCCTGCTCAGCAAGGCCCAGGAGGCCAAGCCCAAGTTCGACCAACGTGGCCAACTGCTGCCCCGCGAGCGCCTCAACCGGCTGCTGGACCCCGGCGCGCCGTTCCTGGAACTGGCCAGCCTCGCCGGCTACAAGCTCCACGACGACAAGGACGGCAGCGCGGCCGGTGGCGGTTTGATCGCCGGCATCGGCTACGTCAGCGGTGTGCGCGTGCTGGTGGTGGCCAACAACAGTGCGATCAAGGGCGGCACCATTTCGCCTACGGGTTTGAAAAAATCCCTGCGCCTGCAACAGATCGCCATGGAGAACAAGCTGCCGGTGGTGACCCTCGCTGAAAGCGGCGGTGCCAACCTCAACTACGCGGCAGAGATTTTCGTCGAAGGCGCACGCAGCTTCGCCAACCAGGCGCGCATGTCCGCCATGGGCCTGCCCCAGATCACCGTGGTACACGGCTCGGCCACGGCGGGCGGCGCCTACCAGCCGGGGCTGTCGGATTACGTGGTGGTGGTGCGCGGTAAGGCCAAGCTATTCCTGGCTGGGCCGCCGCTGCTCAAGGCAGCGACCGGCGAAGTCGCCAGCGACGAGGAACTGGGCGGTGCCCAAATGCACGCGCAAACCGCAGGCACCGCCGAATACCTGGCTGAAAACGACGCCGACGGCATACGCATCGTGCGCGAGATTGTCAGCCTGCTGCCTTGGAATGATCGCCTGCCGCCTGCGCCCAAGCGGGCTTATCAGGAGCCGCTGTACCCGGCCGACGACTTGCTGGGACTGATCCCCGACGACCCGAAAAAACCCTATGACGTGCGCGAAATCCTCGCACGCCTGGGCGACGGTTCGAACTTCCTGGAGTTCAAGGGCGAGTTCGACCCCCACACCGTCTGCGGTCACCTGCACATCCAGGGGCGGGCCGTCGGCGTCATCGGCAACAACGGCCCGATCACCCCCAAGGGCGCCAGCAAGGCCGCGCAGTTTATCCAGCTGTGCGACCAGAGCCGTACGCCGCTGCTGTTCCTGCACAACACCACCGGTTTTATGGTCGGCACCGAGTCGGAGCAACAAGGCGTGATCAAGCACGGCGCCAAGATGATCCAGGCCGTGGCCAATGCACGCGTCGCTAAACTCACCCTCGTGGTCGGCGGCTCTTACGGCGCCGGCAACTATGCGATGTGCGGACGCGGCCTCGACCCACGCTTTATCTTCGCCTGGCCCAACAGCCGCACCGCCGTGATGGGCGGCGCGCAAGCCGGCAAGGTGCTGCGGATTGTCACCGAGGCCAAACAACTGAAGAACGGCCTGGTGCCGGACCCCAAGGTGCTGGATATGCTGGAGCAAGTCACTGCACAGAAGCTCGAGAGTCAATCCACCGCGCTGTATGGCAGCGCGAACCTGTGGGATGACGGGCTGATCGACCCACGGGATAGCCGCACGCTGCTGGGGTTTCTGCTGGATATCTGTGATGAAGCCGAAGTGCGGGAGTTGCAGCCGAACAGCTTTGGCGTGGCGCGTTTCTAACCGGAGAATAAGCACAATGATCTTCACCCAGGAACATCAGGAACTGCGCCGCACCGTCCGCGCCTTCGTCGACCGCGAGATCAACCCCTACGTCGACGAATGGGAAAAAGCCGGCCGCTTTCCCATCCACGACGTCTTCCGCAAGGCCGGCGACCTCGGCCTGCTGGGCATTTCCAAGCCCGAGCAATTCGGCGGAATGGGCCTGGACTACAGCTACTCGATCGTCGCCGCCGAAGAGTTCGGCACCATACGCTGCGGTGGCATCCCCATGTCCATCGGCGTGCAGACCGACATGTGCACCCCCGCCCTCGCCCGCTTCGGTTCCGACGAATTGCGCGACGAATTCCTGCGCCCGGCCA
The DNA here is from genome assembly GCF_058793055.1 of Pseudomonas sp. MPR-R2A5. Classification (NCBI taxonomy): domain Bacteria; kingdom Pseudomonadati; phylum Pseudomonadota; class Gammaproteobacteria; order Pseudomonadales; family Pseudomonadaceae; genus Pseudomonas; species Pseudomonas sp. MPR-R2A5. Next base: position 46,910 of record NZ_JBXAFK010000043.1, read on the forward strand.
TCAGCGGCGAACAAGTGGGCTGCATCGGCGTCTCGGAAACCGGTGCGGGTTCCGATGTGGCCGGGCTGAAGACCCATGCGCGCAAGGACGGCGACGACTACGTGATCAACGGCAGCAAGATGTGGATCACCAATTCCCCCAGCGCCGACTTTATCTGCCTGCTGGCCAACACCTCCGACGACAAGCCGCATATCAACAAGTCGCTGATCATGGTGCCGATGAACACCCCGGGCATCAGCGTCAGCCCGCCCTTGGAAAAACTCGGTATGCACAGCTCCGAGACCGCCCAGGTATTTTTCGATGGCGTGCGCGTGCCGCAGCGTTATCGCATCGGCCATGAGGGGGCCGGCTTTATGATGCAGATGCTGCAATTCCAGGAAGAACGCCTGTTTGGCGCGGCCAATATGATCAAGGGCCTGGAGTACTGCATCGACAGCACCATCGACTACTGCAAAGAGCGCCAGACGTTCGGTAAGGCGCTGATCGACAACCAGGTGATTCACTTTCGCCTGGCTGAACTTGCCACCGAAATCGAATGCCTGCGCGCCTTGGTCTACCAGGCCACCGAGCAATACATCAAAGGCCAGGACGTCACGCGCCTGGCCTCCATGGCCAAGCTCAAGGCCGGGCGCCTGGGCCGTGAAGTCAGCGACAGCTGCCTGCAATATTGGGGTGGCATGGGCTTTATGTGGGACAACCCGGTGGCCCGCGCCTATCGCGATGTGCGCCTGGTATCGATTGGCGGCGGTGCCGACGAGATCATGCTGGGCATTATCTGCAAACTGATGGGCACCCTGCCGGGGAAAAAACCATGAACACCCTGCTGCTCGAACCGCATAACGGGGTGCTGCATATCACCCTCAACCGGCCGGAAAGCCGCAATGCAATGAGCCTGGAAATGGTCAATGAACTGCGCGCGGTGCTGGCGGGGTTGGACAGCCAGGTGCGCGCGGTGGTGATCAGTGGCGCAGGCGGACACTTTTGCGCCGGTGCCGATGTGAAGGATCTGGTCAGCGCAGGCGATCAATTGCAGGCGCTGAACCGGGCTTTTGGCGCTTTGCTGCAAGACGTGGAAGCCGTGTCGCCAGTGGTCATCGTGGTGCTGCAAGGCGCAGTGCTGGGCGGTGGGTTCGGGTTGGCCTGCGTGAGTGACATCGCGATTGCCGATCACCAGGCGCAGTTCGGTTTGCCGGAGACCAGCCTGGGGTTGCTGCCGGCACAGATTGCGCCGTTCGTGGTCAAGCGTATCGGCCTGACCCAGGCGCGGCGACTGGCACTCACCGCCGCACGCTTTGATGGACTGGAGGCTGAACGGCTGGGGCTGGTGCACTTCACCGAGCGCGATCCGCAGGCGTTGGCGGAGCGTTTGGATGAGGTATTGGGGCAAGTGCTGCGCTGCGCGCCAGGCGCCAACGCGCGCACCAAGGCGCTGTTGCTGGCCAGTGCGGAGCAGCCGTTGGGGCCGCTGCTGGACCAGGCGGCGCAGTGGTTTGCCGAGGCGGTGACCAGTGAAGAAGGGATTGAGGGGACGCAGGCGTTTGTGCAGAAGAGAAAGCCTGGGTGGTGCAAGTGACTTGCCCCCGATGAGGCCGGAACAGACACCGCATAACCCAAGGGATAATCCAATGCCCCAGCTCACCAAGATCCTGATCGCCAACCGCGGCGAAATCGCCTGCCGCATCCAACGCACGGCCCAGGCAATGGGCTACCGCACCGTCGCCGTCTACAGCGACGCCGACGCCCAGGCCCTGCACGTGCAGATGGCCGACGAAGCGGTGCACATCGGCCCCGCCCCGGTACAACAGTCCTACCTCAATATCCCGGCCATCCTCGCGGCCGCCGAAAAGACCGGCGCCGACGCCATCCACCCCGGCTACGGCTTCCTCTCGGAAAACCCCGACTTCGCCCGCGCGTGCCGAGACGCCGGCCTGATCTTCATCGGCCCCAGCGTCGAGGCCATCGAACTGATGGGCAGCAAGCGCCTGTCCAAACTCGCCATGCTGGAGGCTGGCGTGCCCTGTATCGCCGGCTACCAAGGCAGCGCCCAGGACGACGCCACCTTGCAGGCGCAAGCCCAGCGCATCGGCTACCCGCTGATGATCAAGGCCAGCGCCGGCGGTGGGGGGCGTGGCATGCGCCTGGTGCACGATCCCGCGTCCTTGCTGGACAACCTCCACACCGCACGTTCGGAAGCCCGCAATGCCTTTGGCAGCGACGAGTTGATCCTCGAGCAGGCGCTGATCGACCCGCGCCACGTCGAGATCCAACTGTTCGGCGACAGCCACGGCAACCTGGTCTATCTCGGCGAACGCGACTGCTCGATCCAGCGCCGCCATCAGAAAATCATTGAAGAAGCGCCGTGCCCGGTGATGACGCCCGAACTGCGCCAGGCCATGGGCGAAGCGGCGCTCAAGGCCGGGCGCGCAGTGAATTACGTGGGCGCCGGTACCGTGGAGTTCCTGCTCGACCGCAACGGCCAGTTCTACTTCCTGGAAATGAACACGCGCCTGCAAGTGGAGCACCCGGTTACCGAGCTGATCACCGGGCTCGACTTGGTGGACTGGCAACTGCAAGTCGCCGCCGGCCTACCGCTGCCGCTGCTGCAATCACAAGTGACGCTCAGCGGCCACGCCATGGAAGTACGCCTGTATGCCGAGGACCCGGCCCAGGGCTTTTTGCCGCAGACCGGCGAGGTGCTGCGTTGGGAGCCGGCCCCCGGCATCCGGATCGATCATGGGTTGTGCACAGGCGAAAAGATCAGCCCGTTCTACGACCCGATGCTCGGCAAACTCATCGCCCATGGTGCCACCCGTGAAGAGGCACGGCGCAAACTGCTGCGGGCGGTGCAAGACACGGTGCTGCTCGGGGTTGCGAGCAATCAGCGGCTACTGGCCGACCTGCTCGGGCATCCGGACTTTATCCAGGGCGACGTCAGCACCGGGTTTATCGCCAAGCACTTCAGCACTATCCCGCCCGTGACCGCCAGCGCAGAACAGATCGCCCTGGCTGCCACACTGTTCTACCAACGCAGCGCCGCCGAGCATCGCCGGGACCTGGCAGGCTGGCGCAACAACGCCACTGTCCCCTGTACCTACCAACTGAGCGTCAACGATGCCGTTCACCACGTCACCCTCAGTGTGCTGGCCGATCACCGGCTGCACATCGATGGCGTCGACATCCAGGACCTTCGCACCGACGGCCGCTGGGCCACCCTGGTGATCAACGGCATTCGCCGCCGCCTCGCCTACCACCTTGACGGCGCCCATGCCTGGTTGCCGGGTGTCAGCGTGGTTGACCGCACACAGCAGGTCGCGAGCCGCCAGGCCCAGGCCAACAGCGGCACGCTCAAGGCGCCGATGGACGGTGCCATCGTCGATGTGCGTGTCCAGGCCGGTGACTGCGTCAGCAAAGGCCAGCTGTTGCTGGTGCTCGAAGCGATGAAAATGGAGCACCCGCTGAAAGCCGGCATGGATGGCGTGATCAAGGACGTGCAGGTGATCGCCGGAGACCAGGTGCGCAATCGCCAGGTGCTGCTGGAGATCGAATAAGCCCGGCCTCAATCAAAAACAGCGCGGAACTACGCGACCGGGCTACGCTCTATCCCCATCAGGAAGGGAAGAGTACGGGAACCTGCACCATGCATCATTGGCTGATTATTGACCTTGAGGCCACAACGGATGACGGCGGCTGGCCCGTGACGGAGATGGAAGTCATCGAGATCGGCGCGAGCCTGGTCAATCGCCAGGGCCGCGAACTGGACCATTTCCAGCGCTTTGTGCGGCCTCTGCGGCGCCCCTTGCTGACGCCGTTCTGCCGCAAGCTGACCCATATCACCCAGGCGAACATCGACGGCGCCGCGCCCATCACCGAGGTGTGGCCGCTGTTCGAGCGCTGGCTGGGCCAGCATCAACCCCGCCTGGAGGGCTGGGCCAGTTGGGGTGACTACGATCGCCAGCAATTGGAACTGGAATGGCAGCGTCATGGCCTGAGCAGCGCCCTCGCCCACACGCCCCACGTCAACCTCAAGCAACGCTTCGCCAAGGCGCGGCGCCTGGACAAACCCCTGGGGCTCAATGGTGCCCTGCAATTGGCGGGGATGCAGTTCCATGGCCAGCAACACCGGGCGCTGGAAGATGCGCGCAACACCGCCCGCCTGCTGCCGCTGATTTTGCCGGTCTAGGCAGCTCCCCTGCCCTTGGGCATACTGGCCGACCTTTCCAGACCCTTTTCCGAGGATTCGCCCATGTTTAAAGTCAACGAGTACTTCGACGGCACCGTCAAGTCGATCGCTTTCGGCACCGCAGAAGGTCCGGCGACCATTGGTGTCATGGCCCCGGGTGAATACGAATTCGGCACCGCCCAGCGTGAAATCATGCACGTGGTGTCCGGCGCCCTGACCGTCAAGCTGCCCGACAGCAGCGACTGGGAAACCTTCGCCGCCGGCAGCCAGTTCAACGTACCGGCCAACAGCAAGTTCCAGCTGAAAGTCGCCGTGGACACCGCTTACCTATGCGAATACCGCGGCTAAGCGCTCCTGCCGCGTAAAAAAATGCCCGTCTCGCAGGAGACGGGCATTTTTTATGGGCGGGCGATCTATTCGAGGATAGTCACCGGCATGCCGACTTCCAGGCGACCGACGCCATCGTTGACCAGGTTCTGGCCGAACATCGCGCCGTTCTCCGTCTTGCGATAGGCCTCCAGCGTGACGAAGGGTTCGCGGTCGGCACTGCGCTCGCCGGTCCTGGGGTCAATGGTGGTGAGAATGCAACGCGAGCAAGGCTTGACCACGCGAAACTCCACGTCACCGATGCGCAGGCGTTTCCAGCCGTCCTCGGCGAAGGCATCGCCGCCTTCGATCACCAGGTTGGGACGAAAACGCAAAATTTCCATGGGCCGCCCCACCCGCGCGGACAGGTCGTCCAGGGAGGCCTGGCCGATCAATAACAGCGGGTAGCCATCGGCAAAGGCCACTTGGTCACCCTCCTGGCCATACCCCGCCTCGGTGTAACGGGCGCGCTCCAGCGGGAGGTGCACCAGCCGGGTCGACTTGCCGATAAAGTCACTGACCCAGGCGGCGGCCTGATCGCCGGCATCCGGTACGCGCAGGGTGTCACGCCAGATGGTCACGCCGCGCAACTCGGCATCACGGCCGGGCAGCGCGATTTCCAGCGGCGTGTGGCCGGGCGCGCTCAGGCTGAGGCCACCTGCGCTGTTCCACAGCGCCGACAGCTGGCTCATCTTCGCCACGGCCCGCTGGGTGAGGAACCGCCCACTGGCTTCATCCACCAGCATCCAGCGTCGATCCCCAGCCAGCCCGAGTTTATCCAGGCCGATCTGCTGAAGGGGTTCGGCCTTGCCGGACTTCAAGGGGTAACGGTACAGCGCGCTGAGACGAAGCATGGGCCTGCGTTCCTGAGGGGCAAAGACGTCACCCTAAGGTCAGGCGGACACTTCGTCCAGCATCAAGCGTTCGCGCACGACGTCCACCAGTTTGTCCGGCTGGAATTTGGAGAGGAAGTTGTCGCAGCCGACCTTCTTCACCATCGACTCGTTGAAGCTGCCTGACAGTGAAGTGTGCAGGACCACATACAGGCTCCGCAGGCGTGGGTCGTTGCGAATTTCGGTAGTGAGGCGGTAGCCATCCATCTCAGGCATTTCGGCGTCGGTGAAGATCATCAGCAGCTTGTCGGTCATCACCTGGCCGCTGTCGGCCCAGCCCTTGAGCATGTTCAGGGCCTTGAGCCCGTCGCTGGCGATGTGCATTTTCACCCCCAGTTGGCCGAGGGTGTCGCGCAGTTGCGACAGGGCCACATTGGAGTCGTCCACCAGCAGCACTTCACGGCCACGGGCGCGTTCCAGTACCGGATCATCGAGTTTCTCGCGGGAGACCTTGGCGTTGTACGGCACGATCTCGGCCAGGACTTTTTCCACGTCGATGATTTCCACCAACTGGTCATCCACCTTGCTGATGGCCGTGAGGTAATGCTGGCGACCGGCGCTGGTCGGCGGTGGCAGGATGGCTTCCCAGTTCATGTTGACGATGCGGTCGACGCCGCCCACCAGGAACGCCTGCACCGAGCGGTTGTACTCGGTGACGATGATGGTGCTGTTCGGGCCCGGCACCAGCGGGCGCATACCGATGGCCTGGGACAGGTCGATAACGGGCAGGGTCTGGCCGCGCAGGTTGACCACCCCGCACACAAAAGGATGGCGCTGGGGCATCAGGGTCAGCTTGGGCAGTTGCAACACTTCCTGCACCTTGAACACGTTGATCGCGAACAACTGCCGACCCGCCAAGCGAAACATGAGGATCTCCAGGCGATTCTCACCCACCAGTTGCGTGCGTTGATCTACCGTGTCGAGAATGCCGGCCATTAAAAGCTCCTGATGCGCTAAGGGTTATGCAGTTGACTGAAGCAGGTCGCGATTAGCACCGACGATACGCGCCCCTTCTGGATCACGTGGCATCTTGAGTTCTTCACGAGCAAGCTCGCTCCTACGCTAGTTATCGGCGGCAAACGCCAGACCTTGACCCCGTTAAAATGCCACGTAAATCCATTGATGTCACACTGACATCATGCTTTACTGCGCTGGCCTCTCCATTCGGCAAGGCAGCGACATCGCGCGACATCCAAATCGGCGCGAGGTTCCGCTGCGTAAGGGATTCCCCTATGCACAATCAGGCCCAACCTGATATTCGCGATATCTAATAGCCATTAATGTGACGCCATTCTCATTGCATGAATGGAGTCAGGCTTTTGTTTGCCATCGCAAGTCCACGGCCTACTGGCCTTCCAGACATTCACGTCGCGGCAACCGAAGTTGTGCAAATGAACTCAACTGCGGGCCGCGTACTCGGCTGTCGCCCGTATTTAGATAACGGTCCTACTGAAATCTCAGAAGCGACCTACAGATTTCAGTCATCTTTCAGCGATAGTTTTACGCCATTCACTTGGTGCGACATCTCATCACCCGACCTTACGTTGTGGAGACTTGCATGATGAATAGCGCAAACGAATGGCAAACCACACTTCCCGAGTTCCTGCTTGAGGCCGAAACGCTGCTGACCAAGTCGGAAGAATGCCTGAGCCACCTGCATCTGATTCGCAACGACAGCGATGCCATCGACTGCATGACGGTCAGCCTGACCCAACTGGCCGAGAAGGCCGACAGCCTGGCCCTGCGGGCGATCAGCGAGTTCTCCCGGCACATCCAATACCTGATCGCCAATGCGGAAAACCCGCTGCAACTGCACGATCAAGCCCTGAAGGCCTTGCACGATTGCTTGACATTACTGGCATGGCAATTGGAGTTGATTGATACCAGAACCGGCGAACTGACACTGGATGAAAGTGAACAAACGACATTGATTGCCACGGTGACACTGCAAATCCCGCAAAAGGACTACAGCTATAAACCGCAGCAACGTTTGCATCACACCTCCTGAGTCCAGCCAGGTCGCTTTTAATACGTGAGTTAGCTAAAAACGACAGACGCAACTCATCGGCCTTGATTGACCTGCAGGCGAAAAGATATCAATTAGCCACTAACTGTAATAACGATACAATCCAACTTAAACAATACAACCCTCCATTGTTTGGACACGGATACTTACCGGCCAGACCGTTTGCCTGAATTATGACTCAACGGTGTCAGGCGCCAGGCGACCAACGGTAAGAGTGGTGGTACTATGCCCCCGCTCGAAGTCACTCAACTTCATCATGTACAAAAACGATTCGGCCACGCATTCCAAACAGAGCCCCGTCAGCCGCCATGACCGGTCTTATCGCAGCGAACCCTCATTGGCTCCATCCGTTATGTACGCCAGCCTCAAGTCACTCATCGCAAGGTCCGTGTCCCGCAGCCATGCACGGCGCCTGATCCTTGCCCTGTGCCTGTGCTCGTCGCTGCTCAGCCTGTGGGCCTATATTCGCGCCGACACCCTGCCGCTGGCGGTGCTGCTGTTCAACCTGGCCACGCTGGCGTTGGTGGGGTTGCGTCAATGGAGTTCGCGCAAATCCATCAAGTTCCAGCCTCAGGAACTGGCCGAACGCCTGCTGCAAGTGCAGGAAAACGAGCGCCACCGCCTCAGCCGCGACCTGCATGACGATATCGGCCAATTGCTCACGGCTGCCAAGCTGCAAAGCGAATGGCTCAAGCGTCGCCTGCCGGACGACCTGCAAGGCCAATGCGCGGTGCTGTGCAACACCCTGAATGAAACCCTGGCCAAGGTGCGCGACGTCTCCGCGATTCTCAACCCGCGCCAGTTGACCAGCCTGGGCCTGGAAGCCAGCCTGCGGGCACACTTGCTCAAGACCCTGGAAAACACTCAGGTGCACTGGAGCCTGGAATGCCATCAACGCCTGACCGGCATTCCGGAAGAAATGGCCGTGGCGGCGTTTCGTATCACCCAGGAAGCCGTGACCAACATGCTGCGCCACGCCCAGGCCCGCAACCTGCTGGTACGCCTGCAACGCCTGCCCGAAGGGTTATCGCTGTTTATCAGTGATGACGGCCAGGGTTTCTCGCCCGCCAGTAACCCCGGCCTGGAAGGCCAACGGGGTATGGCGGGTATGTCCGAGCGGATTGATCAACTGGGGGGCACCTTGTCCGTCAGCAGCCAGCCTGGCAAAGGGACCCGGATCGACGCGCTTTTCCCCTGGGCGCCCCGCGCCCTCGAACGGGCCAGTTCCCCTAAGGTTCTCGAGTGATCTGCAATTTACTCCTGGTGGATGACCACGCACTGATCAGGGCCGGCGTACGCGCGCTGATCCTGGATATACCCGGCTATGCGGTGGTCGGCGAGGCCAGCGACGGTGCACAGGTGCTGGAGGCGTTCAGCGCCTTGCAGCCCGATATCGTGCTGCTGGACCTGTCGATGAAACACACCGGCGGCCTGGACGCGTTGCAACAGTTAAAAGCTGCCTACCCGGCGAGCAAGGTGCTGATCCTGTCGATGCACACCGACCCGGAGCTGATCATGCGCGCGCTGGAGTCCGGCGCCCATGGCTACCTGCTCAAGGACACCACCGCCAACGAACTGGAGCACGCCCTGCTGGCCCTGCGCAACAATGAGCGCTACCTGAGCCCGGCGATCGCCCATACGGTGATCAACCAGGCGCTGGTGCGCAACCAGGGCCCGGTTTCCTCCGTCGCCCAGAACCACAACCTCACCGCGCGACAGCTGGAAATCCTGCGCCTGATCGTGCGCGGCAAGTCCACCCGCGAAATCGCCCACGGCCTCGGCCTGAGCATCAAGACCGTGGAGGCGCACCGCTCACAGATCATGAAGCGCCTGCAGATTTTCGATGTGGCGGGCCTGGTGTTATTTGCCGTGCGCGAGCAGATCATCAGCCTGGACGACTAGGGGCGAGCCCAGCGGCAAGTGCACGCGCAACGCCTTGGGCAGCGCGCAAAAGCGCAAATCGTCGCCCTTCAGCGGTTCGCCATCGAGATTGATGTACAACCCCTCGGCCTGTTTGATCTGAACCCACGGCAGGCGCGCGCGCACGAACATGGTGTCCAGGCCCCAGCCATTGTTCATCAGCTCACGCAAGGTGCCGACCACTTCCTGGGGCGCCGGCAGGATGCTGACGTCGAGCAACCCGTCATCAGCCAACGCTTCAGGGCATAACACATGCCCGCCGCCCGCCTGGCGCCCGTTGCCGATACCCAGCGCGAGCAGTTCGCCCTTCCAATGGAAACCCGGGCCTTCCAGCTCGCCATACGCCGCCTTCAATTCGCTGAAGCGCGACAGGCCGGTGAACAGGTAGGCGGCGCCACCGAGGATTTTTTTCAGGTCTTCGGAGGTGTTCGCGGTGACCTGGCTGCCAAAACCGCCGGTGGCCATGTTCAAGAACATTTGCCCACCAACCTGGCCGAGGTCGATCGCCCTGGCCGGTACATCCAGCAGCGCCAGGGCCTGCGCAGGCTCCAGCGGCACGCCGGCGGCCTTGGCAAAGTCATTGGCGGTGCCCAGCGGCATCAGCACCAGGCTGGCGTCGGTCCTGGCCAGGGCCATGGCTTCGGCCACGTCGCGCAAGGTGCCGTCGCCGCCGCCAGCGATGATGTGGGTATAGCCGTCGGCCAGGGCTTCCTTGACCAGGCGCTGGGCGTCGCCGCCCTCCCACGTGACCCGCACGGCCAGCTCCCCGCCCTGCTCACGCCGGCTCATTACAGCGGCGCGCACGTCCTCGTTGAGGGCTTGCTTGCCGTGGAGGATCAACAGGGCCTTGGGGGTGGTCATGGGGGGAAATCTCCGCGTTCAAAGGGCTTGAAGGATGTTGACCTTTGAGGAGGAGAAAAAAGTCATTGGGATTGGAAATTAATTGACCGGGTGGATTGGCGAGTACGCTCAGCTCCTGTGCAACTTACTCATCAACTGCGCCTCAGCCTGGGTCAACCCACACGACTGCGTCAGTTCATCCACCGTAGCCCCCATGCCCACCAGCTTCGCGGCCTGGGCAAAGGAAAGACTCGACGGATCACGCTGCTCGATCTGCGCCAGCTTGTCCGGCAGGGGAGCAAGGATCGCGCGCAGTTCATGCACTTCGTCTCCGACCCGTACCGCACTCTGCTGGAAGTGATCAACGCGCTTGACCAGCTCCAGCACGCGCCGATCACGCACGGCATCGCGCTCGGCCTGTTGCATGGCCGATTCGCGTTGCTGGCGCAGGTGGCGCAGCAGGAATGCCAACGTCCCGGCCCACAACAGGGCCAGGACAATCACCGCTGCTTCAAGGAACAATCAGATGCTCTCCAGTTCCGACCACTCTTCTTCGCTCATCATTTTGTCCAGCTCAACCAGAATCAACAATTCGTTGTTCTTGTTGCATACGCCTTGAATGAACTTGGCCGACTCTTCGTTACCGACGTTCGGCGCTGTTTCCACTTCCGACTGGCGCAGGTAGACCACTTCGGCGACGCTGTCGACCATGATCCCGACCACTTGCTTGTCGGCTTCGATGATGACGATACGCGTGTTGTCGCTGACTTCGACGGTATCCAGGCCGAAACGCTGGCGCGTGTCGATGACCGTCACCACATTGCCGCGCAGGTTGATGATGCCCAGCACGTAGCTCGGTGCACCCGGTACCGGGGCGATCTCGGTGTAGCGCAGCACTTCCTGCACGCGCATCACGTTAATGCCGTAGGTTTCGTTGTCCAGTTTGAAGGTCACCCATTGCAGGATCGGATCATCCGAACCTTGTGCGGACGCGGACGCTGACTTATTCATACCCCTACCCCTTCAAATGCCGTTAGTTTCGGCGTGTGTGCTTCGTGGGCCGCACAACCGTGCGGTCCTTGTTGTTCAATCAACTGCGTGTGTGGCCTGGCATCGATTTGACGGCACCGCTGGCGATCAACTCGGCCAGTTCAGCGACATCAAGCAACGCGCACATATGTTCGATCACGGTGCCCGCCAACCAGGGGCGCTGGCCCCGGTGGCTGCGCCATTTGATTTCATTCGGGTCCAGGCGCAACGAGCGGCTGACTTGATGCACCGCCAGCCCCCACTCATAGCCTTGCACCGAAATCACGTATTGCAAGCCCTGGCGGAAATCATCGCGGTAGCGATCGGGCATCACCCAGCGCGCGGTGTCCAGCACCTTGAGGTTGCCGGCCTGGCTGGGCAGGATGCCGAGGAACCACTCCGGTTGCCCGAACAGTGGCGTCAGCTCCTGGCCTTCCAGGGAATAAATCGAGCCCAGGCACACCAGCGGGACCGCCAGGGTCAAGCCGGCCACGTCGAACAACAGGCATTCGAACGGCTCGGCAGCCCACGACGGGCGATCATCACCACTGACCGGTGGCGGTGTGATACTCGGTGGCAAGTGGACTTCGACCACCGGTTCGACCACCACGGGCGCCACCACCACAGGGGCGCTCGGCATCACCGGCGCGGCGACGGGCACCGCCCGCGCATCCCGCGCCTGCTCTTCCAGCACGGCCAGTTGAAACTCATCCAGCGTGCTTTGCGGCGGTTCCTGCACGGCCGGTTCCAGCACCAGGATCGGTTCCGGCAGTTCTTCGGCGGTGGCTTCCTGCAGCAAGGCATCCAGGTAGGATTCCAGTGCCAGTTGCGGCCGGGTCTTGAGTTCGACGGGACGGTTCATCACGCCACCTGCGGCACAAGCTGTTGGGACAGCAGGTGCTTGAGCAATGCGCGGTAAGCCAGCACGCCACGGCTCTTGGGGTCGAATTGCGACGGTGCCAGGCCCGCGCGGCTGGCGTCACGCAGGCGCGTGTCCACCGGGATATAGCCATTCCAGATGGTCTCCGGGTAGGCGTCGCGCAGCACGCGTAAAGTGCCAAGGGAGGCTTGGGTACGGCGGTCGAACAAGGTCGGCACGATGCTGTACGGCAGCGCCTGTTTGCGCGAACGGTTGATCATCGCCAGGGTGCTGACCATGCGCTCCAGGCCTTTGACCGCCAGGTGCTCGGTCTGTACCGGGATCACCAGTTGCTGGCTGGCCGCCAAGGCGTTGACCATCAGCACCCCCAGCAACGGCGGGCTGTCGATGATTGCGTAGTCGAAGTCCTGCCACAGTTGCGCCAGGGTCTTGGCGATCACCAGGCCCAAGCCGCTCTGCCCCGGCGACTGGCGCTCCAGGGTGGCCAGGGCGGTGCTGGACGGCAGCAGGGAAATGCTTTCGTTACTGGTAGGCAACAGCAATTGGCCAGGCAAATCGCTCGGCACACTGCCCTTGTGCAGGAACAAGTCGTAGTTGCTGTGTTCCAGGGCATCCGGGTCGTAACCGAAATAGCTGGTCATCGAGCCATGGGGGTCGAGGTCGACCACGACCACACGCTTGCCCGCCTCAGCCAGCAAGCCGGCTAAAGCGATGGAGGTGGTGGTCTTGCCGACTCCACCTTTTTGATTGGCAACTGCCCAGACTCTCATTCGGTTGGTTCCTCCCGGTGGGCGTAGACGCGACCGAGACATTGCATAAAGTTATTGAGCCGGTGACGGAGAATTGACGGAGCTTTGACGCACCGGCGGTTTTGCAAGGGCTGGTGCAGTTTGTGTGCCAGCCCGCTTCAAGGCCGCGTCCGGTGTTGCATTGGCGGTGCCGGTACCGGTCAGGCTGCGGCGTACATCCAGGTTACGTGACACCACCAGCACCACGCGGCGGTTACGCGCGCGGCCTTCCACCGTGGCGTTGTTGGCCACCGGCTGGAACTCGCCATAGCCCACCGACGCCAGCCGCCCGGGGTTCACACCCTGCATGGCCAGCATGCGTACGATGCTGGCGGCACGGGCCGAGGACAGCTCCCAGTTGGTCGGGTATTGCGCGGTGCTGATCGGGATATTGTCGGTAAAGCCTTCGACATGGATCGGGTTTTCAAACGGCTTGAGGATCGCCGCCACCTTGTCGATGATCGTAAACGCCTGGTCGCTCGGCATCGCATCGGCGCTGGCGAACAGCAGGCTGGAATTGAGTTCGATCTCCACCCACAACTCATTGCCGCGCACGGTCATCTGGTTGGAACTGATCAGGTCGCCAAATGCGGCGCTGATGTCGTCGGCGATGCTTTTCAGCGGGTCGCTGGTGCCACCCACGCCAGCCGCGGTTTCATCGCTGTCGTTGACCAGCGGCTTGGCCGGGGTCACCGTCTTGGGCCGCTCCTCACCGATGGGGATGGGCTTGAGCGAGCGATCGGCGTCGTTGAATACGCCGATCAACGCCTGTGAAATCACTTTGTACTTGCCTTCGTTGATCGACGAGATGGAATACATCACCACGAAAAACGCGAACAGCAAGGTGATGAAGTCCGCGTAGGACACCAGCCAGCGTTCGTGGTTGACATGTTCTTCAGGCTCGCGACGGCGACGGCTCACAGACGATTACCTCCGCACAACGAATCACCTGTAGGAGCAAGCTTGCTCGCGAAAAATCCGAGAGCCACGCGTTCATCCAGGATGCCCGCGTTATCGTTGACCCTTTTCGCGAGCACGCTCGCTCCTACACCTTTCATGTACATCAATCCATGAAGCCCTGGAGCTTCAATTCGATGGAGCGCGGGTTCTCGCCCTCGGCAATCGAGAGGATGCCTTCGAGCAGCATCTCGCGGTAACGGGACTGGCGCATGGCGATCGACTTGAGCTTGCTGGCCACCGGCAACAGCACCAGGTTGGCACTCGCCACGCCGTAGATGGTGGCGACGAACGCCACGGCAATGCCGCTGCCCAGTTGCGAAGGGTCGGCGAGGTTGCCCATCACGTGGATCAGGCCCATTACCGCACCGATGATGCCGATGGTCGGCGCGTAGCCGCCCATGCTTTCAAAGACTTTGGCCGCGTTGATATCGCGGCTTTCCTGGGTGTAGAAGTCCACTTCCAGGATGCTGCGGATTGCTTCCGGCTCGGCGCCGTCCACCAGCAATTGCAGGCCCTTGCGCGCGTAGCTGTCAGGCTCGGCATCGGCCACGCCTTCCAGGCCCAGCAGGCCTTCCTTGCGAGCGGTGAGGCTCCAGTTGACCACCCGATCGATGCCACCCGGAAGGTCGACGCGTGGCGGAAAAATAATCCATATCAGGATCTGCATGGCGCGCTTGAATGAGCTCAAGGGCGACTGCAGCAACGCGGCGCCCACGGTACCGCCAATCACGATCAAGGCCGCCGGGCCGTTGGCCAATGCGCCGAGGTGACCGCCTTCGAGGTAGTTGCCGCCGATGATCGCGACAAACGCCATGGTGATACCGATCAGGCTCAAGACATCCATCAGAGGCAAGCCTCCACCAGATACTTGCCGATGTCGTCGAGGCTGTAGACGGCGTCGGCCAGGTCCGCCTTGACGATGGCCATGGGCATGCCATAGATCACGCAGCTGGCTTCATCCTGGGCCCAGATCGCACTGCCACCCTGCTTGAGCAACCGCGCGCCTTCACGGCCGTCGGCGCCCATGCCGGTGAGGACCACCGCCAGAACTTTGTCGCCGTAGGACTTGGCCGCCGAACCAAAGGTGATATCCACGCACGGCTTGTAGTTGAGGCGTTCATCGCCTGGCAGGATTTTGATCGCGCCACGGCCATCGACCATCATCTGCTTGCCACCCGGCGCCAGCAGCGCCAGGCCAGGGCGCAGGATGTCGCCATCCTCGGCTTCCTTGACGCTGATACGGCAGAGCTTGTCCAGGCGCTCAGCGAACGCTTTGGTGAAGGCCGCAGGCATGTGCTGGATCAACACGATCGGCGCCGGGAAGTTGGCCGGCAACTGGGTCAATACCCGTTGCAGCGCCACCGGGCCACCGGTGGACGTGCCAATAGCCACCAACTTGTAAGCCTTGCGCTTGGGCGCTTGCGAATAGGCGCTGGGCGCCGACGCACGGGCCGGGGCCACGGCTGGCCGGGCAACAGGCGCCGGGGCCGGACGACCGAACGCGGTGCTGGTGGGTGCAGCCGGGGGCGCGACCGGTGCTGCGGGCGCCGGTGCAGGCGCACTGAACAGGCTGCGACGGTTGCTGCGGGAAATGCTGTGCACCTTCTCGCACAGCATCTGCTTGACCTTCTCGGGGTTGCGCGAGATGTCTTCGAAGTTCTTCGGCAGGAAATCCACCGCGCCAGCATCCAGCGCATCCAGGGTGACCCGGGCGCCTTCGTGCGTCAGCGAGGAGAACATCAATACCGGGGTCGGGCAGCGCTGCATGATGTGCCGGACTGCCGTGATGCCATCCATCATCGGCATTTCGTAGTCCATGGTGATCACGTCCGGCTTCAACGCTATCGCCTGATCAATCGCCTCTTTGCCGTTGGTGGCCGTACCGACCACCTGGATGGTTGGATCGGCGGAAAGAATTTCCGAGACGCGGCGGCGGAAGAAACCCGAATCGTCCACCACCAGGACCTTGACTACCATAAACACTCCGTTAGGCGGGACGGGCAATACCGCCCTGCCCCACCAGAATCAAATACGCCGTGCGGCGTAACGCTTGAGCATGCTCGGAACATCGAGAATCAGCGCGATCCGACCGTCACCGGTGATGGTCGCGCCCGACATGCCCGGGGTTCCCTGCAGCATTTTGCCCAAAGGCTTGATGACCACTTCTTCCTGGCCCACCAGTTGATCGACCACAAAGCCGATACGCTGGGTGCCCACCGAAAGGATCACCACGTGGCCTTCGCGCTGCTCTTCATGGGCAGCCGATGCCACCAGCCAGCGCTTGAGGTAGAACAATGGCAGCGCCTTGTCGCGCACGATCACCACTTCCTGGCCGTCCACCACGTTGGTGCGTGACAGGTCGAGGTGGAAGATCTCGTTGACGTTGACCAGTGGGAAGGCGAAGGCCTGGTTGCCCAGCATCACCATCAGGGTCGGCATGATCGCCAGGGTCAACGGCACCTTGATGACGATTTTCGAGCCCTGGCCCTTGGTCGAGTAGATATTGATCGAGCCGTTGAGCTGGCTGATCTTGGTCTTCACCACGTCCATGCCCACGCCACGGCCCGACACGTCGGAAATCTCGGTCTTGGTCGAGAAGCCTGGAGCGAAGATCAGGTTGTAGCACTCGGTGTCGGTCAGGCGGTCGGCGGCGTCCTTGTCCATCACGCCACGCTTGACCGCGATATTGCGCAGGATCGCCGGGTCCATGCCCTTGCCGTCATCGGTAATCGACAACAGGATATGGTCGCCCTCCTGCTCCGCCGCCAGGATCACCTTGCCGTTGCGGGACTTGCCCGAGGCTTCGCGTTCTTCCGGGGTTTCCACGCCGTGGTCGACGGCGTTGCGCACCAAGTGGACCAAGGGGTCGGCCAGGGCCTCGACGAGGTTCTTGTCGAGGTCGGTTTCTTCACCCACCAGTTCCAGGTTGATTTCTTTCTTGAGCTGGCGAGCCAGGTCGCGAACCAGGCGTGGGAAGCGGCCGAAGACTTTCTTGATCGGCTGCATCCGCGTCTTCATCACGGCGGTCTGCAAGTCAGCCGTGACCACGTCGAGGTTCGACACAGCCTTTTGCATGGCTTCGTCGCCGCTGTTCAGGCCCAGGCGCACCAGACGGTTACGCACCAGCACCAGTTCGCCGACCATGTTCATGATGTCGTCCAGTCGTGCGGTATCGACCCGTACGGTGGTTTCGGCTTCACTGGCAGGCTTGTCGGCTACGGCAGCGGCAGGCGCACGCGCGGCGGCCGCGGCGGCTGGCGCTGGGGCTGGCGCCGGTTTGGCGGCAGCAGGCGCGGCGGCCTTGGCCGGTGCCGGTTTCGCGGCCACGGGGGTAGCAGTCGCCGCAGCAGCCGGGGCCACTTCGGTGAACTTGCCCTTTCCGTGCAATTCGTCGAGCAGGGCTTCGAATTCGTGATCGGAGATCAAGCCGTCGTCAGCAGGGGCCGCAGCGGCGCCCGGTGCAGCTGGCGTCGGCGCCGCGCCAGTGGCCGCGACTTCCGGCAAGGCATCGGCGGCAAAGGTGCCCTTGCCATGCAACTGGTCGAGCAACGCTTCGAATTCGTCGTCGGTGATATCGGTACTGGCCGTTGCCGCCGGCGTTTCCGGGGCAGCCGCAGTGGCCACGGCATCAGCCGCGAACTGGCCTTTGCCATGCAACTGGTCGAGCAGGGATTCGAACTCTGCGTCGGTAATGTCTTCGCTGGTCGGCTCGGCAGGCGCAGCGGCCGCGGGTGCGGGTACGGCCGACGGTGCTTCAGCCTCGGCCTTGACCGCATTGAGAGAGTCGAGCAACTGCTCGAACTCGCTGTCGGTGACATCCGCTTCGGCTTCGACCACCGGCTCTGGCGCCGCTTCCACCACCGGCGCGGCCGAGGTGTCGGCAGGTTCTGCCAGGCGCGCCAGGGCGGCCAGCAGTTCCGGGGTGGCTGCGGTGATCGGGGCACGTTCGCGCACTTCGCTGAACATGCCGTTGACCGCATCCAACGCTTCGAGGATTACATCCATTAACTCCGAGTCAACGTGACGCTCACCCTTGCGCAGGATGTCGAACACGTTTTCGGCGATGTGGCAGCACTCCACCAGCTCATGGAGCTGGAGGAAGCCGGCGCCCCCTTTTACAGTATGAAAACCGCGAAAAATTGCATTGAGCAGGTTCGCATCATCCGGGCGGCTTTCCAGCTCGACCAGTTGTTCGGACAGTTGCTCTAAAATTTCGCCGGCCTCTACAAGGAAATCCTGAAGGATTTCTTCATCGGCGCCGAAGCTCATGGGTGTGCTCCTTAGAAGCCTAAACTGGATAACAGGTCATCTACGTCATCCTGACCTGACACAACGTCTTCACGTTTATCGGCATGAATCTGCGGACCTTCACCCTTGGCGAGATGTTTTTGTGGATCTTTTTCAGAGAGGATCGCTTCGCGGTCATGTTCGATGCCGGCGAAACGGTCGACCTGGCCGGCCATGAGTACCAATTTGAGCAGGTTGCTTTCCACTTCGGTGACCAACTGGGTCACACGCTTGATCACCTGACCGGTCAGGTCCTGGTAATCCTGGGCGAGCAGAATGTCATTGAGGTTGCTGGAAACCGTACGGTTTTCCTGCTCGCTGCGTGACAGGAACCCTTCGACCCGACGGGCCAGCTCACGAAACTCTTCTGCGCCGACTTCACGGCGCATGAAACGACCCCAGTCAACGCTCAGCGCCTGGGCTTCCGTGGCCATGCCGTTGACCAGGGGCGTGGCGTTTTCCACCAGGTCCATGGTGCGGTTGGCCGCTGCCTCAGTCAGCCTGACCACATAGGACAGGCGTTCGGTGGCGTCGGTGATCTGCGAAATCTCTTCGGCTTGAGGCATGTGCGGGTCAATCTGGAAATTGACGATCGCACTGTGAAGCTCGCGTGTGAGCTTGCCCACCTCCTGGTACAGGCCGCGGTCACGGGTCTGGTTGAGCTGATGGATTAACTGCACCGCATCGCCGAACTGGCCTTTTTCAAGGCTGTCGACCAGCTGGTGAGCATGTTTTTTCAGGGTCGACTCAAAGTCGGCCTGCGATGATTCTTTTTGCTCCATAGCTCCCCCGTGGCAGCATTAGCCGTGGATGCGTTCGAAGATTTTTTCGATCTTCTCTTTCAAGGCCTGCGCAGTGAATGGTTTGACCACATAGCCGTTAACCCCGGCTTGGGCGGCTTCGATGATCTGTTCACGCTTGGCTTCGGCGGTCACCATCAGCACGGGAAGACTGCGCAGTTTTTCGTCGGCACGCACGTGGCGCAACAAGTCGATACCCGTCATGCCCGGCATGTTCCAATCGGTTACCAGAAAGTCGATGCTCCCGCTGTTGAGGATCGGAATCGCCGTAAGGCCGTCATCCGCCTCGACCGTGTTTGTGAACCCAAGGTCACGCAACAGGTTTTTTATGATCCGCCGCATCGTTGAGAAGTCATCAACGATGAGGATTTTCATGTTCTTGTCCAATTCGACCTCCAAGCAGTCTTAAACGCGCCCAGCACCTGGACGCGCCATTTCAATCAACAGGCGTTACACAAAAAGGACTGCCCAGGGCACCACGGTTAGCCCCCGCGGCGGCCAAGGCCCTCGCGGTTGCGTCTGCAGTGTCCCCACACTGCCTGTCAGCGCGCGCGCCACTCTCCCAATCGCCCCCGCAAGCGGGCCGCGCACTGGCTGTGCAGCTGGCTGACACGCGATTCGCTGACCCCCAGGACCTCACCGATTTCCTTGAGGTTCAGCTCTTCGTCGTAGTACAGCGCCAACACCAGTCGCTCACGCTCCGGCAAATTGGCAATTGCGTCGGCCAATGCGCCCTGGAAGCGTTCATCCTCCAGGTCACGCGACGGCTCCATATGCGTACTCGCGCCGTCCTCGTGCAACCCTTCGTGTTCGCCGTCCTGCAACAGGTCGTCGAAACTGAACAGGCGGCTGCCCAAGGTATCGTTCAAAATCCCGTAATAATCGTCGAGACTCAATTGGAGTTCGGCCGCAACTTCATGATCTTTAGCGTCGCGACCGGTTTTTGCTTCAATTGACCGAATTGCGTCACTGACCATGCGCGTATTGCGGTGTACCGAACGCGGCGCCCAATCGCCTTTGCGCACCTCATCGAGCATCGCGCCACGGATACGGATACCCGCATACGTCTCGAAACTCGCGCCCTTGCTCGCGTCGTATTTGGTCGACACTTCGAGAAGGCCGATCATGCCGGCCTGGATCAGGTCTTCGACCTGGACACTGGCGGGGAGGCGTGCCAGCAAGTGATAGGCGATGCGTTTGACCAAAGGCGCGTAACGCTCGATCAACTCACCCTGACTGTCACGGGCGGACTTCTTGTAGGCGTTGTAGCCGGTCGCTGTCATAGCACGGGTCCTGCGCTCGTCTGATGCACCAATCGCTCGACGAAAAACTCCAGATGCCCCCGAGGGTTGGCGGGCAACGGCCAAGTATCGACCTTCTGAGCAATAGCCTTGAACGCCAAGGCGCATTTCGAACGAGGGAACGCTTCGTAGACTGCACGCTGCTTTTGCACAGCCTTGCGCACACACTCGTCATAGGGAACTGCGCCGACGTATTGTAGGGCGACATCGAGAAAGCGATCCGTGACCTTGGTCAACTTGGCGAACAGGTTGCGGCCTTCCTGCGGGCTTTGGGCCATGTTGGCCAGCACGCGGAAGCGGTTCATGCCGTAGTCGCGGTTAAGCAGTTTGATCAGGGCATAGGCGTCGGTGATCGAGGTGGGTTCATCGCAGACCACCAGCAACACTTCCTGCGCGGCGCGCACGAAGCTGACCACCGACTCGCCGATCCCGGCGGCGGTGTCGATCACCAGCACGTCGAGGTTGTCGCCGATATCGCTGAACGCCTGGATCAGACCGGCATGCTGCGCCGGGCTCAGGTGCACCATGCTCTGGGTGCCCGAGGCGGCCGGTACGATACGGATCCCACCGGGGCCCTGGAGCAGCACATCACGCAGCTCACAGCGGCCCTCGATCACATCGGCGAGGGTATGTTTGGGCGTCAGTCCCAGCAGAACGTCGACATTCGCCAGCCCCAGGTCAGCATCCAGCAGCATGACGCGACGGCCAAGCTCTGCCAGCGCCAGGGACAAATTCACTGACACGTTAGTTTTCCCGACGCCACCTTTGCCGCCGGTCACCGCGATCACCTGTACGGGATGCATGCTGCCCATTTTATTTCTTTACCTTGTCTTGCTTAGACGCAGGCTACATGGCTTGGCCGCGTGAATCGCTTGCAGACCATCGATGTAGATACATTTCACGGTGTTCATACTGACTCAACCCACCCGTTTTGCCGGGTTGTGGTAGAGGTCAGCGAACATGTCGGCCATCGCTTCCTCGCTAGGCTCTTCTTGCATTTGCACGCTGACGGCACGGCTGACCAACTGATGACGGCGCGGCAGATGCAGGTCATCCGGGATCCGCGGCCCGTCGGTCAGGTAGGCGACCGGTAGTTCATGACTGATGGCCAGGCTCAACACCTCGCCCAGACTCGCCGTTTCATCAAGCTTAGTCAGGATGCAGCCGGCCAGCCCGCAGCGCTTGTAGCTATGGTACGCAGCGGTAAGAACTTGTTTTTGGCTGGTGGTTGCAAGCACCAGGTAATTTTTAGACTTGATGCCACGCCCGGCCAGGCTTTCCAGTTGCAGGCGCAAGGCCGGGTCGCTGGCTTGCAGCCCCGCGGTGTCGATCAGCACCACGCGTTTGCGCAGCAACGGGTCGAGCGCGTTGGCCAGCGACTGGCCCGGGTCGACGTGGGTCACCGACACATTGAGGATGCGGCCCAGGGTCTTGAGTTGCTCCTGGGCGCCGATACGGTAGCTGTCCATGCTCACCAGCGCGATATTCGAAGCGCCGTATTTGAGCACATAACGGGCCGCCAGCTTGGCCAGGGTGGTGGTCTTGCCCATGCCGGCAGGGCCGACCATGGCGATCACACCGCCCTCTTCCAGGGGTTCGATTTCCGGAGTGGCGATCATCCGCGCCAGGTGGGCCAGCAACATGCGCCAGGCCTGGCGAGGTTCTTCGATTTCGGTGGTCAGCGCCAACAGGTCGCGGGACAACGGGCCAGACAGGCCGATGCGTTGCAGGCGACGCCAGAGGTTAGCCTGGTGTGGTTTGCTGCCTTGCAACTGGGTCCAGGCCAGCGAGCCCAACTGCACTTCCAGCAATTCACGCAGGCCGTTGAGTTCAAAGCGCATCGAATCGAACACGCGCTGGTCGACTGCGGCAGCCGGCGCGGGCGCTGCAGGACGTGGCGGTTCTTTGAACGTAGGTTCGACCAGCGGCTCGGCAGCGGTCAGCGGCAAGCCGGCGAACAACTGGCGATTGGTGGTGGCATCGCTGTCACCCCGCATGCTCAGCTCAGCCTGGGCCGACACAATGCGCGAGGCGGTCTTGCGCAGCTCGTCTTCGAGTTCCATGTTCGGCACGCGCGGGGCCAGCGCCGAAGGGGTGTAGTCCAGGGCAGCCGTCAGCTCGACACCGCCAGCAATACGGCGGTTACCGATAATCGCAGCGTCGGCGCCCAGCTCATCACGGACCAGTTTCATGGCCTGACGCATATCGGCGGCGAAAAAACGCTTTACTTGCATAACCCACTACCTCAGCCGTTGGGCCCAACTGTCGCGACGATGGTCACTTGCTTATTGTCAGGAATTTCCTGGTAAGCCAATACGTGCAAATTCGGTACTGCCAGGCGTCCAAACCGCGACAACATCGCTCGGACCGGGCCTGCTACCAACAGAATCACCGGCTGGCCCTGCATTTCCTGGCGCTGCGCCGCGTCGATCAACGAACGCTGCAGCTTTTCAGCCATGCTCGGCTCCAGCAGGACACCCTCTTCCTGGCCAAGTCCGGCCTTCTGAATACTATTGAGCAATATTTGTTCCAACCTTGGTTCCAAGGTGATCACAGGCAGCTCGGAGTCAAGCCCCACAATGCTTTGCACGATTGCGCGGGACAATCCGACACGCACCGCAGCCACCAGCGCGGCAGTATCTTGACTCTTGGCGGCATTGTTGGCGATAGCCTCGGCGATGCTGCGAATATCGCGTACCGGCACCTGTTCGGCGAGCAACGCCTGCAGCACTTTGAGCAGCTGCGACAGCGACAGCACGCCCGGCACCAGCTCTTCGGCCAGTTTTGGCGAGGCTTTGCTGAGCAACCCCATCAATTGCTGGACTTCTTCGTGGCCGATCAGCTCGTGTGAGTGCTTGTACAGAATCTGGTTGAGGTGGGTGGCGACCACGGTGCTGGCGTCCACCACGGTGTAACCCAGCGACTGCGCCTGGCTGCGTTGGCTGATTTCGATCCACACCGCTTCCAGGCCAAAAGCCGGATCTTTGGCGGTAATGCCGTTGAGCGTGCCGAACACCTGGCCGGGGTTGATCGCCAGTTCGCGGTCGGGGTAGATCTCGGCTTCCGCGAGGATCACGCCCATCAGGGTCAGGCGGTAGGCGCTGGGGGCTAGGTCGAGGTTGTCGCGGATGTGTACGGTGGGCATCAGGAAGCCCAGGTCCTGGGACAGCTTCTTGCGCACCCCCTTGATCCGCGCGAGCAATTGCCCACCCTGGTTGCGGTCGACCAGCGGAATCAGGCGGTAGCCGACTTCCAGGCCGATCATGTCGATCGGGGTCACGTCGTCCCAGCCCAATTCCTTGGTTTCCTGGGCACGGGCCGGGGATGGCAGCAGTTCCTGCTGGCGCGCGATCTCTTGCTGGGCCTTCACCTTGATCGTGTTCTGTTTTTTCCAGAACAGGTAGGCGCCACCCGCCGCCATGGCCGCCATGCTGAGGAACGACACATGGGGCATGCCGGGCACGAGCCCCATGATCGCCATGATGCCCGCCGCCACGGCCAGCGCCTTGGGCGAGGCAAACATCTGCCGGCTGATCTGCTTGCCCATGTCTTCGGAGCCCGACGCACGGGTCACCATGATCGCCGCAGCTGTAGATAACAACAGTGATGGCAATTGCGCCACTAAACCGTCACCGATGGTCAGCAAGGCATACACCTTGCCGGCATCGCCGAAGGTCATGCCGTGCTGGAAGATCCCGACCGCCATGCCGCCGATCAGGTTGATGAACAGAATCAACAGGCCCGCGATGGCGTCACCGCGTACAAACTTACTGGCGCCGTCCATGGAGCCATAGAACTCGGCTTCCTGGGCCACTTCCAGGCGGCGCGACTTGGCCTGGTTCTGATCGATCAGGCCAGCGTTGAGGTCGGCGTCAATGGCCATTTGCTTGCCGGGCATGGCGTCGAGGGTAAAGCGCGCGCTCACCTCGGAAATCCGCCCGGCACCCTTGGTCACCACCACGAAGTTGATGATCATCAGGATCGCGAACACCACGATACCGACCACGTAGTTACCGCCGATCACCACCTCACCGAAGGCCTGGATCACCTTGCCTGCGGCAGCATGGCCGTCCTGGCCGTGGAGCATCACCACCCGCGTGGAGGCCACGTTCAGCGCCAGCCGCAGCAGGGTCGCAATCAGCAGGATCGTCGGGAACACCGCGAAATCCAGCGGCCGCAGGGCATACACGCAGACCAACAGGACGACGACGGACAAAGCGATGTTGAAGGTGAAGAACACATCGAGCAGGAACGGCGGCATCGGCAACATCATCATTGCCAGCATCACCAGCAACAACAACGGCACACCCAGGTTGCCCCGTGACAAATCAGTCAGGGTGCCACGGGCCGTGCTGAGCATTTGAGAGCGATCTACCACCGGTATTCCCCGTATCCCTTAAAGCAAACTTTTGACGCCAGTTGGCGACTTGAAGGCGGTATTGCAAGAAGCCTTCCAACTTTGCTTTTGAGGGTATGGATCGCTACAGGCGCCCGAGTTCTACCGGATATACACCGTTCAAATGTGGGAGGGGCGGTGCGACGATTCGACTTGCCCCCGATTGCAGTGTGTCAGGCCAAGAACAGGTGACTGATGCGCCGCTATCGGGGGCAAGCCCCCTCCCACCTATCGGAGGTGCATCCATCCGTTGCCACCTGGGATATGCCGGGGTCATTGAATTGGGCGGGGCAAAACGCGAAGGTGCGCTGGGCGTTGCGCAGTTGATCGGGCTGGCAAAGCTGCTGGCTGACAGAGTGCTGGAGGACAGCGAGCACTTGATGGCCTGATGGCTGATCGTTCCTGCAGCACCCTGCAGGAACGATCATCAAGCTCATAGGACACGTACGTTGGCAGCCTGCGGGCCCTTTTGGCCTTGAGTGACCTCGAACTCGACCTTTTGATTCTCCTCAAGGCTTTTGTAACCCGCAGACTGAATCGTCGAGTAGTGGACAAAAAGATCCGGACTGCCGTCGTCGGGAGTGATGAAGCCAAACCCCTTCTCTGCGTTGAACCACTTCACAGTACCCGTAGCCATAGCCGTTCTCCGAATACTTCAATTAAGGACCTGCACAGGTGTCGTCAGATCAGTTTTACGTCATAGGCATAGATGCCATCCGGTCGATGGATCATCAGGAACGAGACTTTCTGACCCTTCGAAAGCCTGTGTCCACCCGAGCCACGCCGATCTACTGACACGTCGTCCCCGCCTTCATCCGGCGCAATAGAGCCCTTGCCGGTCTTCTGGTTATAAGCTTTGACTCTGCCTGTAAATGGCTTCATCACTTCACATCCTGCATCTTGTTGCGCAGTGCCTGAGGCAATAGAAACGCGATAAGGCGATGGTGGCTACTGTCAAAGTTGACAGGTTGAGGGGTGTTTGCGATGAGCGGTCATAGGGGAAGGAGAGCACATTTGTGGCGAGCGGGCTTGCCCCGCGTCGGGCTGCGAAGCGGCCCCAAAAACAGACACTGAGTTGCGCCTGAAGGACTGCGGTGTTCCTGCCGGGGCTGCTTCGCAGCCCGACGCGGGGCAAGCCCTAATGCCGTTCAGTTAAGGCTTTTTTGTAGGAGCGAGCTTGCTCGCGAAGAACTCACAGGCG
>NZ_JBXAFK010000044.1:0-69186 GCF_058793055.1 Pseudomonas sp. MPR-R2A5
CTCGCTCCTACAGAAGGCGATGTACGCTTAACTGAACGGCATTAGGGCTTGCCCCGCGTTGGGCTGCGAAGCAGCCCTGACCCAGGCGCCGCATTCTTTCAGGCAGAACCAATTAGCCGGTCTTAGGGCCGCTTCGCAGCCCAACGCGGGGCAAGCCCGCTCGCCACCACAAGCCCGCTCGCCACAACAAGCGGACTCGCCACATTAAAAAACCGGCTCAATGGTTGACGGTGTACGCCAACATCATCGACAACTGGCACATTGGCCGCCCACTCTCGGCATGCCACTGGTTGAACGCGCCCTGCACCGTCGCCAAGTCGCGCAGGCTGGTCGGCGCCTTGTCGACAATCTTCTGCGCATTCAATGCGGCGACCACGTCATCACTCGGCACAAACGTGTCCTTGCCCACCATGCGCAGGAAGCGCGGTGCCGACAGCCCACCCAACTGATGGCCGTGCTTGCTCAGGTACTTCCACAAGCCGACGATATCGGTCACCGGCCAATCGGCGATAAACGCACCGAAGCTGCCTTTCTCCTGCTCGATATCCAGGATCATCTGCGCATTGCGCGGCACACTCTTGAGCTTGCCCAGGTGGCGGATGATACGGGTGTCCTGCATCAGGCGCTCGAGGTGCTCAGCGCCCATCAGCACGACTTTTTCCGGGTCAAAACCGAAGAATACCTGCTCGAACGCCGGCCATTTGGCGTCCACCACACTGTGCTTGAGCCCGGCACGGAATACACGAAGCGCCAGGGTCGACAGGTAGCGATCATCACTGATCCTGCGCAATTGCGCCGGGGTCTTGGGCACTGGCAGGTGCGCCTCCAACTCGGCCGCCGAACCGAAGCGGTTCAGACAGTATTCGTGCAGCCACTTGTAATCGCGCATGCCCTCTCCTGGAAATTGAAATGAAAACGGCGCCCGTGAGCGCCGTCGTTCAGAGCCTTGAAAAGCGTCAGAGGTTCACTACGTTGACGAAGCGCGAAGCGGCGGTCTCGTCGATACGCAGGCTGGTGAAGTCAAACAGGTTGCGATCGGCCAACTGTGACGGGATCACGTTCTGCAGGCTGCGGAAGATACTCTCGGTGCGGCCCGGCGTCTTGCGCTCCCACTCCTGAAGCATCTCCTTGACCACCTGGCGCTGGAGGTTTTCCTGGGAGCCGCACAAGTTGCACGGGATGATCGGGAATTGCTTGAAATCCGAATAGGCCTGGATGTCCTTCTCGTTGCAATAGGCCAGCGGGCGGATCACCACGTTGCGCCCATCATCGGCGCGCAGCTTGGGCGGCATGGCCTTGAGGGAGCCGTTGAAGAACATATTGAGGAAGAAGGTTTCGACGATGTCATCGCGGTGATGACCCAGGGCCATCTTGGTCGCGCCGATTTCGTCGGCAAAGGTATAAAGCGTGCCACGGCGCAGGCGCGAGCACAGCGAGCAGGTGGTCTTGCCTTCGGGGATGAGTTCCTTGACTACCGAGTAAGTGTCTTTCTCGACGATGTGGTAATCGATGCCCAGCTCTTTCAAGTACGCCGGCAGTACGTGCTCGGGGAAGCCCGGTTGCTTCTGGTCCATATTGACGGCGACGATCTCGAACTTGATCGGCGCGACCTTTTGCAGGTGCAGCAGCACGTCGAGCATGGTGTAGCTGTCTTTGCCGCCGGAGAGGCAGACCATGACCTTGTCGCCGTCCTCGATCATGTTGAAATCGGCGACCGCTTCACCGGCCAGGCGACGCAGGCGTTTTTGCAGTTTGTTCTGGTTGACCGTAAGAGTGCCCATGGCGCTTGGATCCGCTGGAGGTATGTGACGAAAAGCCGGGTATTTTACCGATAAGGTTGGCCAAGTTCCAATGTAGGAGGGAGCAAGCCCTCTCCCACACTTGGCTGCATGGCCGACTACAGACCGCGCCGCGATTAACCCCACTGTTTACAGCGCAATTTGCTCTAAAGCCCTACGGTTTTTCCGGTCATCACTTCCTATACTGCGACTTGAGGTCGCACACATATCCAGACCTTTCAGGCCATCTGGCCCGTGGGCGCTCCAATGGGGGGCGATGGTAATAACGACAGGAGTGACTGGCATGATCCATCACGTCGTGGGGCTTTTTACCCATCCCGACCAGGAATGGCGGGAAATTCGTGGCGATAAAGAAGAAAGCATCGGCCACATGTACCTCACTCATACCTTGATTCTCGCGGCGATCCCCGCCGTGTCTGCCTTTATCGGTACTACCCAGGTGGGCTGGGTCATCGGCAACCGCTCCCCGGTCATGCTGACCCAGGAAAGCGCGCTGTGGATGACCATCATGTCGTACCTGGCCATGCTCGGCGGCGTAGCGGTCATGGGCGCCTTCATTCACTGGATGGCGCGCACCTACGACGCCAGCCCCAGCATGGCGCGTTGTGTCGCCTTTGCCACCTACACGGCGACACCGCTGTTTATCGGCGGGCTCGCGGCGCTCTATCCGCATATGTGGCTCGGCATGGTGGTCGGAACGGCAGCCATTTGCTACACGGTGTACCTGCTGTACGTAGGGCTGCCGACTTTTATGAACATCGACCCCGATGAAGGCTTCCTGTTTTCCAGCTCGGTACTGGCCGTGGGCCTGGTGGTGCTGGTCGCGATCATGGCGTTTACCGTGATTGTCTGGGGCCTGGGCGTGGGCCCGATCTACACCAACTGAGTATTCACACCGCAGGCAAGGCCACCGCAAGGTGGCTTTGTGCGTCATGCATGACCATTCGGCGCCTGACAGATTCGGAAACACCCAGCTTTGCGGCATACTGGGCACCTCTGGAGATATGTACAGCATGCCCGAGCAACTCAATACCCGCGTCGAAGATTGTTTCCTGCTAGCCGAATCCTTTTTCAAACGAAGCTTCAAACGCCCCCAGGTCAGCCTCAAGCTGCGGGGCCAGAAAGCCGGTGTCGCGCATTTGCATGAGAACCTGCTGCGCTTCAACCCACAGTTGTACCGAGAAAACAGCCAACACTTCCTGAAGCAAACCGTGGCGCATGAAGTCGCGCACCTGATCGCCCACCAATTGTTTGGTGAACGCATCCAGCCCCATGGCGAGGAATGGCAGTTGATCATGCGCGGCGTCTATGAACTACCGCCGGACCGCTGCCACACCTATGCAATCAAGCGCCGCCAGGTGACCCGTTACATCTATCGTTGCCCGTGTGCCGACAGCGACTTCCCATTTTCGCCGCAGCGCCATGGGCTGGTGCGGCAGGGGCGGCGTTACCTGTGCCGGCGCTGCCGACAGACCTTGGTGTTTACCGGGGAAACCCGCGTCGAGTGAAGGTTGCGGTGCCTGCCAGGGCCTCATCGCGGGCAAAACCGACGCCCACAGTTGATCGACATGACAGCGCGGTCAAATGTGGGAGGGGGCTTGCCCACCGATAGCGCCGGTGAAGTCACCCCACAACCTTGCTCCGCCGCAAATCGGCTATGCGCTGGGCACTGAAACCCAGCTCCGCCAACACTTCATCACTGTGCGCGCCCACGGCGGCGCCAATGTGCCGGGGCGCGGGCAACCCTTCCGAAAACCTCAACGGGCAGGCAATCTGGGCCTGGCTCGAGCCATCCCCCCTGGGCACCTGGCTGACCAGCGCCCGCGCCTTTAACTGCGGATGGGCCACGGCTTCGCTGAGCGTCAGCACCGGTTCAACGCAGGCATCCACCCCGGCAAACAGCTCGCACAACTCCTCGAAACTGCGCTTCTCGAACTCCACCTGCAAGGCCTGCTTAAGCGCCGGCTGCTGCTCTGGCTTCAAACCCTGCGCAGCCAACTCCGGGCGCCCCAACGCTTCACACAACCGCTGCATAAAAGCCGGCTCCAGGCTGCCCACTGACATCCAGCGCCCATCCCGCGACCGGTAGTAATCGTAGAAACTACCGCCATTAAGCACATGGCTTTCCCATTCCGGCTCCACCCCGCAGGCCAGGTAGCCAGCGCCTGCCATGGCATTCAGGCTGAACGAACAATCGGTCATGCTCACGTCCAGATACTGGCCCACGCCGCTTTGCTGTCGAGCGATCACAGCAGCGAGCAGGCCCACCACCGCATGCAACGACCCGCCGCCGACATCCGCCAACTGTATGCCCAACGGCAATGGCCCGCTGTCCCGACGCCCGGTGTAACTGGCCACGCCGGCCAGTGCCAGGTAATTGATATCGTGCCCGGCGCGGTCCTTATAGGGGCCGGTCTGGCCGTAGCCGGTAATCGACACATAAATCAGCCGCGGATTGATCGCCTTCAATGCGTCATAACCCAAGCCCAGGCGTTCCATCACCCCGGGACGAAATTGCTCAAGCACAATGTCGTAGCCCTTGACCAGCTCGCGCACAATCTCCAGCGCCTCTGCCTGCTTGAGGTCCAAGGCAAGGCTGCGCTTATTGCGGTTGAGGTAGGCATGGCTTGCCGACGTCCCCTGGTCATGGGGCGGCAATACCCGTAACAGGTCCATGCGCGTGGGCGACTCGATGCGCAGTACGTCGGCGCCCATGTCGGCGAGCATCAACGAGGCAAACGGGCCGGGTAGC
Source organism: Pseudomonas sp. MPR-R2A5 (assembly GCF_058793055.1). Classification (NCBI taxonomy): domain Bacteria; kingdom Pseudomonadati; phylum Pseudomonadota; class Gammaproteobacteria; order Pseudomonadales; family Pseudomonadaceae; genus Pseudomonas; species Pseudomonas sp. MPR-R2A5. The sequence goes on from NZ_JBXAFK010000044.1 coordinate 4,552, forward strand.
AAGGTGGAAAAATCCAGGACTTTGAGGGACGCCAAGGGACCTGACATGGAGACTCCTGCTGGGTTTCGAATGCCCACAGACTAGGCAGCCTTGCGCCGACCGGCAATCGTCAGAACGATCAGCGACAGTGACCGTTTTGATCATGGCGGGCTTTTTCGCGTCGGCGGCTTTATCATTGGCCCACGTTTGCTTGCAGAGTGTTCCATGAAGTTCGCGATTGCACTGTTTTCCGCCGCCCACGCGCCCTCCTCGCGCCGCGCCTTGTTGTTCGCCAAGGCCGCATTGGCCGGTGGGCATGAGATTGTGCGCCTGTTTTTTTACCAGGATGGCGTGTACAGCGCTTCCAATGCCATCGTCACGCCCCAGGACGAGCAGGATATTGCCCGCCAATGGCGTGAGCTGGTCAGCGCGCATCAGCTCGATGGCGTCGTCTGCATCGCCGCGGCGTTGCGCCGTGGCGTGCTCAATCACGAAGAAGCCACGCGCTATCAACGCAGCGCGGTCAACCTGGAAGCGCCATGGGCATTGTCCGGCCTGGGCCAATTGCATGACGCCGCCCAGGCGGCCGACCGCCTGATCTGTTTTGGAGGACCGTGACATGGCCAAATCCTTGCTGGTGATCAGCCGCCAGGCGCCTTGGTCCGGGCCGAGTGCGCGGGAGGCCCTGGACATCGTGCTGGCCGGCGGCGCGTTCGACCTGCCCATCGGCCTGCTATTGCTCGATGACGGCGTGTTCCAACTGGCCCCGCACCAGGACGCCAAGGCCGTGCAGCAAAAAGACCTCAGCGCCAACCTGCAGGCGCTGGGACTGTTTGGCATCGACGACGTGTTCGCCTGCAGCCACAGCCTCGCCGCCCGCGGGCTTGTGCACTCGACCCTTGCCCAGCCGCTGGACAGCGCAGCCATCACCCAGCTGATTGACCGTTACGACCAGGTGATCACCCTCTGATGTCGACTTTACATGTGATATCCCACTCCCCGTTTACCGATAGCCGCCTCGAGAGCTGCCTGCGTATCTGCGGCAGCGAGGACGCCATCCTGCTCTGCGGCGATGGCGCCTACGGGCTGCACGCCCCTGCCCTGCTGACCAGGGGGGTGAAGGTCTTTGTGCTGGCCGAGGACATGCTGGCGCGTAATCTACCGCTGCCAGACTGGGCCGATAGCGTGGACTACCCGGGTTTCGTGCAGTTGTCGATTGACTACGACAAGGTCAACAGCTGGTTATGAACACCCTGACCGTAGGCGCTCGTACCCTTGAACTGGACAAGGACGGCTACCTCGTCGACCTGAACGCATGGTCCGTCGACGTGGCCAACGCCCTGGCCGCCGCCGAGCCTCTGGAGTTGACCGCGGACCACTGGGAAATCCTCGAGTTGCTGCGCCAGTTCTATGCCGAATTCCAGCTGTCCCCCGCCACGCGCCCCCTGATCAAGTACACCGCCTTGAGGCTGGGCCCGGAAAAGGGCAACAGCCTGCACCTCAACAAACTGTTCAACGGCACTCCCGCCAAACTCGCCGCCAAGCTGGCGGGCCTGCCAAGGCCGACGAATTGCTTATGACCGACTTTGCCCCGCTGACCCTCGAAACCCCTGCCGAGCACCCCTTTGCGCAATTCGTACGCATCCTGGGCAAAGGCAAACGCGGCGCGCGCAACCTGACCCGCGAAGAAGCGCGCGAAGCCATGGGCATGCTGCTCGATGAAAAGGTCGAGGACACCCAGCTCGGCGCCTTCCTGATGCTGTTGCGGCATAAGGAAGAAAGCCCTGAAGAGCTCGCTGGCTTCACCGAAGCCGTGCGCGAACGCCTGCACGCACCGGCACTGAACGTAGATGTCGACTGGCCAACCTATGCCGGCAAGAAACGCCACCTGCCCTGGTTCCTGCTGGCGGCCAAATGCCTGGCGCAACATGGCGTGCGCATCCTGATGCACGGCGGCGGCGCACACACCGCCGGCCGGTTGTACACCGAGCAATTGCTGGAAGGCTTGCAGATCCCGCTGTGCCGCAACTGGCAGCAGGTGGAGGCGGCCTATGAACACGGCAACCTGGCGTTTATCCCGCTCGGCGATTGGGCACCGCAACTGCAACGCATGATCGACTTGCGCAATACCCTGGGCCTGCGTTCACCGATCCACTCCCTGGCGCGCCTGCTCAACCCACTGAATGCCCGGTGCGGCCTGCAAAGCATTTTCCACCCGGGCTACCAGGGTGTTCATCGCGATGCCAGCGGCCTGCTTGGCGACAATGTGATTGTGGTCAAGGGCGACGGTGGCGAGATCGAGATCAACCCCGACACGCTCAGCCACCTGTACGGCACCACGGGCGGGGCCAGTTGGGACGAAGAATGGCCCGCCCTCTCCGCCCAGCGCCATGTCAAGCCGGCCACGCTTGAGCCGGAGCACTTGAAGGCACTGTGGCGCGGCGACGTCGAGGACAGCTACCCGCAACTGGCCCTGATCGCCACCATGGCGTTGGCGCTGCGCGGCCTCGGCCACCCACGGGAACAGGCGTTCGAATTGGCCCAGCAATACTGGGACGCGCGGGACAAATCGATTTAATCGATCATTAACTTCCGGTCTTTGCGCTTTTAGTTCGAACTCATCCCTCTAGACTGGGCTCCAACGTTTATTAGCCAAGGAGCCCATCATGGGTTTGCTGATCAAAGGACACTGGCATGACCAGTGGTACGAAAGTAGCGCCGATGGCGCCTTCCAACGGGAACAGGCGCAACGCCGCAGCTGGGTGACCGCCGATGGCCAGCCCGGGCCAAGTGGTGAGGGTGGCTTCAAGGCCGAGGCCGGTCGCTATCACCTGTATGTTTCCCTGGCCTGCCCCTGGGCGCACCGTACCCTGATCCTGCGCAAGCTCAAGGGCCTGGAAAGCCTGATCGACGTCTCCGTGGTCAGCTGGCTGATGCTGGAAAACGGCTGGACCTTCGACAAGGCCCTCGGCTCCAGTGGCGATACGCTGGATGGCTTCGACTTCATGCACCAACGCTATACCGCCGACACCGCCGACTACACCGGGCGCGTTACCGTGCCGGTGCTGTGGGATAAGCAGTTGAATCGCATCGTCAGCAACGAATCGGCAGAGATCATTCGCATGTTTAACAGTGCGTTCAATGCACTGACCGGCAATACCCTGGACTTCTACCCCGAGGCGCTGCGCCCAAGCATCGACACGCTGAACGAGCGCATCTACCCCGCCGTCAACAACGGTGTGTATCGCGCAGGCTTCGCCACTTCGCAGCCAGCGTACGAAAGCGCGTTTGATGATGTGTTTGCCGAACTGGACTACCTGGAACAGCACCTGGGCGACCATCGCTACCTGGCAGGCGAATACCTGACCGAAGCGGATGTGCGGCTGTTTACCACGCTGATTCGTTTTGATGCGGTGTACTACAGCCACTTCAAATGCAACCTACGGCGGATTGCCGATTATTCGAACCTTTCGAATTGGTTGAGGGAGCTGTATCAGTGGCCGGGCGTGGCCGAGACGGTGGATTTCGAGCACATCAAGGGGCATTACTACGCCAGCCACCGGACGATCAATCCGACCGGGATTGTGCCGAAGGGGCCGTTGCAGGCGTTCGATGCCAAGCATGATCGTGGACGGTTGAGCGGTAAGGGTGTCTGGAGCTGATCCAGAGGACTGGTTGGATCAAATGGCCTTATCGGGGGCAAGCCCCCTCCCACATTGGAATGCATTCCAAAATGTGGGAGGGGGCTTGCCCCCGATGCATTCAGGCTCAGACCTGGGCCTGGGCGCCTTCAAACCACTTCAGCTTCTCACGCAACACCACTACCTCACCGACAATCACCAGCGTCGGCGCATGCACTTCATGCTCCGCCACCATGCGCGGCAAGTCAGCCAAGGTGCCTGTAAACACGCGCTGGTTGGCGGTAGTGCCCTGCTGGATCAGCGCTGCCGGGGTATCCGCCGCGCGACCATGCTTGATCAACTGCTCGCAGATGATCGGCAAGCCAATCAGGCCCATGTAGAACACCAGCGTCTGCGAAGGCCCCACCAGGTCCTGCCAAGGCAGGTCCGAGGTGCCGTCCTTCAAGTGCCCGGTGATAAAGCGTACCGATTGCGCATAGTCGCGGTGTGTCAGCGGAATCCCGGCATACGCCGCGCAACCACTGGCGGCGGTAATTCCCGGCACCACCTGGAACGGGATGCCATGGGCCGCCAGTTCCTCGATTTCTTCGCCACCCCGCCCAAAGATGAACGGATCCCCCCCCTTGAGGCGCAACACGCGCTTGCCTTGCTTGGCCAGGTCCACCAATTGCTGGTTGATCTGGTCTTGGGGCACGGCGTGATCGGCGCGACGCTTGCCGACATACACCCGCTCGGCATCGCGACGGCACAGCTCGAGAATCGCCGGCGCCACCAGGCGGTCATACAGCACCACATCGGCTTGTTGCATCAGGCGTAAGGCGCGGAAGGTCAGCAGGTCCGGATCGCCCGGGCCAGCGCCGACCAGATAGACTTCACCCGGCGCATAAGGCGGCGCACCGTTGACCTTGTCGATCAGCAGGCGCTCGGCCTCATCGCCCTGCCCGGCCAGTTGCCGGTCGGCAATCGGGCCTTGGAACACCTCCTCCCAGAACGCGCGGCGTTGCTGCACATCCGGGTACAAGGCTTTGACCTGGGCGCGAAAACGCGCCGCCAACCCGGCCAATTGGCCGTAGGTAGACGGAATCCAGGTTTCCAGCTTGGCGCGGATCAAGCGTGCCAGCACCGGCGCGTCGCCGCCGCTGGACACCGCGATCACCAAGGGCGAACGGTCGACAATCGCCGGGAAGATCACGCTGCACAAGGCCGGTGCATCCACCACGTTGACCGGCACACAACGGCGCCTGGCATCACTGGACACCTGCGCATTCAGTGGTTCGTCATCCGTCGCGGCGATGATCAGGGTGCACCCCTCAAGGTCGGCCTCCTGATAACCGCGCAACATCAGCTCCCCGCCACTGCCCAGCACCAGTTCACGCAACTGGGGTTCAATCTGGGGAGCAACCACCCGCAGCAACGCACCGGCGTCGGCCAGCAGCCGGGATTTGCGCAAGGCAATCTCCCCGCCACCGACGACCAACACACGACTGCCGCGCAGGTTATGAAACAGCGGCAGAAATTCCATTTAGCCGATGACCTCAATGCCCGCCATGTAAGGCTTCAGCACGTCAGGTACACGGATCGAGCCGTCGGCCTGCTGGTAGTTTTCCAGCACCGCCACCAGGGTGCGGCCAACGGCCAGGCCCGAACCGTTGAGGGTGTGCACCAGCTCCGGCTTGCCAGTTTCCGGGTTGCGGAAACGCGCCTGCATGCGACGCGCCTGGAAATCACCGCAGTTGGAGCACGACGAAATCTCGCGGTATTTGTCCTGGCTGGGCACCCATACTTCGAGGTCGTAGGTCTTCACGGCGCTGAAGCCCATGTCGCCGGTGCACAACGCCAGTACGCGGTACGGCAGCTCCAGCAATTGCAGGACGCGTTCGGCGTTGGCGGTCAGCCCCTCGAGGGCTTCCATGGAGGTCGACGGCTCGACCACTTGCACCATCTCGACCTTGTCGAACTGGTGCTGGCGAATCATGCCGCGGGTATCGCGACCCGATGCACCGGCCTCACTGCGAAAGCACGGCGTGTGTGCGACAAACTTGATCGGCAGTTGCTTGGCGTCGAGGATCTCGCCGGCCACGATATTGGTCAGCGACACTTCAGCGGTCGGGATCAGGTACAAGTCGGCTTCGCCATCGCGACCGATCTTGAACAGGTCTTCTTCGAACTTCGGCAGTTGCCCAGTCCCCTGCAGGGCCGGCGCCTGAACCAGGTAAGGCGTGTATGCCTCTTCGTAACCGTGCTCGCCGGTGTGCAAGTTGATCATGAACTGCGCCAGGGCACGGTGCAGGCGCGCGATCGGTCCACGCAGCAGGGCGAAGCGCGCGCCGGACAGCTTGGCGGCGGTTTCGAAATCCAGGCCACCGCTCAGTTCGCCCAGGGCGACATGGTCCTTGATCTCGAAATCAAAGGTTTTCGGCGTGCCCCAGCGGCGCACTTCGACGTTGCCGTCTTCATCGGCGCCGACCGGCACGGACTCGTGCGGCAGGTTGGGAATACCCAGCAGGATTGAATCCAGCTCGCCCTGAATCTTGTCCAGCTCGATTTTACCGTGGGACAGCTCGGTGCCCATGCGCTCGACATCGGCCATCAACGGCGCGATGTCTTCGCCGCGCTGCTTGGCCTGACCGATGGATTTGGAACGCGCATTACGCTCAGCCTGCAGTGCTTCAGTGCGGGTCTGGACGGTCTTGCGCTGTTCTTCCAGCGCTTCGATGCGCGCAACATCCAAGGCAAAGCCACGGGATGCCAGGCGGTCCGCTACGTCCTGAAGGTTGCTACGTAACAGTTTGGAATCGAGCATGTCGGTCTCTCGTTTATCAAAGTTTGGTCAAGGACAGGCCGGCCCAGGTGGCGAGCAGCCCGCCGAACACGCTGATGCCCAGGTACCCGAAGGCGACCAGGGCCTGCCCGCTTTCCAGCAGGCGCAGCGTATCCAGTGAAAAGGATGAAAAGGTCGTCAGACCGCCTACAAAGCCGACAATCAAGCCGGCCCGAATTTCAATCGGCACTTCCGGGCGCAACAGGAACCAGCCGTACAACAGCCCAATGATCAGGCAACCCACCAGGTTGACGGCCAGGGTCGCCGCATAAAAATGCTTCGGCCAATTGGCGTTTACCCAAGTACCGGTGGCGAAACGCAATAATGTACCAGCGATGCCGGCAACGGACACGGCAAGAATCGTCTTGAGCACTACTTTCTCCGCTGTTTTGGGCTGAGGCGATCGAGTTGGGCGAGGTGATTGAGCTTTTCACCGATCTTCAGCTCCAGGCCGCGAGGCACTGGCTGGTAGAACGGCTGCGGCTCAAGTTCCTCGGGGAAGTAATCTTCGCCGGCGGCATAGGCGTCCGGCTCATCGTGGGCATAGCGATATTCATCGCCATAGCCCAGTTGCTTCATCAGTTTGGTCGGGGCATTGCGCAGGTGCAGCGGTACTTCGAGGGAACCATGCTCGGCGGCGGCCCGCAGGGCCGACTTGAACCCCATGTACACCGCGTTGCTTTTTGGCGCGCAGGCCAGGTAGGTGATGGCTTGGGCCACCGCCAACTCGCCTTCAGGGCTACCGAGGCGCTCCTGCACCTCCCAGGCCGCCAGGCATAGGCTCAAGGCGCGCGGGTCGGCGTTGCCGATGTCTTCGCTGGCCATGCGCACCACGCGGCGCGCCAGGTACAACGGGTCACACCCGCCATCGATCATCCGCGCGAACCAGTACAGCGCGCCGTCCGGGTTGGAACCACGTACCGACTTGTGCAGTGCGGAGATCTGGTCATAGAAGGCTTCGCCACCCTTGTCGAAGCGGCGGCGGGTATCGCCGAGCAGACTTTGCAGCAGGTCAACGCCAATTTCGCTGCCGTCTTCGGCCAGGTCGGAGGCGTTCTCCAACAGGTTGAGAAAGCGTCGGCCGTCGCCGTCGGCGGCGCTCAGCAGGATCTTGAAGCCTTCGTCACTGAGGCTCAGCTGACGCTTGCCCAAGCCCTTGTCTTCGCTCAAGGCGCGATGCAGCAGCTTGCGCATCGCCGCTTCGTCGAGGCTCTTGAGCACATAGACCCGCGCCCGAGAGAGCAAGGCGTTGTTCAATTCGAAGGACGGGTTCTCGGTGGTGGCCCCGATAAAGATCAGCGTGCCATCTTCGACATAAGGCAAAAATGCATCCTGCTGCGACTTGTTGAAGCGATGCACTTCGTCAACGAACAGGATGGTGCGCTTACCGTATTGCCCGGCCTGCTGCTTGGCGACCTCGACGGCCTGGCGGATCTCCTTGACCCCGGCCAGGACCGCCGAGACCGTTTCAAAGTGCGCGTCGGAGACCTTCGCCAGCAGCCTGGCCAGGGTGGTTTTACCCACGCCCGGCGGCCCCCAGAAAATCATCGAGTGCAGCGCACCCTGCTCCAGGGCTTCGCGCAGAGGCTTACCGCGAGCGAGCAGGTGTTCTTGACCGACATACTCATCCAGGTTGGTGGAGCGCAAGCGCGCGGCCAGGGGCTGGGCAATCGGGTCACTTCGAAACAGATCCATGGGCAGCGCTTGAGACCTCTAGGCAGGTTATTCCTGGATCACGTCGGCACCCTTGGGGATGTCGAACTTGAACTTGGATGCCGGTACCGGCTGGTTGGCCTTGACCCCGGAGAACAGGATATCGGTACGCTGGCCGACACTGTCGATCAGGCGCATGTTGTTGATCATGCCGTTGCCGAACGACAGGTTCAGGCTGTCAAACAGCGTGTCCTTGGATTTCGGCTTGAGGGTGAATTCGATCACATTGCTGGTTTGCTTGGAGGTGATGTCGAAGCTTTTGTTGATTTCCGACACGTCGCCCGACAGCAACAGCGCCGGGGTCTGGCTCAGGCGCGGATCCAGCGTTTTGATGGTCGCCTGTTCCAGGTCAGGATCCCACAGCGTGACCTTCTTGCCGTCGGAAACGATGGTCTGTTCAGCCTTACCTTCGGTGTGCCAGTAAAACAGGCCTGGACGCTGCACGGCCATCTCACCCGCGGTTTCCTGCAACCGGGTACCACCGGCATCCAGGGTCAGCTGGGAGAAACGCGCAGTCAGGGTCTGGGATTTGTCCAACAGGTTTTTCAAGCTGTCGACGGAAGCCTGGTCAGCGTGGGCCGAGACAGCAGTCAGGGCCAGTGCCGGCAACAACAGCATGCGGATAAGACGCATGGGAGTCCTCATTGAGTCGTTTAAGGCGCGCCGCGTAATGCCACGCGGCGCGTGATCAGTCGCGCATCTGCCCAGGAGCGATGACTTCGCGCGAGCCGTTGGTGTTCATTGCGGTGACGACGCCAGCGTTTTCCATGGCTTCGATCATACGGGCGGCGCGGTTGTAGCCGATCTTCAGCTTGCGCTGCACCGCGGAGATCGAGGCGCGACGACTTTCCAGCACGAACGCCACGGCCTCGTCGTACAGCGCATCGGTTTCGGCATCATCGTCACCGCCGCCGCTGCCACCGTCGAAGCCGCTGCCGGCCTCTTCGACACCGGCGAGGATGTCATCGTTGTACTCCGGCGCGCCGCGCAGTTTCCAGGCTTCCACCACACGATGCACTTCGTCGTCGGAAACGAAGGCGCCGTGGACCCGGATCGGCAGGCTGGTGCCCGGCGGCATGTAGAGCATGTCACCGTGACCCAGCAATTGCTCGGCGCCGCCCTGGTCGATGATGGTGCGCGAGTCGATCTTGCTGGAAACCTGGAACGCCATCCGGGTCGGAATGTTGGCCTTGATCAGGCCGGTGATCACATCCACCGAAGGACGCTGGGTGGCGAGGATCAAGTGGATACCGGCCGCACGCGCTTTCTGGGCAATACGTGCGATCAGTTCTTCGACCTTCTTGCCGACGATCATCATCATGTCGGCAAATTCATCGACTACCACCACGATGGTCGGCAGCTTGCTCAGCAAGGGCGCTTCGTCGTGGATGCTTTCGCGCTTGTACAGCGGGTCGGTCAACGGCGTGCCGGCATCCTGGGCTTCCTTGACCTTGGCGTTGAAGCCCGACAGGTTACGCACGCCCATCTTCGCCATCAGCTTGTAGCGGCGCTCCATCTCGGCCACGCTCCAACGCAGGGCGTTGGCGGCGTCCTTCATGTCGGTGACTACCGGGCAAAGCAGGTGTGGAATGCCTTCGTAGATCGACAATTCCAACATTTTCGGGTCGATCATGATCAGCTTGGCGTCTTCCGGGCCGGACTTGAACAGGATCGACAGGATCATCGCGTTCACACCCACCGACTTACCGGAACCGGTGGTACCGGCCACCAGCAGGTGAGGCATCTTGGCCAGGTCGGTGATCACCGGCTTGCCGCCGATATCATGGCCCAGAGCCAAGGTCACCGGCGATTTGAAGTTGTCGTACTCCGGCGTCGACAGCACCTCGGAGAAGCGCACGATCTGGCGGTCTTCGTTGGGAATCTCGATACCCACGGTGGTCTTGCCGGGAATAACTTCCACCACGCGCACGCTGGTCACGGCCAGGGAGCGCGCCAGGTCCTTGGCCAGGTTGGAAATGCGGCTGACCTTGACGCCAGCGGCGGGCTGGATTTCGTAACGGGTAATCACCGGGCCGGGGTGGATCGAATCCACCGATACCTCGACGCCGAACTCCTTGAGCTTGATTTCCAGCAGGTGGCCGACGGCCGCCAGGGACTCAGGGGAATAATTGAGTTGTTTCTTTTCGGCCGGGTCGAGAATCGAGATCGGTGGCAAGGTGCCTTCGACCGCGCTGTCGACAAACAAGGGGGCCTGCTTCTCTTTCTGGACGCGATGGCTCGGCTCCGGGGCCTTGGTCGGCGCAGGGGCGATCACCGGTGGCACCTGTTTCTCACGGTCCGACATGTGCTTGCTCAGGGCCTGCTCGCGCTCGATCAAGCGTTCCTTGACCTTGGCTTGCTCGCGGCGATCCGGCGTACTCGGCGCGACCACTTCGTTGACGCGGGTATCCACCTCACGCAGTTGCGCGACCATGCGCTTGCGATCGACCCGGGCCGCCCACCAGCGGTTGGCAGCGCCTTGGAACAGTTCCAGCAGGTCAAGGGTGATCTTGCCGGTCACGTCCATCACCTTGAACCATGACAGGTCGGTGAACACCGTGAGGCCGAACAGGAACAATGCGATAAACATCAGGGTGCTGCCCTGGATATTCAGGGTCTTGCGCGCCAGGTCGCCGAGGCTTTCGCCCAATGCGCCACCTGCGCCCGCCGGTAGGCCGGTGGGCGCGTGGAAATGGATATGAGCCAGCGCCGCGCCGGACAGCACCAGGAACACCAGGCCGATCAGCCGCCAGGAAAACAGCCAGCCACTCCACTGCCACGGCTCATGACGCTGGCGGAAGATCTGCCAGGTCTTGATCGCCAGCAACAGCGGGAAGATATAAGCGAAGTAGCCCAATACCATGAACAGGATATCGGCGCTGTAGGAACCGGCAGGCCCACCGAAATTCTGCACGTCTTCGATCTTGCTGTTGTGGCTCCAGCCCGGATCGTCCTTGCCATAGGTGAGCAAGGCCATCATCAGGAACAGGCACAACGCACCGATAGCGATCAGCGCACCTTCCTTGAGTCGATAGTGCAGGTGCTGGCGCCAGGCCGGCACGACTGTCTTGGGTGTCGCGGTGGATTTCTTCAAAACGGGTCTTTTCCTGCGCCTTCAGCGCGTCCATCTGTTGAATGACTGCACACTACCGCTCAATCCGAGCAGTTGAAAAATGAACGAACATTGTTGAATTTACTTTTAACATTCCGTGACTGATTCACGAAACGGCGATAACGCCACAATGGCCGCATTGTACGGGTTTGTGCCCCCGATGCCACGCCACTTGCCTTTCTTCAGGCAGCATAGCCAATTGTGTGTCACACCATGTTCAATTTGAGCATGCATTGTCTTTGCTGACAAAGGCTTATGAGCTGTTTTTGCCAATCCAGGCAAGCTTGGCAAATGGCCTGCATCGGCCAGACCCGATTACGACCACACCTCGCGCACAGAGTTGCAGAACCTTCCGCTCACGTTAATCCACGCCAATGGCCGATTCGGACTGGCCCCATGGCGCTGGGTCGACAATAATCACCCCCTTGGGGCAGTCAACATGCCTGCCACTCCCCTCCCCTTCCGTAAGCCTGGATGCCATGCTGACCTGGTTGCAACGCAATACCCTGACCTTCCCGCCGCTGGCCAAAGCCATGCGCGAACCCAACGGCCTGCTCGCCGCCGGTGGCGACCTGTCGGCCGAACGATTGATTCAGGCCTACCGCCATGGCTGCTTTCCATGGTTCTCGGAAGGCCAGCCGATCCTGTGGTGGTCGCCGGACCCGCGCACCGTGATTTTTCCGGACGAGCTGCACGTATCCCGCAGCCTGGGCAAATTATTGCGCCAACAGCGTTATACCGTGACGTTCGACCAGGACTTCGCAGCGGTCATCCAGGCCTGCGCCGCGCCCCGCGCCTATGCCGATGGCACCTGGATCACCGAAGGCATCCAGAGCGCCTACCAGGCGCTGCACAAACGCGGTTATGCGCACTCCGTGGAGGTATGGGACAACGGAGAGCTGGTGGGCGGGCTGTATGGCCTGGCGATGGGCCAGCTTTTTTTTGGCGAGTCCATGTTCAGCCGCGCTGACAACGCCTCGAAATTTGGCTTCGTCACGCTGACCCGTCAATTGCAGGCCTGGGGGTTTGTGCTGATCGACTGCCAGATGCCCAATGATCACCTGCACAGCCTGGGCGCCCGCGCCATCCCCCGCAGCGAGTTCGCCGGCTTCCTGCACGACCACTTGGATCAACCCAGCTCTGGGCCGTGGGTTTCCTAGGCGACATCCGCGCACCTGGCTTACACTTATTTCAAAGCTTATCCGAGGGTTGATCATGACCGAGCTGGCGCGTTTGAAGTTTTATGCCACTCAAGCCCACTCTTGCAGCTATCTGCCAGACGAACAGGCCACCACCCTGTTCCTCGACCCCAGCCAGCCGATGGATGTGCATGTGTATGCCGACCTTTCGGAAATGGGTTTTCGGCGCAGCGGCGATCACCTCTACCGGCCCCACTGCCAGAACTGTAATGCCTGCGTGCCGGCACGCATCCCGGTGGCGCAGTTTTTACCCGATCGCAACCAGAAGCGCATCCTCAAGCGCAATGCCGACCTGACTGTCACCGCGAGCAAGCCTCGATTCAGCGAAGAATACTTCGACCTGTATCAGCGCTACATTGAACAACGCCATGCCGACGGCGATATGTTCCCCCCCAGCCGCGACCAGTTTTCCACGTTCCTGGTGCGCGACCTGCCCTTCTCGCGCTTCTACGAGTTTCGCCTCGACGGCCGCCTGCTGGCCGTCGCCGTGACCGACCTGCTGCCCAACGGCCTGTCGGCGGTCTATACCTTCTATGAGCCGGCCGAGGAACGTCGCAGCCTGGGACGTTTCGCGATCCTCTGGCAAATCGGCGAAGCCCTACGCCTGGAACTGGAGGCGGTATACCTGGGCTACTGGATCAAAAACTGCAAAAAGATGAACTACAAGACCCAATATCGGCCCATTGAACTGCTAATTAATCAAAGATGGGTCACGCTTAACTAGAACCCCTTGGCTTAAACACCCTTTTTCGGGCACAATGCACGCCGCTTTTGCCTGGCGCAGTTGCACCGGGCCATTCACTGGATACCGAGGGCTTTACTGCATGTCGAAAGAAGACAGCTTCGAAATGGAAGGCACTGTCGTCGACACCCTGCCCAACACCATGTTTCGTGTGGAGTTGGAAAATGGGCACGTCGTAACCGCGCATATCTCCGGCAAGATGCGCAAGAACTACATTCGTATTCTTACCGGTGACAAAGTGCGCGTCGAGCTGACGCCCTATGACTTGAGCAAAGGGCGCATCACTTACCGCGCTCGCTAATCAAGTCAATACAAAACGCCCGGTTATGCCGGGCGTTTTTGTGTGCGTGTTATTTACCAAGCGCCAAAACCAAATGTGGGAGGGGGCTTGCCCCCGATGGCGGTAGATCAGCCACTCATGTAGCGACTGAAACACTGCTATCGGGGGCAAGCCCCCTCCCACATTGGCGCCCGCAGCTATCGATCAGGCCATTTCAGCCGTGGTTTCGAACTCGAAGGTCAGCTCGCCGTCCTTCAGGTCGATATGCACCACGCCACCATGGTCGGACAATTCGCCAAACAGGATCTCCTCGGCCAATGGCCGCTTGATCTTGTCCTGGATCAGACGTGCCATTGGGCGTGCACCCATTGCCGCGTCGTAGCCACCCTCTGCCAGCCAATTGCGCGCCGCGTCCGTTACGTCCAACTGCACGCGCTTGTCTTCCAACTGCGCTTGAAGCTCGGTAAGGAACTTGTCCACCACACTTTTGATGACCTCATGGCTGAGGCGACCAAACTGGATAATAGTGTCCAGGCGGTTGCGGAACTCCGGCGTAAAGCTCTTCTTGATGACTTCCATCGCATCGGACGAGTGATCCTGATGCGTAAAGCCGATCGAGGCCCGCGCAGCCGTTTCAGCACCGGCGTTGGTAGTCATGATCACGATCACATTGCGGAAGTCCGCCTTGCGCCCGTTGTTGTCGGTCAGGGTCCCGTGATCCATGACCTGCAGCAGCAGGTTGAAGACTTCCGGGTGAGCCTTCTCGATTTCATCGAGCAACAATACGCAATGCGGCTGCTTGGTGATTGCCTCGGTCAACAGGCCGCCCTGGTCGAAGCCAACATAGCCTGGAGGCGCACCGATCAGGCGCGACACGGTGTGACGCTCCATGTACTCGGACATGTCGAACCGCACCAACTCGATACCCATGGCCTTGGCCAACTGCCGCGCAGCCTCGGTCTTGCCAACGCCGGTAGGGCCGGCGAACAGGAACGAACCGACAGGCTTGTCCGGCGACTTGAGGCCCGCACGCGACAGCTTGATCGCGGTGGACAGCGAGTCGATGGCCGCATCCTGGCCGAAAACGGTGAGCTTGAGGTCACGTTCCAGATTACGAAGCAGTTCCTTGTCGGAGCTGGTGACGTGTTTTGGCGGAATCCGCGCAATTTTCGCCACGATATCCTCGACCTGGGCCACGTCGATGCGCTTCACGCGCTTCTCGACCGGCTGCAGACGCTGATAAGCACCCGCCTCATCGATCACATCGATCGCCTTGTCCGGCATGTGACGGTCATTGATATAGCGCGATGCCAGCTCAGCCGCCGCCCGCAATGCTTCATCGGTGTACTCGATGCCGTGGTGCGCCTCGAAACGGCCCTTGAGCCCGCGCAGGATACCGATGGTGTCTTCAACCGAAGGCTCGGACACGTCGACTTTCTGGAAGCGACGCGCCAGTGCGCGATCTTTCTCGAAGATCCCACGGAATTCCTGGAACGTGGTCGAACCGATGCAGCGAATGTCACCCGACGACAGCAGAGGCTTGAGCAGGTTGGACGCATCCATCACCCCACCGGACGCCGCACCGGCACCAATGATCGTGTGGATCTCATCAATGAACAGGATCGCCTGCGGGCGTTTTTTCAATTCGCCAAGCAAAGCCTTGAAGCGCTTCTCGAAATCGCCACGGTACTTGGTGCCCGCGAGCAACGCGCCCAGGTCCAGTGAATAGACAACGCTGTTGGCCAGCAGGTCTGGCACCTGGTTATCGACGATGCGCTTGGCCAGGCCTTCGGCGATCGCGGTTTTACCGACACCCGCCTCACCCACCAGCAGCGGGTTGTTCTTGCGACGGCGCGCGAGGATCTGCGCGACACGCTCCACCTCAAGCTCACGCCCTACCAGCGGATCGATCCGCCCCTGGCGCGCCAATTCATTAAGGTTGCTGGCATAGGCATCCAGTGGATTGCCCGAAGAAGAAGACTCACCGCCCTCGTCATCCTGCATTTCCTGCTCACCCTCGGAATGATCGCCGTGCCCAGGTACCTTGGAGATACCGTGGGCGATATAGTTGACGACATCAATACGGGCAACGCTCTGTTGCTTGAGCAGGAATACCGCCTGGCTTTCCTGTTCGCTGAAAATCGCCACAAGCACGTTGGCGCCCGTGACTTCACGCTTGCCGGAGCTCTGTACGTGGAAAACAGCACGCTGCAACACCCGCTGGAAGCCCAGGGTTGGCTGGGTTTCGCGGTCCTCGTCATGCACGGGGATCAGTGGCGTGGTGGAGTCGATAAACTCCTGCAGGTCATGCTTGAGTTTGTCGAGGTTGGCGCCGCACGCACGCAATACGGTGGCGGCAGCTTCGTTATCCAAAAGTGCCAGCAGCAGGTGCTCGACGGTCATGAATTCATGACGCTTCGAACGAGCCTCCTTGAAGGCAAGATTGAGGGTGACTTCGAGCTCGCGGTTTAACATAGCTTCACCTCATACCCAAGTGGTCGGCGTTAACCGTCCTTCTCGATTTCACAGAGTAGCGGATGCTGGCTTTCCCTGGCGTACTGGTTGACCTGCATGGCCTTTGTCTCGGCGATGTCGCGGGTAAACACTCCACATACTGCCCGTCCTTCTGTGTGAACGGCCAGCATTACCTTGGTCGCCAACTCGCGGTTCAGGTTAAAAAACACCTCGAGCACTTCGACCACGAAATCCATCGGTGTGTAGTCATCATTGAACAAAACCACCTTGTACATCGGCGGCGCCTGTAAAGCAGGCTTGGCCTCCTGAACAGCAATGCCTGCAGAACCGTCGTCATCGTGTTCGTGATCCGGTCGATCCTGATTGAATGTTAGTCGAATCTGGCTGATTGCATGCATGGAAAGAAAGGTTCGTCAGTGGTTCAAATACAGTGGTGGGGGCGAGCTGTCAGAATTTCAACTCTGACTATACGGTCGCCTTGACTATCGGCAAAACGGTGTTACAACCAATAGAACCCACAGTGGGTAAAAAAGGTCCGCGCAGTCAACCTTATTTATTCGGGTTAGGACGGATAAACTGGATGATACTCCAGTGATGGAGTCTGGTGCAGAAGGAAATGTGTATGTCTGGCGTCAAGATCAATGGCAAGGTCAAGTGGTTCAACAACGCCAAAGGATATGGCTTTGTGCAGGAGGATGGAAAAACCGAGGACCTTTTTGCGCATTATTCAGCGATCATAATGGATGGCTATAAAACGCTGAAAGCGGGCCAAGCTGTGAGCTTTGAAATCATTCAAGGACCGAAAGGGCTGCACGCCGTGAAGATCGAACCAGTGAAAGCGGAAACACTGGAAAAACCCGCAGCCCCGCACGCTCATAAAGAAAAGAAACAAACGGCCTGAACCATCGGCTGCCGAGCGAGCAAATTGCGATAAAAAAAACGGCCACCCAGTCAAATAGGGGCGGCCGTTTTTTGTTGCCTGAGCCCTACACCTACATATGCGAAATCAGCGCATCACCGAAGCCTGACGAAGAGACCAGTTTGGCACCTTCCATCAAGCGCTCGAAGTCATAGGTCACGGTCTTGGCCGAGATAGCGCCATTGGTGCCCTTGATGATCAGGTCGGCCGCCTCAGTCCAACCCATATGGCGCAGCATCATTTCTGCCGACAGGATCAATGAGCCCGGGTTGACCTGGTCCTTGCCCGCATACTTGGGCGCAGTCCCGTGGGTGGCCTCGAACATGGCCACGGTGTCGGACAGGTTGGCGCCCGGCGCAATACCGATACCACCCACCTCCGCCGCCAGGGCGTCGGACAGGTAGTCGCCGTTCAGGTTAAGCGTCGCGATCACGTCATATTCAGCCGGACGCAGCAGGATCTGCTGGAGCATCGCGTCGGCAATGGCATCCTTGACCACCACATTCTTGCCGGTCTTGGGGTTCTTGAACTGCATCCACGGGCCACCATCAAGCAGGGTGGCACCGAACTCTTCAGCCGCCACTTCGTAGGCCCATTCCTTGAAGGCACCTTCGGTGAACTTCATGATGTTGCCTTTGTGCACGATGGTCAGCGAGTCGCGGTCGTTATCCACCACATATTGCAGGGCCTTGCGCGCCAGGCGCTTGGTGCCCTCCAGCGATACCGGCTTGATACCAATACCGCAATCCTGATCGAAACGGATCTTGGTGACACCCATTTCTTCCTTGAGGAACTTGATCACCTTGATGGCTTCCGGCGAGCCGGCTTTCCACTCGATGCCGGCGTAAATATCTTCGGAGTTTTCACGGAAGATGGTCATATCCACGTCACCGGGCTTCTTGACCGGGCTCGGTACACCCTCGAACCAGCGCACCGGACGCAGGCACACATACAGGTCGAGTTGCTGGCGCAGGGCTACGTTCAATGAACGGATACCACCACCGACTGGAGTGGTCAGCGGGCCCTTGATGGACACCACGTAATCCCTGACCGCATCCAGGGTTTCCTGGGGCAGCCAGGTGTCCTGGTCGTAGACTTGGGTCGCCTTTTCGCCGGCGTACACCTCCATCCACGAGATTTTGCGCTTGCCGCCGTAGGCTTTTTCAACAGCCGCGTCGACTACCTTGATCATCACCGGGCTGATGTCGACGCCAATACCGTCACCTTCGATATAAGGGATGATCGGTTGGTCAGGAACATTGAGAGAATGGTCTGGATTGACGGTGATTTTTTCGCCGACTGCCGGAACCTGAATCTTCTTGTATCCCATGCTGAACTCCATCTATGGATTGAACATCTGGCTGCGTTCGAGCCTACTCCAGATAAATGGCGACTGAAACCTCGCGCCATGCTCATTTGCATCGAAAACAGCACATTTAGTCGCCTACAAGCCTGAAAGCAAAGGGAAAAGCGCCAATCTTGAGCACATCGTGCAACTTTAGGCGTAATCCGGTACCTGCGACCTTTAGACCAATGGACGACACACCTTTTGTATGAAGGCTCGGCGTAAGCATAGCGACCTATGTATAATGCCGCCGCTGACCAAAGAGTCACGACGGCGGACCGCTCTAGAACAACGCCCTCCGCCACAAAGCAGGACTATTACAATAGTCCACCCGCTTGACGCTCGACTGATGCAACCCAACATCACCGCGAAGAAACCTCGACCTTTCGCTCATGGATGACTTTGAACGAACGCGCTCTACCCGGCGCATCTCGAGTTTCTGCGCACGCTTTCAGCAAAGAAGAGAGTTAATCCGAATATGCCCACCCGCTCGAAGATCATCTACACCTTCACCGACGAAGCCCCAGCCCTCGCCACCTATTCACTGCTGCCTATCGTAGAGGCCTTCACCGCTTCCGCTGATATTGCCGTGGAAACCCGCGACATCTCCCTCGCCGGGCGCATCCTCGCAAGCTTCCCCGAGCAACTGGGCACCAAGGCCGTACCGGACCACCTCGCCGAACTGGGCGCCCTGGCCGTGACCCCTGAAGCCAACATCATCAAGCTGCCTAACATCAGTGCCTCGACCCCCCAACTGCAGGCGGCGATCAAGGAACTGCAGGCCCAGGGCTATGCCCTGCCGGACTACCCCGAAACCGTAACCACCGACGCGGAAAAAGAAACCCGTGCACGTTACGACAAGGTCAAGGGCAGCGCCGTGAACCCGGTCCTGCGCGAAGGCAACTCCGACCGTCGCGCCCCCCTGTCGGTCAAGAACTACGCACGCAAGCACCCGCACAAAATGGGCGCCTGGGCTGCCGACTCCAAGTCCCACGTTGCCCACATGAGCAACGGCGACTTCTACGGCAGCGAAAAAGCCGTACAGATCGAAGCCGCTGACACTGTCAAAATTGCGCTGGTCGCCCAAGACGGCACCACCACCGTCCTGAAGGAAAAGACCACGGTCAAGGCCGGCGAAATCATCGACAGCGCCGTACTGAGCAAGAAAGCCCTGCGCAGCTTCATCGCCGCTGAAATCGAAGACGCCAAGAAACAAGGCGTACTGCTGTCGGTTCACTTGAAAGCCACCATGATGAAGGTCTCCGACCCGATCATGTTCGGCCAGATCGTTGCCGAGTTCTATAAAGACGCCCTGGCCAAGCACGCAGACGTGCTGGCCGAGATCGGCTTCAACCTGAACAACGGTATCGGCGACCTGTACGCACGCATCAAGGCCCTGCCGGCCGAGCAGCAAGCGCAGATCGAAGCTGACATCCAGGCGGTCTACGCCTCGCGCCCTTCCCTGGCGATGGTCAACTCCGACAAAGGCATCACCAACCTGCACGTGCCGAGCGACGTCATCGTCGACGCTTCGATGCCGGCCATGATCCGTGACTCCGGTAAAATGTGGGGCACCGACGGCCAACTGCACGACACCAAGGCCGTGATTCCGGATCGCTGCTACGCCACCATCTACCAGGCCGTCATCGAAGACTGCAAGGCCAATGGCGCGTTCGATCCAACCACCATGGGCAGCGTACCGAACGTTGGCCTGATGGCGCAGAAAGCCGAAGAGTACGGCTCTCACGACAAGACTTTCCAGATCAAGGCTGACGGCGTGGTCCGCGTCACCGACAGCAAGGGCAACCTGCTGATGGAACAGCCCGTCGAAGCCGGCGACATCTTCCGCATGTGCCAGGCCAAAGACGCGCCGATCCAGGACTGGGTCAAGCTGGCCGTCAACCGCGCTCGCGCCAGCAACACCCCAGCCATCTTCTGGCTGGACCCGAAGCGCGCCCACGATGGCGCCGTGATCGAAAAAGTCCAGACCTACCTGAAAGACCACAACACCGAAGGCCTGGACATCCGCATCATGTCGCCGGTCGACGCGATGAAGTTCACCCTGGAGCGCACCCGCAAGGGCCTGGACACCATCTCGGTGACCGGTAACGTACTGCGCGACTACCTGACCGACCTGTTCCCGATCATGGAACTGGGCACCAGCGCCAAAATGCTGTCGATCGTGCCACTGATGAACGGCGGCGGCCTGTTCGAAACCGGCGCTGGCGGTTCGGCACCCAAGCACGTGCAACAGCTGCTGGAAGAGAACTTCCTGCGCTGGGACTCCCTGGGCGAATTCCTGGCCCTGGCAGCCTCCCTGGAACACCTGGGCGTGACATACAACAACCCGAAAGCCCTGGTACTGTCCAAGACCCTGGACCAGGCCACCGGCCAGTTCCTCGACAACAACAAGTCGCCATCGCGCAAAGTCGGCAACATCGACAACCGCGGCAGCCACTTCTACCTGGCGCTGTACTGGGCCCAGGCCCTGGCGGCACAGACCGAAGACACGGCACTGCAAGGGCAGTTCAGCGAACTGGCCAAGACCCTGGCCGCGAACGAAGCAACCATCGTTGCCGAGCTCAACGCCGTACAGGGCAAGCCAGTGGACATCGGCGGCTACTACGCGCCGAACCCGGAGCTGACCAGCAAGGCCATGCGCCCAAGCAACACCCTCAACGCGGCGATTGCCAAGTTGAAGTAAGGTTGTAAGGATGCAAAGAAGCCCCGGCCCTGTGCCGGGGTTTTTGTTTATGTGCTTTTTGCTGAAGAAACCCAATCAAGTTGTGGGAGGGGGCTTGCCCCCGATGGCACATACCGACCAGGCTACTTATAGCTGATCCACCGCTATCGGGGGCAAGCCCCCTCCCACATTGACTGCAATCCTGCCGATAGGCCGAGCCGTACAACTGAATCGAGGCATCCCATGACCTGGCAACCCCACATCACCGTCGCCACCATCGTCGAAGACAACGGCCGCTTCCTGATGGTCGAAGAACTCAAGAACGGGCGTGCCGTGCTCAACCAGCCCGCCGGCCACCTCGACCCGCATGAAACCCTGACCGAAGCCGCCGTGCGCGAAACCCTCGAAGAAACCGGCTGGGACGTGGAAGCCACCGGCGTCGTCGGTATCTACCTGTACACCGCCCCCAGCAATGGCGTGACCTACCAGCGGGTCTGCTTTACCGCCAAGGCGCTGAAACACTACCCGGACTATCAACTCGACGAGGGCATCGTGCGCGCCCG
Organism: Pseudomonas sp. MPR-R2A5; assembly: GCF_058793055.1. Classification (NCBI taxonomy): domain Bacteria; kingdom Pseudomonadati; phylum Pseudomonadota; class Gammaproteobacteria; order Pseudomonadales; family Pseudomonadaceae; genus Pseudomonas; species Pseudomonas sp. MPR-R2A5. The sequence goes on from NZ_JBXAFK010000044.1 coordinate 26,024, forward strand.
CTGGCTGACGCGCGACGAGCTGATAGCCTTGCGCGACGACTGGCGCAGCGAGCTGATCATCCGCTGTATCGACGATTATCTGGCCGGTCAGCGCCACAGTCTCGAATTGATCCGCCCTTCTCTTTAGCCTTGCAGGCGCGAGCCTGCTAGAATCGCGTCCTTTTTAAAGACACCCGTTGAAATCCTATGCGTGATCCAGCCCCTTCTGACACACAAAAGAAGCGCGTCATCGTCGGTATGTCCGGCGGCGTGGATTCTTCCGTTTCCGCCGTTCTGCTCATGGAGCAGGGCTATGAGGTGGAAGGCCTGTTCATGAAGAACTGGGAAGAAGACGATGGAACGGAATATTGCACCGCCATGGACGACCTGGCGGATGCCCAGGCCGTGTGCGACAAAATCGGTATAAAGCTGCACACCGCCAACTTCGCCGCCGAGTACTGGGACAATGTGTTCGAGCACTTCCTGGCCGAATACAAGGCCGGTCGTACGCCGAACCCGGACATCCTGTGTAACCGCGAGATCAAGTTCAAGGCGTTCCTCGACTACGCCATGATGCTCGGCGCCGACCTGATTGCAACTGGCCACTACGTGCGCCGTCGCGATATCGATGGCCGCACCGAACTGCTCAAGGGCCTGGACCCGAACAAGGACCAGAGCTACTTCCTGCACGCCGTCGGCGGCGAACAGATCGCCAAGACCCTGTTCCCGGTCGGCGAGCTGGAGAAACCCGAAGTGCGCCGGATCGCCGAGCAACACGGCCTGGCCACGGCCAAGAAGAAGGACTCCACCGGGATCTGCTTTATTGGCGAGCGCCGCTTCAGTGACTTCCTCAAGCAGTACCTGCCGGCACAACCGGGCGAGATCAAGACCACCGACGGCGAGGTCATCGGCCGCCACCACGGCCTGATGTACCACACCATCGGGCAGCGCCAGGGCCTGGGCATCGGCGGCTTGAAAGACGCCGGTGAAGAACCCTGGTACGTACTGATCAAGGACCTGGAGCACAACGTACTGGTTGTTGGACAGGGCAATGAACACCCGCTGCTGTTCTCCCGCGCCCTGCTGGCGTCGGAGATCTATTGGGTCAACCCGATCGACCTGAGCACCCCGCGTCGCCTGACCGCCAAGGTGCGCTATCGCCAGAGCGACCAACCCTGCACCCTGGAAAAAACCGCCAGCGGTTACCGTGCCACCTTCGACGACCCGCAACGCGCGGTCACGCCTGGCCAGTCCGTAGTGTTCTACGACGGGGAGATTTGCCTGGGGGGCGGCGTGATCGAAATCGCCGAACCCTGGAGCACCCCGGCATGAGCCCGACCCAGGAGCAACTGACGGCACTCGGCGGTGTATTCCTCGCCGCGGTGCTGGTGGACAAGATCGCCAAGACCGGCCAGGTCACCGAAGCGGGCCTGACCTGCATGCTCGGCAGCCTGCTGATCCGCGACCCCAAGGACACCCTGGAAGTCTACGGCGGCGACGACCTGGCCCTGCGCGAAGGTTACCGCGCGCTGATCGGCGCACTCGAGCGTGACCCGAGCACCTTGCAACGTGAGCCGCTGCGCTATGCCTTGTCGATGCTCGGTCTCGAGCGCCAACTGGCCAAGCGCGACGACCTGCTCGAGACCATTGGCAAACGCCTGCCGCAGATTCAATCCCAGGTGGAACACTTCGGCCCAGCCCACGAAAACGTGATCGCCGCCGTGGGTGCGCTGTACCAGGACACCTTGAGCACCTTGCGCCAGCGGATCCAGGTCCACGGCGACATGCGCAACCTGCAACAACCGAACAACGCCTCGAAAATCCGCGCGCTGCTCCTGGCCGGTATTCGTTCGGCGCGGTTGTGGCGCCAGTTGGGCGGTCATCGTTGGCAGCTGGTCATCAGCCGTCGCAAATTGCTCAAAGAGCTTTACCCGTTGATGCGCAACGAATAAGTCGTATCAACGGGCCCTTTTCAAGCCGTTACGCGTAATACGCCGGTCAGTTGGCAACGGACCGGCGGATTTTTTCATGTATGATACGCGCCCCATTTCGTTGCCCGACTGTCCGAGAACACCCCATGCAGCTCTCTTCGCTCACTGCGGTTTCCCCTGTTGACGGCCGCTACGCCGGCAAAACCCAGGCCCTGCGCCCTATTTTCAGCGAATACGGCCTGATCCGTGCTCGTGTACTGGTTGAAGTGCGCTGGCTCCAGCGCCTGGCCGCTCACCCCGCCATCAGCGAAGTGCCGGCGTTCTCCGCCGAAGCCAACGCCGTGCTCAACACCCTGGCGGAAAACTTCTCCCTGGAACACGCTGAGCGTGTCAAAGAGATCGAGCGCACCACCAACCACGACGTAAAAGCCATCGAGTACCTGCTCAAGGAACAGGCGGCCAAGCTGCCGGAACTGGCCCAGGTCAGCGAGTTCATCCACTTTGCCTGCACCAGCGAGGACATCAACAACCTGTCCCATGCCCTGATGCTGCGCGAAGGCCGTGATGACGTCATGCTGCCGCTGATGCGCCAGACCGCCGAAGCTATCCGCGAACTGGCGATCCGTTTCGCCGCCGTGCCGATGCTATCGCGCACCCATGGCCAGCCGGCGTCGCCGACCACCCTGGGCAAAGAACTGGCCAACGTGGTGTACCGCCTGGAGCGCCAGATCGCACAGGTCGCCGCCGTGCCATTACTGGGCAAGATCAACGGCGCTGTCGGCAACTACAACGCGCACCTGTCGGCCTACCCCGAGATCGACTGGGAAGCCAATGCCCGCGCCTTCATCGAAGACGAGCTGGGCCTGGGCTTCAACCCGTACACGACGCAGATCGAACCGCACGACTACATCGCCGAGCTGTTCGACGCCATTGCACGCTTCAACACCATCCTGATCGACTTCGATCGCGATATCTGGGGCTACATCTCCCTGGGCTACTTCAAGCAGCGCACTATTGCCGGCGAAATCGGTTCGTCGACCATGCCGCACAAGGTCAACCCGATCGACTTCGAAAACTCCGAAGGCAACCTCGGCATCGCCAACGCCCTGTTCCAGCACCTGGCCAGCAAGTTGCCGATCTCCCGCTGGCAGCGCGACCTGACCGACTCCACCGTACTGCGCAACCTCGGCGTCGGCTTTGCCCACAGCGTGATCGCGTACGAAGCCAGCCTCAAAGGCATCAGCAAGCTTGAGCTCAACGAGCAGAAGATCGCCGCTGACCTGGACGCTTGCTGGGAAGTGCTGGCCGAGCCGATCCAGACCGTGATGCGCCGCTATAACATCGAAAACCCGTACGAGAAGCTCAAAGAGTTGACGCGTGGCAAGGGCATCAGCCCTGAAGCGCTGCAAACTTTCATCGACGGCCTGGACATGCCAGCCGCTGCCAAGGCCGAGCTGAAACTGCTCACCCCGGCCAACTACATCGGCAACGCCGTGGCCCAAGCCAAACGCATCTGATTACCGCAAGACCCCTGAGACGCCCGGCCGCGCCGGGCGTTTTTATTCCAGTCTGAAAAGTGCTTTTTTTCAATAGGTTACACATGAATCCTGATATCCCTCTTCAACTTCTGGGCGGCATCACGGCACGGGAGTTCCTGCGCGACTACTGGCAGAAAAAACCCCTGCTGATCCGCCAGGCCATCCCTGACTTCGAAAGCCCGATCGACGCCGACGAACTGGCCGGCCTCGCCTTGGAAGAGGAAGTCGAGTCGCGCCTGGTGATCGAGCATGGCGAACGCCCATGGGAGCTACGTCGCGGTCCGTTCGCCGAAGACACCTTCAGCACCCTGCCTGAGCGCGAGTGGACCCTGCTGGTACAAGCGGTCGACCAGTTCGTGCCGGAAGTGGCCGATCTGCTGGAGCAGTTCCGCTTCCTGCCGAGCTGGCGCATCGACGATGTGATGATCAGCTTCGCTGCGCCGGGCGGCAGCGTGGGTCCGCACTTCGACAACTACGATGTGTTCCTGCTGCAGGCCCAGGGCAAGCGCAACTGGAAGATCGGCCAAATGTGCAGCTCCGAAAGCCCGCTGCTGCAACACGCCGACCTGCGCATCCTCGCCGAATTCGAAGAAAGCGCCGAGTGGGTACTGGAACCGGGCGACATGCTCTATCTGCCGCCACGCCTGGCACACTTCGGTATCGCTGAAGATGACTGCATGACCTACTCGGTAGGTTTCCGTGCACCGAGCGCCGCTGAAGTGCTGACCCACTTCACCGACTTCCTCAGCCAGTACCTGACCGACGAAGAGCGCTACACCGACGCCGACGCCCAACCAGCCGGCGACCCGCACCAGATCCAGAGCGACGCCCTGGACCGTCTCAAGAGCCTGCTGGCCGAGCACATGAGCGACGAGCGCATGCTGCTGACCTGGTTTGGCCAGTTCATGACCGAGCCGCGCTATCCGGAACTGGTTACCGGACCGGAAGACCTGTCGGAAGAAGACGTGGTGAGCAGCCTGGAAGACGGCGCCGTGCTGATTCGCAACCCGAGCGCGCGCCTGGCCTGGTCGGAAGTGGACGACGACCTGCTGCTGTTCGCCAGCGGCCAGAGTCGCTACCTGCCGGGCAAACTGCGCGAGCTGCTGAAGCTGATCTGCGCCGCCGACGCGCTGCACATCGAGAACCTCAGCCCATGGCTGGCGGACGAAGATGGCCGCGACCTGTTGTGCGAACTGGTCAAACAAGGAAGCCTGGGGTTTGCCGATGAATAAAATTCACGTAAGTGTCGCGGACTGGCAAAAGGATATCGCCGAGATTCGGCGCATTCGTGAAGCGGTATTTATCGCCGAACAATCGGTCCCACCAGAACTGGAGTGGGACGCAGACGACGCAGATGCAGTGCATTTCCTCGCATACGAGGGCGACTTCCCGATTGGCACCGCTCGCCTGCTGCCCAGCGGCGAGATCGGTCGCGTGTCGGTCCTCAAGGACTGGCGCGGGCTGAAAGTCGGCGACAAGCTGATGGAAGCCGTGATTGGCGAGGCCGAGAAACGCGGCCAGACCAAACAGTTCCTTAGCGCGCAGGTCTATGCGGCACCGTTCTATGAGCGACTGGGCTTCAAGATCACCAGCGAGGAATTCCTGGAAGTCGGGATTCCGCATGTCGACATGGTGCGCGGGGGCTGATCCCCGTGGCGAGCGGGCTTGCCCCGCGCTGGGCTGCGTGGCAGCCCCAAAAACCAGACGCCGCGCTCTTTCTGAAGGAACGCGGCGTTTTTTATTGGGGCTGCTACGCAGCCCAGCGCGGGGCAAGCCCGCTCGCCACGACAGACTTACCCACTACAGCAGGCTTGATCCTCACTAAATTTGCGACCTGCCAGGCCGACAAACTGGCACTATCAAGCCTAAATGACTCGCAGAGATAACGGACATGTCCCTTCGCACCCTACTCACCGCTCTCCTCCTGACCGCCAGTTGCACGGCATTGGCCGACACCGAAGTCGTCAACCTGAGCAACCGTACCAGCGCCGACCTGCTGCCCGTGGCGCAGAACTTCATCGGCAAGGACGGTACCGTCAGCGCCTACGGCAACCAACTGATCGTGAATGCCGCCCCCGGCAAGATCCAGGACCTGCGCGCCCTGCTCGCCCAACTGGACACGCCGGCCAAACGCCTGCTGATCACCGTCGATACCAATGAAAACAACCAGCAGAACAGCGGCGACAGCCAGACGCGCATCATCAGCTACGGCACCGCCAGCCGCGAGGGCGGCATCCAGCAGATCCAGGCCAGCGAAGGCGTACCCGCGTTGATCCAGGTCGGCCAGAGCGTCCCCCTGACCACCACGCAGTCCGATGCCTACGGCCGCCCGCAGAACCAGACCCAGTACCGCAACGTCACTCAGGGCTTCTACGTCACCGCCAGCGTCACCGGCGACACCGTGCACCTGGCGATCAGTACCAACCGTGACCGCATGAGCCAGGAACGTGCCGATGTAGTGAACGTGCAAAGTACCGACACAACCGTCAGCGGCCGCCTGGGCGAATGGATCCCCCTGGCCGGCATCAACCGTGAGACCCAGGCCGATAAATCCTCCACAACCCGCAGCTACTCTACTCAGGGCCGTGACGACCTGACTTTGCGGGTTAAGGTCGACACCCTGAACTGAAGCACCAAAAACTGACTGACGAGTCGTATTAGACTAAAGATGTAGTGCTATAAAAAAAGCACTACAAAACATTTGACGATCCAAAAAAGCCTGTGCATGATGGCCTCGCTCCCGCTAATCAGGGGCCCTGGCAAGGGCCTTCGGATCGACGCTCCAAGCTACCCACCCGAGCCGATTCGTGTCTGTACCGCCCACAAGGTGTGTTTGACGAGGTTGCGACTGGAACGAAGTTGTCCCGAGGGACGGAAGCTAACCAGGTAACCCGGCTACACACTGATGGATCGTACAAAGGCCCACGATGCCCGAAGACCGTTCGCAGTTCGCCCTTACCTGCTCAACTCCCCCCTTGAGCCATCGTTCATCCCGTCGCCATCCCCGCCGAACTTGACTTGAACACCCAAGCTTCTGGTCAGCGAGCAGCCACAACCACGCATTCACTACGTGGCTGGCAAATGGAATTTTCCACCTAGACCTATGCGACGAGGTTTTCCCCCATGGCACTGACACGCGAACAGCAAATTGCAGCCCTTGAAAAAGACTGGGCTGAAAACCCACGCTGGAAAGGCGTAACCCGCGCTTATTCCGCTGCTGACGTCGTCCGCCTGCGTGGCTCGGTTCAACCTGAGCACACCTTTGCAAAACTCGGCGCCGAGAAGCTGTGGAACCTGGTGACCCAGGGCGCCAAGCCTTCCTTCCGTCCCGACAAAGATTTCGTCAACTGCATGGGCGCCCTCACTGGCGGCCAGGCAGTCCAACAGGTAAAAGCCGGTATCCAGGCGATCTACCTGTCCGGCTGGCAAGTGGCAGCGGACAACAACTCCGCTGAATCCATGTACCCCGACCAATCGCTGTACCCGGTGGACTCCGTACCGACCGTGGTCAAGCGCATCAACAACTCGTTCCGCCGTGCCGACCAGATCCAGTGGAAAGCCGGTAAAGGTCCTGGCGACGAAGGCTACATCGACTACTTCGCACCGATCGTGGCTGACGCCGAAGCCGGTTTCGGCGGCGTACTGAACGCCTACGAGCTGATGAAGAGCATGATCGAGGCTGGCGCCGCCGGCGTGCACTTCGAAGACCAACTGGCCTCGGTGAAAAAATGCGGCCACATGGGCGGCAAGGTACTGGTGCCGACCCAGGAAGCCGTACAGAAGCTGACCGCTGCCCGCCTGGCGGCTGACGTTGCCGGTACACCGACCATCATCCTGGCCCGTACCGACGCCAACGCCGCCGACCTGCTGACATCGGACTGCGACCCGTACGACCAACCGTTCGTCACTGGCGAACGCACCCAGGAAGGTTTCTACAAAGTACGCGCCGGTCTTGACCAGGCGATCGCCCGCGGCCTGGCCTACGCGCCGTACGCCGACCTGATCTGGTGCGAAACCGCCAAGCCGGACCTGGCTGAAGCCCGTCGCTTTGCTGAAGCGATCAAAAAGGAATACCCGGACCAACTGCTGTCCTACAACTGCTCGCCTTCCTTCAACTGGAAGAAAAACCTGGACGACGCGACCATCGCCAAGTTCCAGCGCGAACTGTCCGCCATGGGCTACAAGCACCAGTTCATCACCCTGGCCGGCATTCACAACATGTGGCACAGCATGTTCAACCTGGCGCACGACTACGCCCGCAACGACATGACCGCCTACGTGAAGCTGCAAGAGCAAGAGTTCGCTGACGCCGCCAAGGGCTACACCTTCGTGGCTCACCAGCAGGAAGTGGGTACCGGCTACTTCGACGACATGACCACCGTGATCCAGGGCGGCACCTCGTCCGTGACCGCACTGACCGGCTCGACCGAAGAAGAACAGTTCCACTGAGTGCATGAGCACACGGCCATCGCGGACCCGATAAAGAGCTAACCGCAGTGCCGCACGATCTGACGCCCCGACTGGTTCGGGGCGTTTTTTTGCCTGAGCGATCCGCCCCAGGTCAATGAGCCCCCAAATGTGGGAGGGGGCCTGCCCTGATGCCTGTCAGTCCAGAAGGAGCACCCTAACTGTGGCGAGCGGGCTTGCCCCGCGCTGGGCTGCGAAGCAGCCCCGTTACAGGCGATGTGTTTTCAACTGACACACCGCGATGCCTGGTTTTGGGGCCGCTTCGCAGCCCAACGCGGGGCAAGCCCGCTCGCCACAGGTGACTGTTTGCTCGTTCTATCTCTTAACTGACAAGCCCCCCCACACCCCGGGAACGCATGCAACCTGAATATTTTTTACAAAACATTGATCCAGCGCGGTATTCGCTGCAAATAAATCGGTTAAAAGATCCGCTCCGGCAACTAGCGGAAATCAACCAAGTAACGGCAACTTCCCCCGCTACACCATCAGCACCTGCTTAAAACCCACCCAAACAATATTCATTATCATTTAGAACAAGAAAGCTTCGTTACAGGTTAAACAAAACACATTTGATCAAATGCCCGCTAATGCCCACTATGCAAGGGCTGCAGCCCCAAGGAGGTGCACTATGTGCTTATTCCCGCGAATAATTTCGCTATAGGAATTTTACTTGCCCGGTGTTTAGCCATAAAATCAACGCGATTGATTGCGCTGCGACATATCGTCACTGCATCGTTACTTTTTCGAGCTCAGAGACCTTTGCTCTCTGTTAAGGATTTCCAGCATGACCGAAGCGACAGGACTCATGGCCCACAACTGGGGCTTTGCCATTTTCCTCCTCGGTGTTGTCGGCCTTTGTGCCTTCATGCTTGGCGTCTCCAGCCTCCTCGGGTCAAAAGCCTGGGGCCGCAGCAAAAACGAACCGTTCGAGTCCGGCATGCTACCCACAGGTGGCGCCCGCTTGCGGCTCTCAGCCAAATTCTATCTGGTCGCGATGCTCTTCGTGATCTTCGATATCGAAGCCCTCTTTCTCTTTGCCTGGTCTGTGTCCGTCCGCGAAAGCGGCTGGACCGGATTCGTCGAAGCCCTCGTTTTCATAGCAATTCTGTTGGCAGGCCTTGTCTACCTATTTCGAGTGGGCGCCCTTGACTGGGCTCCGGAAGCTCGTCGCAAGCGGCAAGCGAAGCTGAAACAATGAGGCTTTGGCGATGCAATACAATCTCACCAGGATCGACCCGGATGCTCCTAACGAGCAGTACCCCATCGGCGAACGGGAAACCGTTTCCGACCCGTTAGAAGACCAAGTCCACAAAAACATCTACATGGGCAAGCTGGAAGACGTGCTGAGTGGCGCGGTCAACTGGGGACGTAAGAACTCCCTGTGGCCGTACAACTTCGGTCTGTCCTGCTGCTACGTGGAAATGACCACCGCCTTCACGGCGCCCCACGACATCGCACGCTTCGGCGCCGAAGTCATCCGGGCATCACCGCGCCAGGCGGATTTCATGGTTATCGCCGGAACCTGCTTTATCAAGATGGCGCCGATCATTCAGCGTCTCTACGAGCAAATGCTCGAGCCAAAGTGGGTTATCTCCATGGGTTCGTGCGCCAACTCCGGTGGCATGTACGACATCTACTCCGTGGTTCAGGGGGTGGACAAGTTCCTGCCCGTGGACGTCTACGTGCCTGGCTGCCCGCCCCGCCCTGAAGCATTCCTGCAAGGCTTGATGCTGTTGCAGGAATCGATTGGCAAGGAGCGTCGCCCACTTTCCTGGGTTGTCGGAGATCAAGGCGTTTACCGCGCCGAGATGCCGTCACAAAAGGAACAGCGCCGCGAACAGCGTATTCAGGTCACCAACCTGCGCAGCCCCGACGAAGTCTGATCCAGAACCGATTCTTTTATAGAACGAAAACCTGGCTTCATTCTTTACGTTGACCGAAAGCGATAAAAAACCATGACTACAGGCAGTGCTCTGTACATCCCGCCTTACAAGGCAGACGACCAGGATGTGGTCGTCGAACTCAATAACCGTTTCGGCCCTGATGCCTTCACCGCCCAGGCCACACGCACCGGCATGCCGGTGCTGTGGGTGGCACGTGCCAAGCTCGTCGAAGTCCTGACCTTCCTGCGCAACCTGCCCAAGCCGTACGTCATGCTCTATGACCTGCATGGCGTGGACGAGCGTCTGCGCACCAAGCGCCAGGGGCTGCCGAGCGGCGCCGATTTCACCGTGTTCTATCACCTGCTGTCGATCGAACGTAACAGCGACGTGATGATCAAGGTCGCCCTGTCCGAGAGCGACCTGAGCATTCCCACCGTGACCGGTATCTGGCCGAACGCCAGCTGGTACGAGCGTGAAGTCTGGGACATGTTCGGCATCGACTTCCCCGGCCACCCGCACCTGACGCGCATCATGATGCCGCCGACCTGGGAAGGTCACCCGCTGCGCAAGGACTTCCCTGCCCGCGCCACCGAATTCGACCCGTTCAGCCTCAACCTCGCCAAGCAACAGCTGGAAGAGGAGGCTGCACGCTTCCGTCCGGAAGACTGGGGCATGAAGCGTTCCGGCGCCAACGAGGACTACATGTTCCTCAACCTGGGTCCGAACCACCCTTCGGCCCACGGTGCCTTCCGTATCATCCTGCAACTGGACGGCGAAGAGATCGTCGACTGCGTGCCCGACATCGGCTACCACCACCGTGGCGCCGAGAAGATGGCCGAGCGTCAGTCCTGGCACAGCTTCATCCCGTACACCGACCGTATCGACTACCTCGGCGGCGTGATGAACAACCTGCCGTACGTGCTCTCGGTCGAGAAGCTGGCCGGCATCAAGGTACCGGACCGCGTCGACACCATCCGCATCATGATGGCCGAGTTCTTCCGGATCACCAGCCACCTGCTGTTCCTGGGTACCTATATCCAGGACGTCGGCGCCATGACCCCGGTGTTCTTCACCTTCACCGACCGTCAGCGCGCCTACAAGGTCATCGAAGCCATCACCGGTTTCCGCCTGCACCCGGCCTGGTACCGCATCGGCGGCGTAGCCCACGACCTGCCGAACGGCTGGGAACGCCTGGTCAAGGAATTCATCGACTGGATGCCCAAGCGCCTGGACGAGTACCAGAAAGCCGCGCTGGACAACAGCATTCTCAAGGGCCGCACCATCGGCGTCGCCGCCTACAACACCAAAGAGGCCCTGGAATGGGGCGTCACCGGTGCCGGCCTGCGTTCCACCGGCTGCGATTTCGACCTGCGTAAAGCACGCCCGTACTCCGGCTACGAGAACTTCGAGTTCGAAGTACCGCTGGCGGCCAACGGCGATGCCTACGACCGTTGCATCGTGCGCGTCGAAGAAATGCGCCAGAGCCTGAAGATCATCGAGCAGTGCATGCGCAACATGCCGGCAGGTCCCTACAAGGCGGATCACCCGCTGACCACGCCGCCGCCGAAAGAGCGCACCCTGCAGCACATCGAAACCCTGATCACGCACTTCCTGCAAGTTTCGTGGGGCCCGGTAATGCCGGCCAACGAATCCTTCCAGATGATCGAAGCGACCAAGGGTATCAACAGTTATTACCTGACGAGCGATGGCGGCACCATGAGCTACCGCACCCGGATTCGCACCCCAAGCTTCGCCCACTTGCAGCAGATCCCTTCGGTGATCAAAGGCGAGATGGTCGCGGACTTGATTGCGTACCTGGGTAGTATCGATTTCGTTATGGCCGACGTGGACCGCTAAGCATGAACAGCACGCTTATCCAGACAGACCGTTTCACCTTGAGTGAAACCGAGCGCTCGGCCATCGAGCACGAGCTGCATCACTACGAAGACCCGCGCGCGGCGTCGATCGAAGCCTTGAAGATCGTCCAGAAGGAACGTGGTTGGGTGCCGGACGGCGCCCTCTACGCCATCGGCGAGATCCTTGGCATTCCTGCCAGCGACGTTGAAGGCGTGGCCACGTTCTACAGCCAGATCTTCCGCCAGCCGGTTGGCCGCCACATCATTCGCGTGTGCGACAGCATGGTCTGCTACATCGGTGGCCACGAGTCGGTGGTCAGCGAGATCCAGAACAAACTGGGCATCGGCCTCGGCCAGACCACCCCGGACGGCCGCTTCACGCTGCTGCCGGTGTGCTGCCTGGGCAACTGCGACAAGGCGCCGGCGTTGATGATCGACGACGACACATTCGGTGACGTGCAGCCTGCTGGCGTGACCCAATTGCTCGAGGGCTACCCATGACCCTGACTTCCTTCGGCCCGGCCAACCTGATCAAGCGTTCGGCCGAAACCCACCCGCTGACCTGGCGCCTGCGTGACGACGGCGAGCCGGTATGGCTCGACGAGTACCAGGCCAAGAACGGTTACGCCGCTGCGCGCAAAGCCTTCGCCGACATGAGCCAGGACGACATCGTCCAGACGGTGAAAGACGCCGGCCTCAAGGGTCGCGGCGGTGCAGGCTTCCCCACCGGCGTGAAGTGGGGCCTGATGCCCAAAGACGAATCCATCAACATCCGCTACCTGCTGTGCAACGCGGATGAAATGGAGCCCAACACCTGGAAAGACCGCATGCTGATGGAGCAACTGCCCCATCTGCTGATCGAAGGCATGCTGATCAGCGCCCGCGCGCTGAAAACCTACCGTGGCTATATCTTCCTGCGCGGCGAATACACCACCGCCGCCAAGCACCTCAACCGTGCCGTGGAAGAAGCCAAGGCCGCTGGCCTGCTGGGCAAGAACATCCTTGGTTCGGGTTTTGACTTCGAACTGTTCGTGCACACCGGCGCCGGGCGTTACATCTGCGGTGAAGAAACCGCACTGATCAACTCCCTCGAAGGCCGCCGCGCCAACCCACGCTCCAAGCCGCCCTTCCCTGCCGCCGTGGGCGTGTGGGGCAAGCCGACCTGCGTGAACAACGTCGAGACCCTGTGCAACGTGCCGGCGATCATCGCCGACGGCGTGGACTGGTACAAATCGTTGGCTCGCGAAGGCAGTGAAGACATGGGCACCAAGCTCATGGGCTTCTCCGGCAAGGTCAAGAACCCTGGCCTGTGGGAACTGCCGTTCGGCGTGACCGCGCGCGAGCTGTTCGAGGACTACGCCGGCGGCATGCGCGACGGCTACACCTTGAAAGCCTGGCAACCAGGCGGCGCCGGTACCGGTTTCCTGCTTCCTGAGCACCTCGACGCACAAATGTATGCCGGCGGCATCGGCAAGGTCGGCACCCGGATGGGGACCGGCCTGGCGATGGCAGTCGACAACACCGTGAACATGGTCTCGCTGCTGCGCAACATGGAGCAGTTCTTTGCCCGTGAATCCTGCGGTTTCTGCACCCCATGCCGCGACGGTTTGCCGTGGAGCGTCAAGCTGCTGATGGCCCTGGAAAACGGCGAAGGCCGCGAGGGTGACATCGAGACCCTGCTGGGCCTGGTCGGTTTCCTCGGCCCAGGCAAGACCTTCTGTGCTCACGCACCGGGCGCCGTAGAGCCATTGGGCAGCGCAATCAAATACTTCCGCTCGGAGTTCGAAGCCGGCATCGCGCCCACCAGCGCCGCCGTCCCGCCTCTGGCAAGGCCGATCGTAGTCGGCGCGTAACGCTTAAACAGGCGAAGGGTCCGTGCCCTTCGCCTTGTCATGTGCTGACGCCTTGATGGCTGTGTTGATGCACATGAATAACAAGATTCCATTAGCCACGCCCGCTGACAACGGGCCAACGAAGAACTTTGAACCATGGCCACTATCCACGTAGACGGCAAAGCGCTCGAAGTCGATGGGGCGGACAACCTGTTACAGGCGTGTCTGTCACTCGGCCTCGATATCCCGTATTTCTGCTGGCACCCCGCGCTTGGTAGCGTCGGTGCCTGTCGCCAGTGTGCGGTCAAGCAGTACACCGACGAGAACGACACCCGTGGTCGTATCGTCATGTCCTGCATGACCCCTGCCACCGACAACACCTGGATCTCCATCGACGATGAAGAATCCAAGGCGTTCCGCGCCAGCGTTGTCGAATGGCTGATGACCAACCACCCCCACGACTGCCCGGTCTGTGAGGAAGGCGGTCACTGTCACCTGCAAGACATGACGGTGATGACCGGCCACAACGAGCGCCGTTATCGCTTCACCAAGCGCACCCACCAGAACCAGGACCTCGGCCCGTTCATTTCCCACGAAATGAACCGCTGCATCGCCTGCTATCGTTGCGTGCGCTTCTATAAAGACTACGCTGGCGGCACCGACCTCGGCGTTTTCGGCGCCCACGATAACGTGTACTTCGGTCGCGTCGAGGACGGCGTGCTGGAAAGCGAATTCTCCGGCAACCTCACCGAGGTCTGCCCGACCGGTGTCTTCACCGACAAGACGCACTCCGAGCGCTACAACCGCAAGTGGGACATGCAGTTCGCACCGAGCATCTGCCATGGCTGCTCCAGCGGTTGCAACATCTCCCCGGGCGAGCGCTACGGTGAACTGCGTCGCATCGAAAACCGCTTCAACGGTTCGGTCAACCAGTACTTCCTGTGCGACCGTGGCCGTTTCGGCTATGGCTACGTCAACCGCGAAGACCGCCCGCGCCAGCCCCTGCTGGCCGGCGGCGCCAAGCTGAGCACCGATGAGGCCCTCGATAAGGCCGCTGACCTGCTGCGCGGGCGCAATATCGTCGGTATCGGTTCGCCCCGCGCCAGCCTCGAAAGCAACTACGCGTTGCGCGAACTGGTCGGCGCCGAGCACTTCTACTCCGGTATCGAAGCCGGTGAACTGGAACGTATCCGCCTGGTCCTGCAAGTGCTGAACGACAGCCCGCTGCCAGTGCCGAACATGCGCGACATCGAAGACCACGACGCGATCTTCGTGCTCGGTGAAGACCTGACCCAGACCGCCGCGCGTATCGCGCTGTCCCTGCGTCAATCAGTCAAAGGCAAGGCCGAAGACATGGCCGACGCCATGCGCGTACAGCCTTGGCTCGACGCTGCGGTGAAAAACATCGGCCAGCACGCGCTGAACCCGCTGTTTATCGCAAGCATCGCTGAAACCAAGCTCGACGATATCGCCGAAGAATGCGTACACGCCGCCCCTGACGACCTGGCCCGCATCGGTTTCGCCGTGGCCCACGCCCTCGATGCCAGCGCGCCTGCCGTCGAAGGCCTGGACGCTGAAGCGCTGGCACTTGCCCAACGCATCGCCGACGCCCTGCTGGCGGCCAAGCGCCCACTGATCATTGCCGGGACCTCGCTGGCGTCCAAGGCGTTGATCGAAGCCGCCGCAAACATCGCCAAGGCCCTGAAGCTGCGTGACAAGAACGGCTCCATCAGCCTGGTCGTGCCGGAAGCCAACAGCCTTGGCCTGGCCATGCTCGGGGGCGAGTCCCTGGACGCGGCCCTGCAAGCGGTCACCGACGGCAAGGCCGACGCGATCGTGGTACTGGAAAACGACCTGTACACCCGCACCGATTCGGCCAAGGTCGATGCCGCGCTGAACGCCGCCAAGGTGCTGATCGTGGCCGACCACCAGAAGACCGCGACCAGCGAGCGAGCCGACCTGGTACTGCCGGCCGCGACCTTCGCCGAAGGCGACGGTACCCTGGTCAGCCAGGAAGGCCGCGCCCAGCGCTTCTTCCAGGTGTTCGATCCGAAGTACATGGACGCCAGCATCCTGGTTCACGAAGGCTGGCGCTGGCTGCATGCCTTGCGCTCGACCCTGCTGAACCAGCCGCTGGACTGGACCCAGCTCGACCACGTCACCGCAGCTGTCGCCGCAAGTGCACCGCAACTGGCACGTATCGTCGACGCCGCACCGTCCGCCGCGTTCCGCATCAAGGGCTTGAAACTCGCCCGTGAACCGCTGCGCTACTCCGGTCGTACCGCCATGCGTGCCGATATCAGCGTGCACGAACCGCGCACCCCGCAAGATAACGACACCGCATTCGCCTTCTCCATGGAAGGTTACTCGGGTTCCGTCGAGCCACGTCAGCAGGTGCCGTTTGCCTGGTCGCCGGGCTGGAACTCGCCGCAGGCCTGGAACAAGTTCCAGGACGAAGTCGGTGGTCATATCCGCGCTGGCGACCCAGGCACCCGCCTGATCGAAACCCAGGGCGATGCGCTGAACTGGTTCGCCGCCGTACCGCGTCCGTTCAATCCGGCCCCCGGTACTTGGCAGGTCGTGCCGTTCTTCCACCTGTTCGGCAGCGAAGAAACCTCTTCCAAAGCCGCGCCGGTGCAAGAGCGCATTCCCGCTGCCTATGTATCCGTGGCCAAGTCCGAAGCCGACCGCCTGGGCGTCAACGACGGCGCCCTGCTCAGCCTGAACGTGGCCGGCCAGACCCTGCGTCTGCCGCTGCGCATCAACGAAGCGTTGGGTGCCGGCCTGGTTGCACTGCCTAAAGGTTTCGCCGGTATTCCCGCGGCAATCTTTGGCAAAACCGTTGACGGTCTGCAGGAGGCAGCGCAATGACCTGGTTCACCCCTGAAGTGATCGACGTGATCATCTCGGTCGTCAAGGCCATCGTGATCCTGTTGGCCGTGGTCGTCGCGGGCGCCCTGCTCAGCTTCGTCGAACGTCGCCTGCTGGGCTGGTGGCAGGACCGCTACGGTCCGAACCGCGTTGGCCCGTTCGGCATGTTCCAGATCGCTGCCGACATGCTGAAAATGTTCTTCAAGGAAGACTGGACCCCGCCGTTTGCCGACAAGGTGATCTTCACCCTGGCACCGGTCGTGGCCATGAGCGCCTTGCTGATTGCCTTCGCGATCATCCCGATCACCCCGACCTGGGGCGTGGCGGACCTGAACATCGGCCTGCTGTTCTTCTTCGCCATGGCGGGTTTGTCGGTCTACGCGGTGCTGTTCGCCGGCTGGTCGAGTAACAACAAGTTCGCCCTGCTCGGCAGCTTGCGTGCCTCGGCCCAGACCGTGTCCTACGAAGTGTTCATGGGCCTCGCGCTGATGGGCATCGTGGTGCAGGTCGGCTCGTTCAACATGCGCGACATCGTCGAGTACCAGGCGCAGAACCTGTGGTTCATCATTCCGCAGTTCTTTGGCTTCTGTACCTTCTTCATCGCTGGCGTGGCCGTGACTCACCGTCACCCGTTCGACCAGCCGGAAGCGGAACAGGAACTGGCCGACGGTTACCACATTGAATACGCCGGCATGAAATGGGGCATGTTCTTCGTCGGTGAATACATCGGCATCATCTTGATCTCGGCCCTGCTGGTCACGCTGTTCTTCGGCGGCTGGCACGGTCCATTCGGCATCCTGCCGCAGCTGGCGTTCTTCTGGTTCTTCCTGAAGACCGCGTTCTTCATCATGCTGTTTATCCTGCTGCGCGCTTCCATTCCGCGTCCACGATACGACCAGGTGATGGATTTCAGCTGGCGTTTCTGCCTGCCGCTGACCCTGATCAATTTGCTGGTGACTGCTGCCGTTGTGTTGTTGAACACGCCAGCGGGCGCGGTTCAGTGAGGATTTGACCCATGTTCAAATATATTGGCGACATCGTTAAGGGTACCGGTACCCAGTTGCGAAGCCTGGTGATGGTGTTCGGTCACGGCTTCCGCAAACGCGACACCCTGCAATACCCGGAAGAAGCGGTGTACCTGCCGCCGCGCTATCGCGGCCGCATCGTGCTGACCCGCGACCCCGATGGCGAAGAGCGTTGCGTAGCCTGCAACCTGTGCGCCGTGGCGTGCCCGGTGGGTTGCATCTCCCTGCAGAAAGCTGAAACCGAAGACGGTCGCTGGTACCCGGACTTCTTCCGCATCAACTTCTCGCGCTGCATTTTCTGCGGCCTGTGCGAGGAAGCTTGCCCGACCACCGCGATCCAGCTCACACCGGATTTCGAGATGGCCGAGTTCAAACGTCAGGACCTGGTGTACGAGAAAGAAGATCTGCTGATCTCTGGTCCCGGTAAAAACCCTGATTACAACTTCTATCGTGTTGCAGGTATGGCCGTTGCCGGTAAGCCGAAGGGCGCCGCACAAAACGAAGCCGAGCCGATCAACGTGAAGAGCTTGCTGCCTTAAGGAAGAAAGATGGAATTCGCTTTCTATTTCGCATCGGGTATCGCGGTTGTGTCCACGCTTCGCGTGATCACCAACACCAACCCCGTGCACGCCCTGCTCTATCTGATCATTTCGCTGATCGCCGTGGCCATGACCTTCTTCAGCCTCGGCGCACCGTTCGCCGGTGTCCTGGAAGTGATCGCCTACGCCGGCGCCATCATGGTGCTGTTCGTGTTTGTGGTGATGATGCTCAACCTCGGGCCGGCTTCGGTCGCCCAGGAGCGCGTCTGGCTCAAGCCCGGCATCTGGCTCGGCCCGGTCGTCCTCGCAGCCCTGCTGCTGGGTGAACTGCTGTATGTGCTGTTCGCTCACCAGAGCGGCCAGGCCATCGGCCACACCACCGTGGATGCGAAAGCCGTGGGCATCAGCCTGTTCGGCCCGTACCTGCTGGTGGTCGAACTGGCTTCGATGCTGCTGCTCGCCGCAGCCATCACCGCCTTCCACTTGGGCCGCAACGAAGCCAAGGAGCAATGACGATGCCTGCTATCCCTTTGGAGCATGGTCTGGCGGTCGCCGGCATCCTGTTCTGCCTTGGCCTGGTCGGCCTGATGGTCCGCCGTAACATTTTGTTCGTGTTGATGAGCCTGGAAATCATGATGAACGCTGCGGCACTGGCGTTCATCGTGGCGGGTGCACGTTGGGGCCAGCCGGATGGACAAGTCATGTTCATCCTGGTGATCAGCCTGGCAGCCGCCGAGGCCAGTATTGGCCTGGCGATCCTGCTGCAACTGTATCGTCGCTTCCACACGCTTGATATCGACGCTGCCAGTGAGATGCGCGGATGAACATGATCTTTCTGACTTTCGTATTTCCCCTGATCGGTTTCCTGCTGCTGTCGTTCTCCCGTGGACGCTGGTCGGAAAACCTTTCTGCCCTGATCGGCGTGGGTTCCATTGGCCTGTCGGCGATCGTCGCCGCCTACGTCATCTGGCAATTCAACGTCGCGCCACCCGAAGGCGGTCACTACACCCTGGTGCTGTGGCAATGGATGTCGGTGGAGGGCTTCAAGCCCAACTTCGCCCTCTACGTCGACGGCCTGTCGATCACCATGCTAGGCGTGGTGGTGGGCGTGGGCTTCCTGATCCACCTGTTCGCATCCTGGTACATGCGCGGTGAAGCGGGCTACTCGCGCTTCTTCTCGTACACCAACCTGTTTATCGCCAGCATGCTGTTCCTGGTGCTCGGCGATAACCTGTTGTTCCTGTACTTCGGCTGGGAAGGCGTGGGCCTGTGCTCGTACCTGTTGATCGGTTTCTACTACAGCAACCGCAACAACGGTAACGCGGCACTCAAGGCCTTTATCGTCACCCGCATCGGCGACGTGTTCATGGCCATCGGCCTGTTCATCCTGTTCCAACAAGTGGGCACGCTGAACATCCAGGAACTGCTGGTGCTGGCACCGCAGAAATTCCAGGTCGGTGACTTCTGGATCACCCTGGCGACCCTGATGCTGCTGGGCGGCGCCGTGGGTAAATCCGCACAGCTGCCGCTGCAAACCTGGCTGGCGGATGCGATGGCCGGCCCTACACCGGTCTCGGCACTGATCCACGCCGCGACCATGGTGACCGCCGGTGTCTACCTGATCGCCCGTACCCACGGCCTGTTCACCCTGGCGCCGGACATCCTGCACCTGGTGGGCGTGGTCGGCGGCGTGACCCTGGTACTGGCCGGCTTCGCCGCGCTGGTGCAGACCGACATCAAGCGTATCCTCGCCTACTCGACCATGAGCCAGATCGGCTACATGTTCCTGGCCCTGGGCGTTGGCGCCTGGGACGCGGCGATCTTCCACCTGATGACCCACGCCTTCTTCAAGGCCCTGTTGTTCCTTGCCTCCGGTGCGGTGATCGTTGCCTGCCACCACGAGCAGAACATCTTCAAGATGGGCGGCCTGTGGAAGAAACTGCCACTGGCCTACGCCAGCTTCATCGTCGGTGGTGCCGCGTTGGCCGCCTTGCCGTTGGTGACCGCCGGTTTCTACTCCAAGGACGAAATCCTCTGGGAAGCCTTTGCCAGCGGTAACCAGAACCTGCTGTATGCAGGCCTGGTCGGTGCATTCATGACCTCGCTGTACACCTTCCGCCTGATCTTCATCACCTTCCACGGTGAAGCCAAGACCGAAGCCCACGCAGGCCATGGCATCTCCCACTGGTTGCCACTGTCGGTGCTGATCATCCTGTCGACCTTCATCGGCGCCCTGATCACCCCGCCACTGGCCGGTGTACTGCCGGAAAGCGCCGGCCATGCCGGTGGCGCCGCCAAGCACAGCCTGGAAATCGCCTCGGGCGCCATTGCCATCGCCGGTATCCTGCTGGCGGCCCTGCTGTTCCTCGGCAAGCGTCGCTTCGTGACCGCCGTGGCCAACAGTGGCATCGGCCGTTTCCTCTCGGCCTGGTGGTTCGCTGCCTGGGGCTTCGACTGGATCTACGACAAACTGTTCGTCAAGCCATACCTGGCCATCAGTCATGTACTGCGTAAAGACCCGCTGGACCAGACCATCGGTTTGATCCCGCGCGCTGCCAAAGGCGGTCACACCGCCCTGAGCCGTACCGAGACGGGCCAACTGCGTTGGTATGCAGCTTCCATGGCGGCCGGTGCCGTGCTGGTGATCGGCGCCATCGTTGTGGTAGCGGTCTGATATGAACTTTGCGAACTTGCGAAAGGAAACGAGCCCGTCATGATTCTGCCCTGGCTAATCCTGATCCCCTTTATCGGCGGCCTGCTCTGCTGGATGGGTGAACGCTTCAGCGCCACCCTCCCCCGCTGGATTGCGTTGCTGACCATGTCCCTGGAACTCGCTCTCGGCCTCTGGCTGTGGGCCCATGGCGACTATTCATTTGCTCCGGCACCGGGTGTCGATCCGACGTTCGCGCTTGAATTCAAGCACGTGTGGATCCAACGCTTCGGCATCAACGTGCACCTGGCCCTCGACGGCCTGTCGCTGTTGATGATCCTGCTGACCGGCCTGCTGGGTATCCTCTCGGTACTCTGCTCCTGGAAAGAGATCCAGCGTCACGTGGGCTTCTTCCACCTGAACCTGATGTGGATCCTGGGCGGCGTTGTCGGCGTGTTCCTCGCCCTCGACCTGTTCATGTTCTTCTTCTTCTGGGAAATGATGCTGGTGCCGATGTACTTCCTCATCGCGCTCTGGGGTCACAGTTCTTCGGACGGCAAGAAAACCCGGATCTACGCGGCGACCAAGTTCTTCATCTTCACCCAGGCTTCCGGCCTGATCATGTTGGTGGCGATCCTTGGCCTGGTACTGGTCAACTTCAACAGCACGGGCGTGATTACCTTCAACTACGCCGACCTGTTGAAAACCAAGATGTCCCTGACCACCGAGTACATCCTGATGCTGGGCTTCTTCATCGCCTTCGCGGTGAAGCTGCCGGTGGTGCCGTTCCACTCCTGGCTGCCTGACGCCCACGCCCAGGCGCCGACCGCGGGTTCCGTGGACTTGGCCGGTATCCTGCTGAAGACCGCTGCGTATGGCCTGCTGCGTTTCGCCCTGCCGCTGTTCCCGAATGCCTCGGCCGAGTTCGCGCCGATCGCCATGACCCTGGGTCTGATCGGGATCTTCTACGGTGCGTTCCTGGCCTTTGCGCAAACCGACATCAAGCGTCTGATCGCCTTCTCGTCTGTTTCCCATATGGGTTTCGTGCTGATCGGCATCTACTCCGGTAGCCAGCTGGCGTTGCAAGGCGCGGTGATCCAGATGCTCGCTCACGGTGTCTCGGCTGCCGCGCTGTTTATCCTCAGTGGCCAGCTGTACGAGCGCCTGCATACCCGTGACATGCGTGAGATGGGTGGCGTGTGGTCGCGCATTGCCTACCTGCCGGCGATCAGCCTGTTCTTCGCCGCCGCGTCCCTGGGCTTGCCGGGTACCGGCAACTTCATCGGCGAGTTCCTGATCCTGATGGGTTCGTTCGTACACACGCCATGGATCAGCGCCATCGCCACCTCCGGCCTGGTGTTCGGTTCGGTCTACTCGCTGATCATGATCCACCGCGCGTACTTCGGTCCGGCCAAGTCCGACACCGTGCTGCACGGGATGGATGCTCGCGAACTGATCATGGTGCTCGGTCTTGCGGTCTTGCTGATCTACATCGGCGTTTACCCGCAACCGTTCCTGGACACTTCTGCCGCAACGATGCATGGCGTGCAGCAGTGGTTCGGCACCGCCTTCTCTCAACTCGCTTCGGCCCGGTAAGAGCGCTATGGAATTCACGATCCAACACTTTATCGCGCTTGCGCCGCTGCTGATCACCAGCCTCACCATCGTGGTGGTGATGCTGGCGATCGCCTGGCGCCGCAATCACTCGCAAACGTTCCTGCTGTCCTGCGCGGGCTTGAACCTGGCCCTGCTGTCGATTATCCCGGCACTCAAGGTCGCACCACTGGCGGTCACCCCGCTGATGATGATCGATGACTTCGCGTTGCTGTATATCGCGCTGATCCTCGTGGCGACCCTGGCCTGCGTCACCCTCGCCCACGCCTACCTCGGCGAAGGCGGCACGGGCTACCCGGGCAACCGCGAAGAGCTGTACCTGCTGATCCTGCTGGCTGCGGCCGGCGGCATCGTGCTGGTCAGCGCGCAGCACCTGGCCGGCTTGTTCATCGGCCTGGAACTGCTGTCGATCCCGACCTACGGCCTGGTGGCCTACGCCTTCTTCAACAAGCGCTCCCTGGAAGCCGGCATCAAGTACATGGTGCTGTCGGCCGCCGGTTCCGCGTTCCTGTTGTTCGGCATGGCCCTGCTCTACGCCGAAGCCGGCAGCCTGAGCTTCACCGGTATCGGTCACGCCCTGGCCGCCACCAACAGCCCCGCGCCGATTGCCCAACTGGGCCTGGCGATGATGCTGATCGGCCTGGCGTTCAAGCTGTCGCTGGTGCCGTTCCACTTGTGGACCCCGGACGTGTACGAAGGCGCCCCGGCGCCGGTCGCCGCGTTCCTGGCCACCGCGTCGAAGGTTGCCGTGTTTGCGGTGATGGTGCGTCTGTTCCAGATCTCTCCTGCCGCCAACACCGGCGTGCTGAGCAACGTGCTGACCGTGATCGCCATTGCGTCGATCCTGTTCGGTAACCTGCTGGCACTGACCCAGAACAACCTCAAGCGTCTGCTGGGTTACTCGTCCATCGCCCACTTCGGCTACCTGCTGATCGCCCTGGTGGCGAGCAAAGGCCTGGCCGTGGAAGCGATCGGCGTGTACCTGGTCACCTACGTGATCACCAGCCTCGGCGCGTTCGGCGTGATCACCCTGATGTCCTCGCCTTACAAAGGCCGTGACGCCGACGCCCTGTACGAATACCGCGGCCTGTTCTGGCGCCGTCCGTACCTGACCGCCGTGCTGACCGTGATGATGCTCTCCCTGGCCGGTATCCCGCTGACCGCGGGCTTCATCGGCAAGTTCTACATCGTCGCTACCGGTGTCGAAGCCCACGAGTGGTGGTTGGTTGCATCCCTGGTACTGGGCAGTGCCATCGGCGTGTTCTACTACCTGCGCGTGATGGTCACCCTGTACCTGATCGAGCCAAACCTGCGCCGTGTTGACGCCGAGCTGCACTGGGAACAGAAAGCCGGTGGCGTGATGCTGCTGGCCATCGCCCTGCTCGCCTTCTTCCTGGGCGTGTACCCACAACCGTTGCTCACCCTTGTGCAGCACGCGGTGCTGGGCGTTTGATTGCCTAGCGGGATGTCAGTAAACAGAAACGGCGCCTTCGGGCGCCGTTTTGCATGCTGGGGAATGGTTCCAGGCTTCGTTCAAACAATGAGTTCCTGAGCGGTCATCATCAGCTCAGTGCCGACCCGATTTTTTAACGTCTCGATGAAGCGGGTAATTTTTGCATCGATGAACTGCCGTGATGTGTAGACGGCGTAAACATTGCGCTCGTAGGTGTGATACTCAGGCAGAACACGCACGAGCCTGCCTGAACGCAGGTCCTCGATAGCTGAAAAGCCGGCCAGCAAACCTATGCCTGCGCCCTCTCGAATGGCGGACGCCATTGCGTCCATATCATTGACGCTGAAACTCGGGCCCTGGGGGGCGAACGTGGCATCCCCGGCCTTGCTCTTCAATTGCCACTCATCCCGCACATAATCGACGGTGCCCAACAGCAAGCACTGATGATCATTGAGATCTTCCGGCGTCACAGGGGCTGGGTGTCGTTCCAGATAGGCTGGAGACGCAACCAGCACACAATGGCTAACACCGATTTTTTGGCTGACATACGCTGAATCCGGCAGCGTGCGGGCGATCAGAATAGACACGTCCAATTGGTCTTCCAAAAGGTTAGGCATTCGCTGAGAAAGCAATAAGTCCACGGTGACTTCGGGGAATTCCCGGCGGTACTCCAGCACGGCCGAGGTGACCAACTGCCGCGCCAGCCCCGGCACACAATGCACACGCAATGTCCCCCTGGGTTTCAGCGCGGCATTACTCGCCTCGGCTTCTGCGTTTTCAAGGTCCGCCAGAATCTTGGTACAACGCTCATAAAAGCGCCGGCCAGCGTCCGTCACCGAAAGACGGCGGGTCGAGCGCTGCAATAGGCGGGTGTCGAGCACGTTTTCCAGCGCGGAAACCGCACGCGAGACATTGCCGACCGTAGAGTCAAGATGGTTAGCCACAGCAGTAAAACTGCCCATCTCAACCACTTTGACGTACACCGACATGTTCGTAAGCTTATCCATCCAGATCTACCTGTCGATCCAATTCCCAACGTTCTTCACTGCAGAAGTACGCCACCAAAAAACACTAACGTCTTGAACTTCGATCCGGACAGTCATCGCCGCATGACGCGTGCGGCAGTGCAGATGCTACACGCTCCTGCCTGTGCTCGATATTCCCTCCAGACACAACAATGATTCCCTCCTGGCCGGCTAAATCAAACGGTTCCCAGTCCATAGACTGGGTTGCACAGGGCGCCTGAACAAGCCCTGCCGCGGCACCCCAGGCGCCGAGCTGTATGAACGTTTGATAATCCAACCGAAGGGCAACCCCATGAACACGTCTTACGACCCGCTTTATCTCTTTATCGGTGGTGAATGGATCAGTGCCGAAGGACGCGCAACCGCTGCTGTCGTCAACCCCGCAACCGCACATGAGATCGGGCGCGTTCCACTCGCCACCACCGACGACCTCAATCACGCCCTCGAAGTGGCGCAACTGAGCTTTGAGCAATGGCGCCAGACCGTACCTGACAAGCGCGCAAAAATTCTCAAACGTGCTGCCGATCTCATCCTGGAGCGCGCCCCCCACATTGCCGAGCAAATGACCCTTGAAGAGGGCAAGCCGCTTGCAGAAAGCCTGGATGAGGTCACGCGTGCGGCTGAATACTTCGAGTGGTTTGCCGAAAGCGCACGCCGCATCGATGGGCGCGTAGTGCCGGCCAATCGTCCCGGTGTGCTGCAACTGGTAAAACGCCAAGCGATCGGTCCTGTCGCTGCGTTCACGCCCTGGAATTTCCCAGCCATTACGCCCGCGCGCAAGCTCTCGGCAGCCTTGGCCGCAGGTTGCAGTGTCATCCTCAAGCCAGGGGAAGAAAGCCCCTCCACGGCGCTGGCCCTGGCGCGTGCACTCGACGATGCAGGCTTGCCTAAAGGCGTGTTGCAGGTGGTCTTTGGTGTACCGGATCAGGTTTCCAGCCACCTGATCGCCTCCTCCATCATTCGAAAGGTGACCTTTACGGGTTCGGTTCCCATCGGGCGGCTGCTATCAGCCCGCGCGGCAGAAGGCGTCAAGCCCATCACCCTGGAATTGGGAGGGCACGGGCCAGTGCTGGTATTCGATGACGCCGACGTCGAAAAAGCCGCCGTCGAAGGCGTTGCCAATCGGTTCCGCGGGACTGGCCAAGTCTGCATCTCATCAACGCGGTTTCTGATTCAGCGTGACGTCTACGAAACCTTTGTCGATCACTTTGTGACGGCCACCCTCGCGTTGAACATTGGCGATGGCCTGCTGCCTGGTACCCAGGTTGGACCGCTCGCCAATCCAAGGCAGTTGGCCAAGATGGAAGCGTTGGTGGCTGATGCCGTCGCCAAAGGTGCACGCGTGTTGGCCGGTGGTAAACGCCTGGAATGCAGCGGCTACTTTTTTGAGCCCACCGTGTTGGCGGATGTGCCTATGAGCGCCCGAGTCATGCATGAAGAACCCTTTGGGCCTATCGCCGTACTGATGCCATTCGATCACTTGGCGGATGGTTTGAAGGAGGCAAATCGACTGCCCTACGGGCTGTCAGCCTACGCGTTCACGTCCAGCGCTCGAACAGCCATTGACG
The DNA here is from genome assembly GCF_058793055.1 of Pseudomonas sp. MPR-R2A5. Classification (NCBI taxonomy): domain Bacteria; kingdom Pseudomonadati; phylum Pseudomonadota; class Gammaproteobacteria; order Pseudomonadales; family Pseudomonadaceae; genus Pseudomonas; species Pseudomonas sp. MPR-R2A5. The sequence continues at coordinate 52,255 of NZ_JBXAFK010000044.1, forward strand.
TCGCTGACGGGTTGGAGGCCGGAATGATCGGCATCAACCAATACCGCATCGTCGCCACGGAACTTCCCTTCGGCGGCATGAAAGAAAGCGGCCACGGTTCGGAAGGCGGCATTGAAGGCATCGAGCACTACCTCACCCACAAATTCATCAGCCAGGCTTAAGGAGACCTCATCATGTCCACGCTCAATTTCAGCAGCCCTCGTGAAGCGGCCCGGGCGTTTACACCCAAGCTGTCGCAATTCGTCGATTCAACGCTGTATCCGCAGATCTGGAGCGACCCGGCATTGTCCCCGCGCGACCGAAGCCTGATCACCGTGGCGGCATTGATTGCCGGCGGTCACTCTGAAGAGTTGCCCGCGCACTTGCGACGGGCAGTCAGCAACGGGGTGACCCATGACGAAATCGCCGCCGCGATCACTCACCTGGCGTTCTACGTAGGCTTTCCAGGCGCCATCACCGCCTCCGCTATCGCCAATGCCACGTTTACCGAATCGGAGAAAAACTGACCATGAAAGCCATCAGCATTAGCGCCTTCGGCGCGGCGGACGTACTTGAACTGGCAGACGCTCCCACCCCTGAAGTCCGCCCGACTGACTTGCTGGTACGGGTCTATGCGGCGGGTGTGAACCGTGCGGATCTGACCCATCGAACAGGTGGCTACGGCCATCCAAATTTCGGTGACTCACCGATCATCGGTCTGGAGATCGCTGGCGAGGTGATTGGCAAAGGTGATGAGGTCAAGGATTTTGAGATCGGAGATCGAGTGATGGGCGTTGTCGGCGGTGGGGCCTACGCCGAGCTTGCACGCATCGACTATCGCATGGCCATGCCTATTCCTGCGCAGTTGGACTATGTGCACGCAGCCGCTATTCCCGAGGTCTTCGTCACCGCCCATGAAGCAATGATGCACCTGGCTCGGCTCAAGTCCGGCGATTCGGTATTGATCCATGCCGCTGCGGGTGGTGTGGGATCTGCCGCCGTGCAACTGGCATACGCCACCGGGGCCACGGTGTATGCGACAACCGACGGCAGCAAGCTGGCGCGTGTCGAACATTTGGGAGCCGATACGGCCATTGACTACAAGACGCAGGATTTTGCCCAAGTCATCGCCGATAAAACCCATGGTCGAGGGGTTGATGTCGTCATTGATTTCGTGGGCGAGCCCTACTTCGCACGCAACATCGCTTCCCTTGCCCATGGAGGCCGGCTGGTACAGGTCGGTATCCTGGGCGGAGGCGGTAAGGTAAGCGTAGAACTGGAGCACATCCTTTACCGTCACTTGCAAATCATCGGTACGGTCATGAAGTCCCGTACACAGCCAGAGAAGCACGACATGATCAAGCGCTTCCGCGAGCATTGGCTTGATCGCTTCGAGGGCGCCGGAAGTCTGGAGCCGGTCGTTGACAGCACGTTCCCGCTGTCTCGTGCGGCCGATGCCCATCGCCGAATGGAATCATCCGAGAATGTTGGAAAAATCATTCTGACGATGCAACCGGCTGACTTGGTTTAAGCCCGGCAGCAGGTTGCCACCCTAAAAAACGTTGTTGGTGAGTTTCCCGTCAAGCTCGTTGATTTCCGGTTCGTCGCGCGCTTACGGACGCCCCAGGATTAAGCCCTCCAGCGCTTCGCGAAGTTGCGGATGCGTTGGCAGGCGAATACCGAAGGTATCGTGCAGCACCCTCGACAATTCGTCGGCACTGTCTATCCGGCGTTTTTCGCTGGGGCGATCCAGGGTGTGAATCGCATAGTCAGCGTTGTTCAAGGTGTGGCGTCGACCGGGCGCCAGCAGTGCCACTTTCAACTGGCCGAGAAACGGCGAACCTGGGTGGGTGGAGACGTACCAATTGCCGATTTCATAATCGATGTCCGCCTGCACTTGCAGGTCGAACACGTACAAGCCGCGCCACTCCCCGGCGACCAGGGCCCACAGGGTGTAGCTGCCGTCATTGAAGGTCAGGCGATAGGGTTCATGGGCGGTCGCCTGCACCGCTTCGGTGTCCAGCAGCAACGGGCTGCTGGGCACCATGCCGCCAAAGCCGACATCGGTCATATAGCGCACGCCGTCCAGGGTCACCAGGCTCAGGCGATGGGTCCGCGCGGTGCGTGCATCGGGTGGCCCGCCCATCACCACCCTGCCGGTGATCCCACGCGCGTCGAAACCCAGTTCCTGCAGCAACGCGAGAAACATCTGGTTCAACTCGTAGCAATAACCACCGCGCCCCTCGAACAACACTTTTTGCTCGACGCTGGGCAGGTCGATCGGTACCGGCAGCTTCATCAGGGTCGACAGGCTTTCAAAGGCAAAGCGGCAGACATGACGCAGCTGCAAATCCCGCAGGGTCTGCAACGTAGGCGCGGGCGGCGCATCGTAACCGAGGTGTTGCAGGTACAAACGGCTATGGGTCAGCTGGAGCATGGCGCGATCCTTGGGCACGGTGCAAAGGCGTCACTATGCCGTCCTGGCATGCACCTTGTCATTTTGAGTGAACCTTTTTGGACGCTTTCCTCTCCATCTATGAACAAGACAGGGAGGCAACATGAGTACCGCAAAAATCTACACCATCCACTACCAACTGCACGGCCAGCCGAAATCTTTTGTGGTGCGCGCAGAAATCATGAACAACGCCGAAGCCTGGCACTGGGCAGCCGTCGACGCCGACATCGCCCATGTCAGTCGTATCGGCCGGGTAGGTCACGAGCAGGTGAAAAAAACCACGCGGCCCTGGGCAGAGAAATACGGCATCACCGACGTCAGTTGGACACCGCCCAAATAAAGCAAAGCCCCGCTCAATGGCGGGGCCCGTATTAGTGTTTCAAGTCGCCCAACGGATCGTAGGGCGGCTTTTTTTTCGCCTCGTCCTTACCTTTCCTATCCAGCGGGGCGATGGCCGGACCTACCGGGTCGACCTGCGGGTCTGCCACATCCGGCGAGTCCGGGTCGAAGCCCAGCTCATCCTGGCCGCTGGCATGTTCGTTGGAGTGTGGGCCATCCGAGGGTTTATTCATGACTGTCTCCTGTTAAAGCGGGCGGGCTTTGTCGTGGAGGGTTTCCAGGTCTTGCTCGACGCGCTCCACCTCATCGTGTTCGTCACGCTCCTTCGGATCATTGGGGCGCAATGCATCGTTATCGCGCTCTTCTTCACCGGGTGTGCGGTCGGGGTCGGGAGTGCCGGGCGGCGGCTGCTTGTATTCGGGCATGATGCTTCACCTCACGGGGGTTAGTGGCCTGCATCGTTTTAGAGGAAGTACCGCAAACCATCGTTCAACTTGATTGCCCCAGGCATGAGAAGATGCCGGCACATTCCTTCTGGAGACCTGCCCCGGATGTTCGAGCTCAAACCCTGCGACCCCGTCACCTACCGCCGTCAGACCCGTCGCAGCACGCTGATCGTGGCCGTGCTTTTCGTGGCCCTGGCGATGCTGCTGTCGAGCCTGGCCGTGATGCTGTTCGGCGAGCCTGGTGGTGATAACTTTCGCTTCAACGTCGGTGGTGTATTTGCCGGCGTGTTGATCACTGTTGCCCTGGTGCGCGGCCCGTTGTGGCACCAGCCGTGGCTGGCGCCCGCGGTGTATGGCTGGCAGCTCAAGCGCCAGTTGATGCGCGTGACCAATGTGATGCACACCGTGACCGAACGGGTGCAGGCCAACGACCCGACCGCGCTCAAGGTGCTGCGCTTCTACCACCTGGGGCTGACGCAAATGCACGAGCTGGACGCCAACTCCAGCGCCCAGGCGCAGTTGGTTGGCGAGATCGAGGCGCATAAGGCCAAGATGCAGGCGCTGGGGCTCGACACCGAGCAAACCCGCTTCAACCCCGCCTGGCTGGACAGTATCAAAACCGCTTGAGCCTGCGGATACACGCGCCCTGCCCCATCAGCTGGAACGCTTGGCGCGCCAGCAGAACAGCGCACTTACCGCAATCGCCGCGCCCGCCAGGCCAAACACCCAGGGCGCCGACGCCACCGGCAGCAACAGGCCTGCCAGCAGCGGCCCGAGGCCGGCACCGATATCGCGCCACACTGAGTTCGACGCCAACGCCGACACCCGCATGGCACCGGGGTTGCGCTCGGCCACCAGGGTAGTCACGAGGGGCAGTTGCAAGGCGCGCAGCACCAGCACCGCCGCCGCGCCGATGATCACCCAATAGCTGCCAAACGCAGCCAGGGCCAGTGCACTCAAGAACGAAAACAGCAACAACATGGCGGTGGCGCCGAAGCGTTGTGCCGCGCGCCCCCCCAAGGGGCTGAGGAGCAATTCCGACAGGTAACGCAGGGCCATCAAGCCCCCGGCGATCAGCACCGCGTCACCGCCCATGATCTTCTGCGCCTGAATCGACAGACCGAAGATAAACAAGCCATCCAGCGCCACGCCTTCGATAAACGACCAGAGCGCCACACTGTCGGGCCATTTGAAACGGCGCCCCGGGGTGCTGTGCAAGTCGTGCCCGGTGCCGGGCAAACCGCGCGCCATCCACAGCCCAACCAGGCAGCAGCCGGCAAGAATCAGGAAAATCGGACGCGGCCCGGCCCACAACGTCAGCAACCCACCCAGGGGCAAGGCCAGCATCGGCCCAAGCGCAATCAACGCCCGCGATCGCCCGGCCCGGCGCGCGGCGCCCGCAGGCTCCGAGGTGGCCAGCACCTGGGTGGACAGGTTCAACGCGGCAAAACACAAGCCCCAGACCAGGCGCAAGCCCAGCAGGGCGGCAAACCCCGACAGCATCGAATTGCCCACGGCGCACAATGTCGCGGCCCCCGCCGCGATCATGCAGGTCAAGCGGTCGCCGTGGCGCGCGTAAAAATTCAATACATGCCGGTAACCGAAAATCCGTACCAGGCGGTTGGCGGCCAACAACACCCCGGTCTGGGCCAAAGTGATGCCGAACGCCTGGTACTCCATCGGCAGCAGCAGGTAGAGCAACACATCACTGGGCAGGCATAAGGCAAGGGTCAGCGCGGCGCGACGGGAGTGAGTATCAGCGGTGCGGAGGGCCAGGCTGGACATAAATCTGAAACATCCCGAAATATTCAGGTCGCCAAGGTAGCCTTCCCACGCCAGGTTTTACAACGCCCAATCACGCTTTTTCCCCATAGGGCAGTAAGCGCAAGCCACTGGCCACGGCGCCCACCAATGCGAACACGCAGCCCAGCCACAAGGCATATTGCGGACCACTGCCCAGGAACAGGTGGAAACACAATGCCACCAGCGAGGCGCCCAACGTCTGCCCCAGTAACCGTGAAATCGCCACGATGCCACTGGCCCCACCGCTGCGCGCCAACGGCGCACTGGTCATCAGCGCCTTGAGGTTGGGCGACTGGAAAAAGCCAAACCCGGCACCGCACAGTGCCATGCGCCAGCCGATATCGAACGTCGACGCGCCGCTGCCGAGTGTCGCCAGCGCGGCCATGCCGACACTGAGCATCAGCAGGCCGATGCCGCACAGCGCCCCCAGGGAGACACGGTCGGCCAGGCGCCCCGCCACCAGCGCCATGACCGCCACGACGGCTGGCCAGGGCGTCATCAGAAAGCCCGTTTCCACTTGGCTATGCCCGAGCACCGCCTGCAACAGAAAGGGCAGCGACACAAAGGCCAGGCCCTGGGCGCTGAACGCGCAGATCGCCGTGAGGGAAGACAAGGCAAACACCGGCCGCTTGAACAAATCCAGGGCCAGCATCGGCGCCGGGTGCCCGGCCTGCCGGCGCAACAGCAACGCGCCACAGACCAGCGCCAGCGCGACCAGGCCCAGGGTCAGTGCGCCCTGGGCGCCGTGCACCGCCGTGCCCAGGCCGAGGACCAGCAAGGCAAATAACCCGGCACACAGCACGGCCGCCAGACGGTCGAAGGCATGCCCGGTCATGGGCAGGGTCGGCAATGAACGCAGGCCCAACACCAGGGCCAACAGCCCCAACGGCACATTGATCAGGTACAGCCAGTGCCAGGTCGCCACCGACAGGATCGCCGACGCGGCGGTCGGCCCCAGGGTAAAGGCCAGCCCCACCACCAACGAGTTGTAGCCCAGGCCACGGCCCAGCATTTTCGACGGGTAGATATGCCGCAACAGCGCCGTATTCACGCTCATGATGGCTGCCGCGCCCAACCCCTGCACCACTCGCGCCGCCGTCAGGGTCACCAGCGACCCGGCCAATCCGCAAAACAGCGAAGACAGGATAAACAGCAGCAAACCGCCGAGGTACACCCGGCGATGGCCCAGCACATCGCTCAACGAAGCGAACGGCAATACCGTGGCGATAATCGCCAACTGGTAGGCATTGACCACCCAGATCACCGAGGCGGAATCGGTGCCGATCCCTTCGGCCAGGGTCGGCAGCGCCGTGTTGACGATGGCCGTGTCCAGGGTCGCCATGCCGATCCCCAGGGAAATGGCGATGACCGCCGGCAGGCGTTTGTTAAAGGGCAACCCATCGGCAACAGAAGACATGAACGATCCAGGCGGGTGACAAAGGCCTCTAGACTAAGGGCTGTGCCGACATTTTTCAGTGATCGATTGCCTGTCTGTCAGAGTTTTCATGTTCGCTTCGAAACAGCAGGCCCGTGGGGTGGATCGCTTAGCCCGTCAGTGCACCCAGGTCCAGGCGCCCGGCCTGAAGCGGCGGGCACCAGTAGTAGCCGCCGGTCAACGGCGTGCTGATGCGATACAAGCCATCGACAATCCCGTCTTCCAGCCCGCTCATGCGGCGCAGTTGCGCTTCGAATGCGTCGAAGGAATGGCCGAAGGCAAGAAACATCAAGCCAGCCTGGCCATTTTCGGCCCACGGCATCGAGCGGCGTACCACGAAAGCTTCCGGGGTGAAACTCTCTTGGGCGGTGCGTTTGGTATGGGCGGATTCGGGGGCGTCGTCGAGTTCTTCGTTGTCGCCATGGCGGCGGCCGATGATGTGGTCGCGCTCCTCGGCGGGCAAGGCGGCGAAGCCATCGAGGTCGTGCTGCCATTGCTGGATCGCGGCGAAGCTGGCACCGCTGTCGGTCAGCGCGGCTTCCACGGCGGCATCGTCGTGGGGGTTTTCGGTGCCGTCTTCGTAGTCGGTCAGGTCGAAGCCGGTCTTGAAGCGAAAACCTTCGGTCGACTGCACCAGTCGAAAAGCCGGGGCCAAGGCTTTTTCAAAGGCGCGACTGCGCAACAGCAGCTCACCGCGATCCACACCATGCAACCACACCCACAGCGCCTGCTGGGTGGAGGGGTTGTGCGCACCTGGCCCGCTGACAGCCGGGAATGGGCGCAAACCGTCGATCTGTGCGCCCAGGGCGGTTACCAGCGGCTCACCGAACCCGACCACGGCCGCCGAATCCACACGCTGCACCAACGCATCCAGCGCAGCGGGCACGGCGTCCAGGGAATCCACGGCAAAAAACAGATGGCGTGCCTGCAAGGGCACCGGAGCGGCAAGAATGCCCGGCTGGTACTGACTCATATGAACTCCTTCAAGAAAGCCGCGCAGTTTACCCGCCACGCGCGCCCCTGCGTACTGCAAAGCGCACAAGCCTTGCCATGGAGACCGTTGTTGGGTGACTCTCTAGTCATGTTTTGCAACTATTCCAGGGGTAGCAACATGACCACCGATAACCTGCTCGCCCAGCTGTTTCCCGTTTCCACCGCCGACATTCCCGAGCAATTTCGCCTGGCGGCGCCTATCGAACAGCGTGATTACCTGGTCGACGGCCAGTTGCGGGTCTGGGACGGTCCGTTGGCCCAGGTCCTCAGCCCCGTGCAACTGGGCGACACGCGTGTGCAGATTGGCAGCACACCACTGCTGGATGCCGACACCGCCCTCACCGCCCTCGACGCCGCCGTGCGCGCCTATGACCGTGGCCAGGGTGAATGGCCGACAATGCGTGTGGCGCAACGCATCCTGCATGTCGAAGCGTTTCTGCGGCGCATGCGCGAACAACGTGATGCGGTGGTCAAGCTGCTGATGTGGGAAATCGGCAAGAACCTCAAGGACTCGCAAAAAGAGTTCGACCGCACTTGCGACTACATCACCGACACCATCAATGCCCTCAAGGAACTCGATCGCCGTAGCAGCCGCTTCGAACTGGAGCAGGACACGCTCGGCCAGATCCGCCGCGTGCCGATGGGCGTGGCGCTGTGCATGGGCCCCTACAACTACCCCTTGAACGAGACGTTCACCACGCTGATCCCCGCGCTGATCATGGGCAATACCGTGGTGTTCAAGCCGGCCAAGCTGGGTGTGCTGCTGATCCGTCCGTTGCTGGAGGCGTTCCGCGACAGTTTCCCGGCCGGGGTGATCAATGTGATCTACGGCAGCGGCCGCGAAACCGTCAGCGCGCTGATGGCCAGCGGCAAGATCGATATCTTTGCGTTTATCGGCACCAACAAGGCCGCCAGTGATTTGAAAAAACTGCATCCCAAGCCACACCGCCTGCGTGCGGCCTTGGGCCTGGACGCGAAAAACCCCGGCATCGTGCTGCCGCAGGTGGACCTGGACAATGCGGTCAGCGAGGCGCTCACTGGCTCGCTGTCGTTCAACGGCCAGCGTTGCACGGCCTTGAAGATCCTGTTTGTGCATGAAGACGTGGTCGATCGCTTTATCGAGAAGTTCAACCAGAAACTGGCCACGCTCAAACCCGGCATGCCGTGGGAAGACGGCGTGTCGCTGACGCCGCTGCCGGAAGTGGGCAAGGTGGATTACCTCACGGCGCTGGTGGCGGATGCGACGCAGCACGGCGCCCAGGTGGTGAACGCCCAGGGTGGCGTCAGTCGCGGGTCGTTCTTTTACCCGGCGGTGCTGTACCCGGTGAACCCGCAAATGCGTGTGTACCACGAAGAACAGTTCGGCCCGGTGGTGCCGATCGTGCCCTACCGCGACCTGGAAACCGTGGTCGATTACGTGCTCGAATCGGACTTCGGCCAACAGTTGAGCCTGTTCGGCACCGACCCTGTGCAAATCGGACGCCTGGTGGACACCTTCGCCAACCAGGTCGGCCGGATCAATATCAATGCCCAATGCCAACGCGGGCCGGACACCTTCCCCTTCAACGGCCGCAAGAACTCGGCCGAGGGCACGCTGTCGGTGCATGATGCGTTGCGCGTATTTTCGATCCGCACCCTGGTGGCAACCAAGTTCCAGGACAGCAACAAGGCGTTGCTCAGCGAGATCCTGCGCAACCGCGATTCGAGCTTCTTGACCACCGACTACATTTTCTAAAAACGCACCGCAGAAAATGTGGGAGGGGGCAAGCCCTAATGCCGGTCAGTTAAGAGATAGAACGGGCGACCGGTAACCTGTGGCGAGCGGGCTTGTCCTGCGTTGGGGTGCGAAGCGCCCCCAATAAAGGACAAATGCGGTGTACCCGATATTGCGCAGGGGCTGGTTTTGGGGCTGCTGCGCAGCCCAACGCGGGACAAGCCCGCTCGCCACAGTGACAGCATTCTTCCTTAACTGATGAAATGCATTAGAGCTTACCCCCTCCCACACTTGAACCGAATTCGCCCTGACTAGCTGAGGCCCCTTTACTCCCGATGAATCTACCCCTCTTCGCCCGGCGCCTGCTGCGCCCCCTGCTCGACCCGTATCGCCGTTATCGTCATGCCAAGCTGATCCACGCGGTGCGCGTGTCCATCGGCTTGCTGGCGACGATCCTGCTGACCACCGGCATCAACCTGCCCCACGGTGAGTGGGCGTCGGTGACCATGCTGATCGTGATCGGCGGCTTGCAGCATCACGGCAATATCGGCAAGAAAGCCGTGGAGCGCGCCTACGGCACCTTGATCGGCGCCAGCGTCGGTTTGCTGCTGGTGGTGCAACAGGCTTACTTCGGCCAACCCTTGCTGACCTACCTGTTGATGTCGGTGGTGTGCGGGTTCTTTTCCTATCACGCCATCGGCAAGGGCGGCTACATCGCGTTGCTGTCGGCGATCACGGTGTTCATCGTCGCCGGGCATGGTGACAACCCGCTGTCGGATGGCCTGTGGCGCACCGTCGATATCCTGATCGGTATCGTCCTGGCCCTGGCATTTTCCTTCGCCCTGCCGCTGTACGCCGTGTATTCGTGGCGCTACAACCTGGCCAGCGCATTGCGCGACTGTGCCGCGATCTATAGCCGGATCATCAACGGCCAGTCGGTCACCGATGATGAGCACCTTAAACTGCTCAACCGTTTGAACGCGGCCATCGTGCAGTTGCGCTCACTGATGCCATCGGTGTCCAAGGAAGTGCGAATTTCCATGACCGAGCTGGACCACATCCAACGCCACCTGCGCATGTGTATCAGCACCCTGGAGATTCTCGGCAATACCCGGCCGGACCCGCGCGACGAGCAGGCGATGGCGCGCATGCAGGTGATGTTGAAGGCCGAGCACCGGCAGATTCGCGTGCAACTGGTGGGCATGGCGCGGGCGTTGAAATCCGGGGTGACAGAGCGCCTGGAACGGCCTGGCCACCTCGGAGGCGACAAGCCGACACTGGATGCGCCGGTCTATAGCGCGTTGGATGGCTACCGATTGTTGACGGTGCAACTGGCGGCAAATGTGGATGCACTGCGTCAACGCTTGGCCAAAAGCGCGGGGCACTGGAAGATATAAACAGATGGCCTTTTGACGTGTTTAAGCACGTCAACACTTTCATACTTTCTCTTACATTTTTTTCACGAATTATTCACATCCCGGGACGTAGGGTGAAGCCTCATCCGTTACAAACGTTGCACATCAAGCCCGCCGCCCCAGCGGGCTTTTTTTTGCCTGCGCAAAACACTGTAGGAGCGAGCTTGCTCGCGAAAAGCATTAAACGATAACGCAGCGGTCTCAGGCTGGTTAACCGCGGTGATCGTGCGTTCTTCGCGAGCAAGCTCGCTCCTACAGGGAGGTCAGCGTGAGGCCTTGGCGGCGGGGGCTGCCGCTTGTTCGCGAATGGCCCGCTGGGTATCCAGCACCTTGGCCAACGCGTTTTCCGCCTCCGGGCTTTGCTGCGGCACGCGAATCGCCGCCGACACCAGGGTGATCAACTTGGCCATCACCTCGGCATCCGTGGCCGGGCGGCCCAGGCTCATGGAGTTCATCAACAGGCGCAGTTCGGTACCGGCCATCACCCCGGAAATCGCCTTGAGGGCAAATTGCAGGCGCACCCCCAACTCGTTGCGCGGCAAGTCCGGCAAGGCCAGGGCGAAGGCTTCGAAGAAACGCTGGAACACCGGCTGGTAATGCACCTTGAGGTATTCCTGGATAAACGGCGACGTGTCGCTGTACACCCGCCCGAGGAAGCGAATGAACGAGCGCCCTTCCCCGCTCGCGGGGTCGCTGCGTTCCAGACCCATGGCCGGGGCAAACAGCACGCCCAGCAGCGTGTCGCAATCAAGGGGCCCGTCGGATTCGGCTTCACAGCGTGCCAGCAACTCCAGGCGCTGCTCGTTAAGCGGCTCCAGGCGCTGCATCAGCAGGGTTTTCATCAGGGAGTCCTTGTCCCCGAAGTGGTAGTTCACGGCGGCCAGGTTGACCTGGGCACGCTCGGTAATCTGCCGTAACAAAACCGCGTCATATCCGTACTTTATGAAGAGAGCCTCTGTCGCATCCAGCAATCGAGTCTTGGTAATGTTTGGAGCGCTGACTTTCTTCGCGACCATAGAAGTTCCACGTGGGAAATATGTTTTAAAAAATTATTTGATTTTTTATACCGGGGCCGTCGTTCGAAATCAAGTAGTGACACTGCGCCATATGATTGAAAAGCCTTGCAGTGTGGCGCATTGAAGGCCGTCGAAGGTTTTTTTGTGGGCGTGAGGCGCCGCATTGGAAATCGTTTCAAAGCGTAAAACCGCTCTACATCCATGGCTGGCGAAGCGGATTGAACGCGGTTACTATTCAAACAATATTTTAAAAACAAGAAATTAAACCAGTCCGTGACGCGTACCAGGCGGCTCCCGAACTTGTTACAACGATTTTCCGGGGGCGTGTCGGCACCGTCGAGACTGCAGGCGTAGTCATGATGACAGACACCCACGCGCACCCAGGCTTGATCTCCCTGCAAGGCATCGGCAAGCGTTATGAGCTCGCCGGGCAGCAACTGTCCATTCTCAATGATGTGTGCTTGTCCATCGCCAGCGGCGATAGCTGCGGCATCCTCGGTGCTTCGGGCTCTGGCAAAAGTACCCTGCTCAATATCCTCGGCCTGCTGGACGTGCCCAACTGCGGCCAGTACCACTTTGCCGGCCACGATATTTTCAGTGCCAGCCCCGATGAACTGGCGGCGATCCGCAACCAGCAGATCGGCTTCGTGTTCCAGAGCTTCAACCTGCTGCCGCGTCTCAGCGCCCTGGATAATGTCGCGTTGCCCTTGAGCTATCGCGGCGTATCACGCCATGAATCGGTAGAACAGGCACTGCGCATGCTTGAACAGGTTGGCCTGGCCGACCGCGCTCATCACCGCCCCGCCGACCTGTCCGGCGGCCAGCGCCAGCGTGTAGCGATTGCCCGGGCCCTGGTCGGCAACCCCTCGGTGATCCTGGCCGACGAACCCACCGGCAACCTCGACAGCACCACTGCCCAGGAGATCATGGACCTGCTCCTGGCGCTCAATCGCGAGCAACAGGTCACCCTGATCATCGTCACCCACGACGCGCACATCGCCGAGCGCCTGGAGCGCAAGATCCTGGTGCGCAACAGTGTGGTGCATGAGGCTGGCGGCCTATGAACCTGCGGGTCGAACAGAGCCTCAGCCAACTGCTGCACGAAGCGTTCGTCAGCCTGCGCACCCTGGGCAAGCGCTCGATCCTGGCACTGCTGGGTATTGTGATCGGCAGCTCGTCAGTGGTGGCGCTGATCAATATCGGCCACAACGCGGCGGTGGACGCCGCAATGATCTTCAAGGACATGGGCACCGACACCCTGATCGCCCAGTTCCCGCCCAAAGGCACCGCCAACGTGCCGATGCGCACCCAGCTCGACCTCGATGCCGTACGCCGGGCCGTGCCGGGGATCGCCCATATCGGCGCGATCACCCCGTTCAGCGGGCCCATGGTGTTCCATGGCCGCACCACCAACGCGAACTTCGTCGGCATCACCCCGGATATCCCGCCGACCATGCGCCTGGTGCTGCGCGAAGGACGCTTCCTGTCCCCCTTCGACGCAAATGAAACCTACGGCGTGATCGGCGACCAGCTCGCCCAGGCCCTGGGCGCGCCGGGTGACCCACTGAAGCTGGGCGACCGGGTGCGCATCAATGACTACCTGTTTCAGGTGGTGGGCATTTTGTCCAACCAGCCCCGGGCGATGCTGATGCCGGTGCAGGCCAACGAGACGCTGTTCATGCCTGCGGACGGCATGCGCCGCATCTACGCCAACCCGCAAATCAGCAATGTGATCATCCGCGCCGCCCCCGGCGAGGACATGGAACGCGTGGCGCGGGACGCCGCCGTCGCGCTGCGAACCCAACTGAGCGACCACGACGTCGAGATCACGGTGCCCCAGCAAATGATCGATGGCATGACCCGGCAAAGCCGCACCTTCGCCTACCTGCTGCTGGCCTTGGGGGCGATCTCCCTGGTGGGCGGCGGCGTCGGTGTGATGAATGTGATGCTGATGAACGTCTCGGAACGCCGACGCGAGATCGGCATTCGCATGGCCCTCGGTGCGCGCCAGCGGGATATCCGCAACCTGTTCCTGCTCGAAGCCGTGACCCTCACCGCCGTCGGCGCACTGTGCGGCGCCGTGCTGGGCATGACCGCCGCCTGGCTATACGCCTGGTTGTCGGGCTGGGAATTCGCCCTGGCTGTCGCCGCCCTGCCCCTGGGCGTGGGCAGCACGTTGCTGGTGGGGCTGTTCTTCGGTATTTACCCGGCGGTCTCGGCCTCGCGGTTGCAACCGGTGGAGGCCCTGCGCGATGAGTAAATGGCTCTGGTTGCTCGCCTGGGTCAGCCTGCACGGCGTGGCCGCCGACGTCGTCATCAAACCGTCAGCGCCCAGTACCACCCGCAGCGGTTATGAGCGTGGCGTTTCGCTCAACGCCCAGGTCACCAACATGACCCTGGGAGATGCCGTGTACCTGGGCCTGCGCAATAACCCGGCGATCCGTAGCGCCTACCTGCAGCGGGTGGCGCAGAAGTTCGACCTGCGCGTGGCCGAAGATGTGTTCAACCCCAAGCTCACCCTCAACAGTTATTACCGCAGTACCCGTGGCTCGACAGACAACACACGCAACGCCAACCTGGCGCCGGCCACCAGCCTGCTCAGCGAATACGGCACGCGGCTGAGCATGGCGTGGACCCAGCAACTGACCAACGCCGACCGCGCCGGCCGCTACCGCAGCGACGGCCTCGACCTGGCGATCATCCAACCGCTGATGCGCGGCGCCGGCTGGGACGCCACCACCGCGCCGCTGCGCCTGTCGCGCCTGTCGGAGCAGGCCAACCGCCTGAACCTCAAGGCCACCGTGGCGCAGACCATCAGCCAGATCATCGCCACCTACCGCGAGCTGCTGCGCGCCCAGGAACAACTGAGCATCGTGCAGGATGCCCTCAAGCGCTCGGGCACGTTGCTGGAAGTGAACAAGGCATTGATCAGTGCCGGGCGCATGGCCGAGTTCGAAATCGTGCAGACCGAAGCCGACATCGCCACCCAGCAACTGGGCGTGGAAGAGGCGCAAAACCAACTGGACACCAGCCGCCTGGCCCTGCTGCGCCTGCTGGCCCTGGACCTGTCGACGCCGATTCGTGCCACCGAGGCCCTGGAAGCCAGGCCCATGCAAATCGACAAGCGCCAGGCGTTCACTCTGGCGCAGACCCAGCAACCGGAATACCTTGCCGCCCTGCTCGGCAGCCAGCAGGCCGACCTCAACCTGGTGATTGCCAAGGACTCCGGGCGCTGGCAAGTGGACCTGGTGGCCGGGGCGAACCAGGTCCGCGATGCCTACAATAACAATGCCGGCAGCACCAACAACCGCACCTGGGACAGCTACGCCGGGGTGCAGGTGCAGATCCCCATCGGTGATATCAGCACGCGCCAGGCCGAAGTGCGTGCGCGGGTGAACGTGGAGGACCAGGAGATCCGTATCACCGACGCGCGCCAGGAACTGGAGCGCAACGTCAACGATGTGGTGCGCGACCTCGGTACGCGCTGGCGCCAATATGAAATCTCCCAGCGCGCCGTGGAGCTGTCGCGGCGCAAGATCGACATCGAGCGGGAAAAACTCAGCGCCGGACGCTCCACCAACTTCCAGGTGCTGAGCTTCGAGACGGACCTGCGCAACGCCGAAAATGCACAGCTCAATGCACTGATCGCTTATTTGAACGCCCAGACCCAACTCGATCTGACCCTGGGCATGACGCTGGAAAGCTGGGAAATCGCCCTCAATGACTACTGACAAAAAACGCCTGCTGGGTGCTGTCTTGATCGTGCTGCTGGCGGCTGCGGGGATCACCGCGCTCAGCCTGCGCAGCCCGGCCGCCAACACGGCGCCGGTGGGCGAACAATGGCTGGCGGTGAAACCCGACCCGCTGGTGCACCAGATCGGCCTGGTGGGCAAGATCGAGCCCGACACCACCCTCACCCTCACCGCGCCCTTTGACGGCAATGTGGAGGCCAACCTGGTGGAACAAGGCCAGCGGGTCGAGGCCGGCCAGGTGCTGTTGCGCATGGACCCGGCCACCCTCGAAGTGCAACTGCGCGACGCCCTCTCGGCACAGCTCAAGGCGCGGCGCACCGTGCAGGAAATGCAGGACTGGGACAGCAGCCCCACCGTCAGCCGTGCGCGCCGCAGCCTGCGCACCGTAGAAATGACCGCCGGCAATACCCAGCGCAAACTCACCGAGAGCGAAAACCTGTTCCAGCGCGGCATCATCCCGCGCAATGAGCTGGACGACCTCAAGCAACAGACCCAGCAACAACAACTGGACCTCGCCTCGGCCCGCAGCGAACTGCAGCAGGCGCTGGAGCAAGGCAAAGGCGAGTACCGGCAAATTGCCGATATGGAGCTGACCAACGCCACGGTGAAATACGACGCCCTGCACAAGTTGCTCGAAGGTCGCGAGGTCAAGGCGCCATTCTCCGGCATCGTCGTGCCCGCGCCCGGCAGCAGCACCCCTTCGGCCCAAGGCGGCAGCAACAATGCACCGGTGCAGGCCGGCAGCAGGGTCAGCCAGGGCCAGGTGCTGTTCGGCCTGGCCAATATCGAGCGGCTGAAAATCGTCGCCAAGGTCTCCGAACTGGACATCAACCAATTGCACCAGGGCCAGGCCGTGGAAGTGATGGGCGATGGTTTTGATGGCGAGCGACTGACCGGCTCGGTCAGCGTGGTCAGCGGCCTGGCGATAGCCGGCGACAGCCAGGGCAGCGCGCAATTTCCTGTGACCCTGTCGATCCCCAAGCTGACGCCGCAGCAGTTGCAGCGGGTGCGGCTGGGGATGAGCGCACGCTTGACCATCGTCACTTACAACAATGCCCAGGCGATCATCGTGCCGGCGCCGGCAATCACCCGTGGCGAGGATGGCATGACAGTGGAGTATCGAGAGGCGATGGATAAGCCGGTAGAGCAGGTGAAGGTGACCACCGGGCAATCGACGCCGCAGGGCGTGGAGGTGTTCGGCCTCAAGCCCGGCTTTGTGAAGACCTCAAGATAAATGCAGAACCCCTGTGGGAGGGAGCTTGCCTCCGATGGCAGTGGGTCAGCCAAAGATGCATTCACTGACACTCCCTCATCGGGGCATGGGTATCTACACAATTTCCAGTGGTCTGTGGCGAGGGAGCTTGCTTCCGTGGCGGCCTTTGGGCCGACCATGTGGTTGGATTTGACCGAGTACATATCCGTTGCTGCGGTAACGGCTGCTTAGGGTTCCGCTCTTACAGCGGGTCACTTTTGGAAAAGAGCCCCAAAAGTAACCAAAAGGGCTCTTGGGTATGACTCACCCACATGGGTTACAAATCAGTTCACGCACATAGGTAACAGTTTTTAACTGGCAGGGTCGATTTCG